>WFUT01000190.1 GCA_015484845.1 Desulfobulbaceae bacterium
GCACAGCAAGGCGGGGACTATGCGTCCCGCGGGATCTTCTGCCTGTCCAGCCAGCGGCGGACCTCCTCCTGGAGCATGTCCTGGAACCCCTGCGTCCCGCCCAGGCCCCTGCGGCCGAAGGTATAGTTGATCTCAAGAAACAGGGGCCTCCGGCTGCCGCGGGGAAAGATCAGGTCAAACCCGGCCAGGTTGATGCCGGTCCGGCGGCAGAGGGAGGCCACCTCCCTGCGTCCCCGGGCCTGGAGCTCAGGCTCCTGCCCGGGGTCGATCGTGCCGCCCCGGGCAACGTTCTTGTGAAAGCCGGGATTGATCCGCCAGTAGCTCAGCAGGCGCTCGCCCATGACCACCACCCGCAGGTCCTGCTCCACCCCTGCCACGTACTCCTGGATAATGAAGCCGAACCAGCCCTTGAGCTCCAGCGCCTTGAGCCGGCGCACCACATGCTCCAGGTCGGCATGGTCATGCACCAGCCAGGTATAGCGCCCCTCCCCTCCCCGGTTCGCCTTGACCACGCAGGGAAAGACCAGCGGCTCCCTGGTATAGCCGACCAGGGGATGGTCCTGCTCCAGCGCCTCGACCCGGGGATAGACCCGGGTCGGCGGGTGGGGGGCGGCAAAGGTCTGGAAGAGCATGGCGTCCCCCACCTTGCCCTCCCACTGGAAGCGGAGATCATAGTCGGGAAAGACCGCCGGGCAGTTGTGACGGACCAGGAAGTAGAGCTGGCGAGACACCGTCTGCGGCAGGAGCACGGCCCTGGCCTGGCGGATGAGGTCAATCTCCTCCGTTCCCAGGCTTGCCTGCTCCCAGAGAAACCGGTCACCGGCAAGGGTGGGGTGAAAGGAAAGAACAATGCCCTCTCCTGCTGCTGTCAACTGTCTCTCCACGTTGCAATGATCCCGCAGGGAGGACGGACCGCAACGCTCTCCCCTACGGCGGCCGCAACTGCACCGGCGCCGGCCGCGGTACGTTCCGTCCCGGGCCGACTACTCCATGACCAGGACCTTGGCGCCACGGATGTGGCCTCTTTTCAGGTCGTACAGGGCCCGGTTGGCCTCGGCAAGGGGATATGTCTCCACTTCCGGCGTAATGCCTATTTCAGCGGCGAGCCGGAGGAATTCGCGAACATCCGAACGGCAGACGTTGGCAACGGACTTGATCTCTTTTTCCAGCCAGAGATGGCGGGGATAGTCAAGCTCGAGGAGAACATCCCGGTCCCGGGACTCCTTGCGGATGGCGTTAATGACAAGGCGGCCTGCCGGTTCCAGGCACTCCATGGCTGCCAGGACCGGCTTCCAGGCCGGGGTGGTGTCGATGATGGCCCGCGGGGGAACAGGCGGCGTGTCGCCGGTATCACCTGCCCAGGCGGCGCCGAGCTCCAGGGCAAAGGCGCGCTGCACGGGACTGCGGGCAAAGACAAAGACAGGGGTGTCGGGATACCGGTGCCGGACCATCTTGAGGACCAGGTGGCCGGAGCCGCCAAAACCGGTCAAGCCCAGGGGTTCACCGTTTTCGATTCCGGCGAGGTGCAGGGAACGGTAGCCGATGGCACCGGCACAGAGGAGCGGCGCGGCCTGGATATCGGTGAGGCTGTCGGGGATGGGATGGGCAAAGGACTCGCCCACGACCATGTACTCGGCATAGCCGCCGTCGGCGTCGCGGCCGGTGGCCTTGAACTGCGGGCAGAGATTTTCCAAGCCGCGCAGGCAGAACCGGCACGCGCCGCAGGCGGAAAAGATCCAGGCCACCCCCACCCGGTCACCGGGCTGGAGACTGCTGACCCATTGCCCCGCCTGTTCCACCCTGCCGACGACCTGGTGCCCCGGGATGACCGGTAAATGCGGCGGCGGGGTGCGCCCCTCGATCTCGTCCAGTTCGGTATGGCAGACCCCGCATGCCGAAACCCGGACCAGGACATCGCCCGGTCCGGGGGAGGGGATCTCGACCTCGCAGAAATCCAGCGGCTCGGGTTGCTCTGCCAGGTCCACCAGGGAACGCAGAAGCTGGGCCTTCATCATGGCGACAGATCGCCCTGCCGACCTGTCCTGACCACCCGGCAGGGCGCCCCCTCTCTTTTTTTCCTTTCCACCTGCATCCTGTGCAGGATCCAGGTTCCGGTTAATGGACCGGGGCCGGTACCGCGGCGCCCTGGCCCGCATCCGCCTGCTGCCCCTGGTCCTGCAGATCGGAGAGCAGGGCGTTCTTGGCTGCCAGTTCCTTGACCAGGTCCTGGTTCTCGCTCCGCAGTTGCTTTAGCGCATCCCGCTGTTCAGCAACCTTGGAGAGCAGGACATTCATGTTGATCTTGACACGCTCAAGCTCGCTCCTGACCTTTTCCAGGGCAGCGTTCTTCTCCTCGACGATCTTTTCCAGGCCGATCACCTGGGCCCTGGCCGCCTCGAGATCACGCTCGAGGGCGGACTTGGGCTGGCTGGTGGCTGCGGCAAGCTTGTCTTCCAGCTCCCTGACCCTGTCCTCGGCGGCAGCCAGTTTTTTCTGCACCTCGGCCAGCCGCTGCTGGGCATCCCTGACCGCCTGGTTCCCGGCCACCGCCTTCTTCATGGCCGCGAGCTTGTCGCCCATCTCCTTCTTCAGGGCAGCCATCTGCTGCTCAAGCGCTGTGATCCTGGCGGACTTCCGGGCGACCTGGGCCTGCAGGGCCTCCACCCGGCCGGTCTCGTCCTGCAGACCCTTTTTCAGGGTGGCGAGCTGGCCGTTGCGCTCCGCCAGCTGTTTCTTGAGCCCTGCGACCAGTTTTTCCTTTGCAGCCAGCTGGCTCTTGAGGGGATTGACCTGCTTGCCCATCTCGTTGATCTTCTGCTGCAGGAGCGCAACCTGGATGTTCTTCTCCTTCAGCCGCTGCTTGAGCGATGCGAGGCGGTCCTGTTGTTCCCCGGCCTGCTCCTGGACGGCGGCCTGCTTCCCGGCCGCGGCCCTGGCCTGCTCCAGGGCCTTTTCCAGCTCTGCCACCTTGCGGTTCAGCTTCTCCAGTTCCGCGTTCCGCCCGGTCAGCCTGGACTCCAGGGCCTTGTTGGCCTTGCGCAGTTCCACCAGTTCCCGGCGGGCCTTGGCAATCTGCTCCCTGTCGGCAGCCAGCTTCTTGCGCAGGGTAACGGTGGTCCCCTGTTCCTGCTGCTGCACCCTGGCCTGCTGACTGCGAAGGGCCTCGATCTCCGCCGTGGCCTTCTTCAGCTGCTTTTTCAGTATCCTGGAATTATTGTTTCCCACTGATCCCCAGATTGACGCGAGGATCACAAATCCCGCCAGGATGGCGATAATAAGATTCTTGTTCATGGCCCCTTCCTTTTCTTCAGATTATCAGAAAACAGTAGCAAAGGGGGCAGGATCCGGCCCAGTGCCCCCCCTGCCGGGATGACGTGCCGGCCTTCCTGTCCCGCTGTTCTCGTATTTCTATTTCACATCGATCCTGTTATCCTTCCCCCCGCCTCCTGGTGCCGGCCGGACCACTGCTCACGGTGACACCCGGTTGAGCCCCGGGACCTGCGGCACGCCGGTGTTGCCACCCGGCGGTGGCGCTGCCGGTTCCGGCGCGGGCAGAGAGGCGGAGCCGGACCCGGGCGTGGTTGCCGGCCCACTGCCTCCGACGGTCGCCGGCGCGGCGAGAAGGCCCGGGTCTATGGCCTTGAGCTCCTCCTCGATGCGCGCCAGGTTCCGTTTCACCTTGTCGATCAGCTCCGACTGCGGATACTTGACCAGGATGCCCTGCAGCAGGTTGCGCGAGGCAATAAGCAGCTTGATCCTGCTCTGCTGGTCATGGGTCCGGTTGGCGCGGACAAAGAGCTCCGCGGCACGCTGCCGGTCTTCCTGCGCGGCCAGGCGCGCCGCCTCGTCGATGCGGGCCCGGGCCCGGGCGTCATAGGAGGTTCCCAGCAGTTTTTTAAACGCCTCGATGGCCTTGTCATACTCCCTGGCCTCGAGATGGGTCATGGCCGCGTTCCAGTTCTCCTGCAGGGTCTGCTCCTTGACCAGCCGCTCGGTCTCGATGGCGATGGACTCGGCGGTGGTCAGCTCGTCGGTCCTCGCCTTCAGGGCCTCCTGCTTGTCCAGGGGGAGGATATCGCGCGGGATCCGTTCGATGAGCAACAGGGCTTCCTGGAACTTCTTTGCCTTCTCCAGGTTGTCCACCCGGACCATCAGGTCACTGAACCACTTCTCGGCCAGGCGGCGTGATTCCTCGACAATGTGATCGGCGCTGGAAGAGACCGGCGAGTAGGGATAGGTCTGCACGAACTTCTCTGCCTGCTGTACCACCTTGAAGCCGTCCCGGTCCGGGTTGTAGGCAAGATAGCTCATGAGCAGCGCCGCATAGGCCTTGACCTCCTCGCCCTGCTGGTCGCTGACCTTGAGGGCGGCGAGCTGCTGGCGTGCCCATTCGTTCTTTTCGCCCAGGGACTTGTAGATCCGCATGATCTCCTCGTACCGGTCGCGGGCCGCGTCATAGACGCCGAGGCCGAAGTTCAGGTCCCCGAGAAGCCGCATGAGGCGAAACTCCCGCTGGGCCTGGTCCTTCTTCCTGATCGAGGCCAGGAGATCGGAGAAGACCTTGCGCGCGTCCGCCTCCCGGCGGTTCTTCATCAAGGCGATGCCGTACTGGTAGGTGGCCTCGTAGGGCGCCTTCTCGCCCGGGCCGAGCGGCAGCTTCTCGTAGAGCGCGATGACCTGGGCGTAATCCGCCTTTTTCGCTGCCTCCCCGATCTCGTCCGTGGCCTTGCGTACCGCGCTGCTCCGGGAGCCCTCGATCCACTGTGGCGCCCTGCCGCCCCGGGCAGGGAGACGGGAACAGTCGCTCTCCAGGTAGTTGATATCGCGCTTCTCCAGGTCAAGCAGGGAGCTGCCGGCCAGGAGCTGGGCGCTGCTGATGGAGCGTTTCCCGAGCAGACGCTGGTGGAGGGCATTGTAGCCCAGCAGGATATCCTGCAGCTTCTGGCGGCAGGAGTTGATCCTGTCCACCTGCTCCTGGCCCAGATTCAGGGTGGCGACCCGGTCGTTGAGCTCCTTCCATGCCTTCAACTTCTGTTCATAGGCATAGATACGGTCGTTGATCAGGGTCAGGGCCGGCATGAGCACGTCGTTCTCCGTCACCTGCCCGGCGGGCTGCCCGGACTCGACGGGTGCCGGCGGGCGGGCGCCGGCCGGCGGCACCGGCCTGGCCGGCTGACGGACGGGCTGCTGCCGCATGGCAGCCTCCCGCCTGGCCCTGGCCTCGTACGGGGAGACCATGTGCCTGTTCGCCATGCAGCCGGCGAGCAGGGGCAGGGCCAGGACAGGGGCAAGCAGCAGCACAGCAGCCTTTGCGAAGGGTGGATTCGACATGGCGGATCTCTTCCTGGCTTGCGGGGTCGGTTTGCCGCCTCCACGCCGGTATCAAAAGAACTGATTGTAATCATTTATGTTCTTTCTTACCAGCGCCAGGCAGGTACTCAGTACCCGAGAATATCAAATAACAGGGGTGCGGACAATCGCTTTCTGCAGAAAAACGAATTTCCCTGCCCCTGTCCCCGCCGTGGCCGGCCGGCTGCCCGGCCACGGCGGTTACTCGCTCCCGGGCGCGGCACCGCCACCGGCCGCGGCAGCATCGGGCGCCACACCGGCCTGGAGGTTGCGGAGGTTGCGCCAGAAGGGATGGAAGAAACGGGCCGGCTCAAAGGTGCCATTCTCCACCACCCGGCCATAGGTCAGGATCACCGGCGACAACGGCGGCACCACCGCCTTCCTGGCACCGCGTCCCTGCAGGACCAGGCCGCCCTGGTCGGGATCCACGGGCACGAACAGCTCACCGGTGTCGGGATAGCGGAGCGGCAGCCCGTTGAAGGTCAGGTCCACCGGATCGACCCGGTCGCCGACATGATCCAGGCGCAGGATGCTGCCGGCAATATCGCACCAGGCCGGCAGGGCGCCGGTGGCGCCGGTGATATGGGTGGTGCCGCGGACCATGGGCGCGTTATCGTCAAAGCCGACGTAGGTCCCCACGGTGTAGCCGCCATCCAGGGTCATGGTCGAGGAATCGCCCGCCGACAGCACGGGCACGAAACCGAGGAAGGCGGCGTTGCGGAACCGGTTGGCGGTACCGGTCTTGCCCAGGAGCGGCACCGGCAGGTCGAGCTCGGCCAGGGCCTTTTCCCGTGCCGGGTCGTCACTGTGCAGGCGTACATGCCGGGTGGCATAGCGGCCGGTACCGTACTTGACCACGTTCTGGAGCACATTGGCGATGGCGGCCGAGGTCTTGCCGTCAAAGACCCGGGTGGCGCTGACCTGGCGGGAATAGACCACCATGCCGCCCGGCGCCTCGATACGCTCGATGATATCCAGCCCGTGCCGGCCGCTGCCGGCGTCCTCACCGGCCCGGGCGCGGGAATCGTTGCGAACACCGGTGACAAGGGTCTCGTACATGCGGACCGCCTCGGCCAGGGTGACGACATTGGAGCCCAGGGGAAAAGAGAGGACCGGTTCGAGGCGGCTGCTGATCCCGCACTCCCGCGCCAGCCGCATCAGGTACTGCAGGCCGAGCATGACCCGGTAGTCGCGAACATCGGCCAGGACCTCCATGCTGTAGGGCCTTTTGCCGGCAAGACCCGTCAGCACCTGCTCCATCTGGCTGTTGACCTGGGCATAGGCCTCGGTACTGAGCAGACCGTCGAGACGGACCCGGTTCCAGAACCGCCGCCGCTCGTCGGGGTTCATCTTCAGCAGGGAACCGACGATCTGCCTGTCGTCCAGGGGATACCAGTCGTCCTCGGGCTGGCGGGTCAGGGTAAAGACCACCCGTCCCCGGCCGTCGCGGAAAAAGGCCCCCGGCGGCCGCGGCGGCGGACGCCACGACCTGAAAAAGGAAAACAGGTCCTCCTCGTGGCGCCTCAGCCTGTCAAAATAGAGCGGCATCCTGAAAAAGGCGGCCTGCACCGGCGCCAGGGCGAGGAAGTTGTCCTGCAGGAGACGGCGCCGGAACATGAGCTCCTGCCGCTGGCGCTTCTTGAGATCTCTGCGGGCGAGTTTTGCGGATATCTCGTCAAGGAAGCGGTCAAAATGCAGGCCAAAGGGAAGCTGGCGCAGCTCCTGGTACTCATCGGCCCGGTCCTCGAACAGGAAATCGGCCTCCAGGAGCTGCACAGCCCGGTCATAGGCCGCCTGGCGCAGCGTGTCGTGGTTGACCACGATACCGAACCGGTCGCGGATGCGGCCCTTGAAGTGCTGGTAGCTTTCCTCGCCGTTCTTGGTCTTGCGCGGCGCCATGTCGAGCTGCGCGGCCACCTCGCGCAGGCGCGGCGGCGTGAGCTGGTCGGCCAGGTGGTAGAGGAGCCAGACCGCGGCCACGTTCTCCGAGGTTACCCCGGCCCAGCTCATGGAGACATACTGGAAGGGGCTGTGGTGGTCGGGCCGGGGGAAGTAGGGCCGGTCCATGAAGACAAAGACGTTGCGGCGGTTGTCCAGCCGGTCGGTGGTATTCCAGCCCAGTTGCAGGGCAGCGGAAAAGAGGAACGGCTTGAAGGTCGAGCCCATGAGCCGCCGCGCATCCACGGCACGGTTGAAGTAGCGGTTCTCCATGCCGCCGGCCATGGCCAGGATTGCCCCCTTCCGGACCACCAGGGCCGCGCCCTGCAGCCGGGGGAACCGTTCAAGTTCCAGGAGGGGCGTGCCGTCCGCACCGATCTTCCGGACACTGACATAGACCCGGTCCCCCTTCCTGAGCTGCCGCAGGAGGTGATCCACGTCCCTGGCCCCGGCCGTTGTCCACCGCTGCTCACGGTACCTGGCCAGGGCGGTCACCAGCCGCTGCATCCCCTGCCGGTCAATGATGCCCACCGGCCGCTTGTCGCCCAGGTCCACCCGGATGACCGGCCCCTTTTTGCCGCCGGAGCTGATGGCGGCAATGGTGCCGAAGAGGAAACTGTGCGGCCGCAGCTCGGTATCCCCCTGGTACTTGAGCGATGCATACTCTTTCTGTACCTGGGCCCGGCTGTAACCGCGCAGGCGGACATCCAGGCGGGAGAGATCCCGGCGCAGGGCATAGAGGGTGCGCTCCTGCAGATCATGATCCACCGAGGTGATGATCCGCACGCCCGAGGTGGAGACGTTGGAGATACCGTGTTCCTCGAGGGCGTCGGCAATGGCCGGGCTGGCGAGGTCGTCCTTGACCAGGTCCATGATCGTGTTCAGGGCATAGGCCATCCTGCCCTGCTTGAAGTCAAGGGGAGCCTTCATGGCCTGCTGGTACTGGGCCCGGGTGATCATGTGGTTCTTGAGCATCTTGCCCAGCACGTAGGCCACCCGTTCCCTGGCCCGCCTGCGGACCACTTCCGGCCGGTTCCTGTTCCGCTTGGTAAAGGGGTTGTAGTAATTGGGCCGCTTGACGCTGCCGGCGATAAAGGCGCACTCGACCAGGGTCAGATCCTTGGGATCCTTGTCAAAATAATAACGCGCCGCAACGCCGAGGCCGTGGCCGTTGCCGGAGACGAAAAACTGGTTGCTGTAGAACTCGAGGATCTTCTCCTTGGGATAGCGGTATTCCAGGCGCAGGGCATAGAGCAGCTCCTTGAGCTTGGCCCGGTAGCTGCGCGACTCCCGCTTGAACAGGTTCTTGGCGGTCTGCTGGGTGATGGTGGATCCCCCCTGCACCACGTGGCCGGCCTTTATATTGGCGATCATGGCCCTGATAATGCCTGGAAAATCAATACCGTGGTGGTGGAAGAACTGGTCATCCTCTGCCGCGACAATGGCGTTGATGAAATCGCGGGGGATCTGGTCGTAGGTCAGGTACTGGCGATGGACACCCTGGAAGAGGACCCCGACCTTGACCTTGCCGTCCCGGTAGTAGACCGGGCTCTCGCGGGCAAGGATCCTGGCGATGTTGGCCTCTTCGATCTCCGGGCCCGGATTGACCACCACCAGGTAATAGAGCGCCGCACCGCCACCCGCCGCGGCGAGAAGGGCGACAGAGAAGAAGACAAGGGCAAGGTATTTCAGGAAACGGGACATGGATACGGCCGGAACCTGGCAGAATCGGGTAATCGTCCGGGACAGGATGAGACTTCCCGGCAGATCGTCAAGGATATCGGCAAACAGCAACCAGGCCGGCAGGGGCCGGAATCCAGCTCCCAGCCGCCTGTCCCGGGCAACGACTGCAACGCCTTGCAATGTTGCACCAGTTAAACGTGACAGCTCCCTGCCCGGTGACGTGGTAACGCCCGCCGCCCGGCGGCATCTCGCGGAAGCGGTCGCCTCCGTCACCGCCTGTCTGCCTGCCGGATATGTTTATAACCTAAATCATGCACTTCGAAAATGAAGAAAAAATTTTCTTTTGCCATCTCATCAAATGAGACGAACGTGTTCGTTTTTTTCGCCCAGAGATTTTCGCCCCAGAGACGGCGTGAAGGAATTTTTTCTTCATTTTCCAGGCCGCAGGTTTTCGCCGACACATCGCCTTTTCGGCTCCGTCTTTTCGAAAACGACGCTGCAACCGGCCGCCTGTTTCCCCTGCAGGCCACAGGTCACGGACAGGCGGTATTACAATCCGATTCCATGAATTTTCCGGAAACTTGCATTTTTTATTGTACAAAGCCATACTTTAATGTTAGAAATCTTGTGATAATAGCACCTTGCAAGCGAGCTACAGGGTAACCTATCAGAAAGACTCATAAACTTCAAAGAAACCTCTCCCTTTCCGGCCACGATACTCCATGAGTCCACACGAACCACCTCCTGTCCGCCACCAGCCTGTCCCGGAATCCGGCCTGTCTGCCTGGATTACGCTCTGCCTTCTCTGTCTTCTCCTGGCCGCGGCCTCTGCCTGCTCCCCCCTTGGCGCCACAAAGACCGCCTGTACGCCGGGGACCACGCAGCCGGACATCGACAGCGCCACCGACGAGAACAACCAGTACGTGACCGTTGAGCCGGAAGAGGTCCTGGAGGACGAACTGGCCGCCCTGGACAAGCTGGGTGAATGGGATGACGGCAGCAAGGTACAGCAGAGCCGCATGCCGGAGACGACCTATGACTTTCCGGTGGTGGTCAACAGGCAGGTACGGTTCTATCTCGACCTGTTCCAGGGACGGCAGCGCAGGTACTTCAAGCGCTGGCTGGCCCGCTCCACCCGCTACCTGCCCATCATCCGCAGGGAGCTGAGGGAGGCCGGCCTGCCCGCGGACCTGGCCTACCTGGCCATGATCGAGTCGGGATTCAATCCCTCGGCCTATTCCCGCGCCCATGCCGCCGGTCTCTGGCAGTTCATCAGGGGCACGGGCCGCAACTACGGCCTGCGCATCGACTCCTGGGTCGATGAACGGCGGGAACCGGAAAAGGCCACCCGGGCCGCGGCGGCCTATCTCTCCAACCTGTATGCCGAATTCAATGACTGGTACCTGGCGGTGGCCGCCTACAATGCCGGCGAGGGCAAGATCAGGAGGGCCATCAAGCGGTACGGCACCCGCGACTTCTGGCAGCTCGCCCGCCACCGCTACCTGCGGCTGGAGACCAAGCGCTACGTGCCCAAGCTGATCGCGGCCATCATGATTGCCCGCAACCCGGAGAAATACGGCTTCACCGACATCGATTACCAGAAACCGATCCCCTACGAGCGGGTCAAGGTGCCGCCGCGCACCGACCTGGCCGCCGTGGCCGTGGCCGCCAGGACCACGGTCCGGGAACTGCGCCTCCTCAACAACGAACTGCGCAGGAACCAGACCCCACCGCGTATGGACGGCTACCAGCTGAAGATCCCGCGGGGAAAGGCCCGGCTGGTGGCCAGGAACATGTCCCGCCTCTACCCGGTGATCACCACGGGCTACAAGACCCACACGGTCCGCGCAAACGACACCCTGACCCGGATATGCAGGCTCTATCGCCTCAACAAGACCACCCTGCTCAAGGCCAACAACCTGCACAGTGCACGGCTGCGCCCGGGCCAGCGGCTGCGGATTCCCTACCGGACAACCAAGTACATCCTGCTCAAGGAGGGCGAGACACCCGATGCCCGCTTTGCCAGGGCCGGCCGCGACGGCCGGATGATCCTGCACCGGATCAGGCGGGGTGAGACCCTGTCCCGGATCTCGAAACAGTACAACGTGCCGGTCCACATCATCATGCAGTGGAACAACATCACCGATGTCCGCCGGATACGGGCCGGCGAGCAGCTCGCCCTCTACATGGACGACGGCATCAGCAGGCGTGCCCTGCGGACGGCCGGGGCGGAAAACCCGACCCTCCTGGTCCGCAACGGATCCAAGAAGTACCGACCGGCCGGGAGCAGGCAGGAGGTCCGGCTCACCTGGTACCGGGTCCGGAACGGGGACTCCCTCTGGACCATTGCCAGGAGATTCCGGGTCTCGGCCCGCGATATCCGCCGCTGGAACAACCTGCGGGACAACA
>WFUT01000191.1 GCA_015484845.1 Desulfobulbaceae bacterium
GTAACATGCAGATATATCAAGATGCATGTTACAGACAGGTTGCCGAACTATTTAACGAGGTCTGTCAAACCTGGAACATTACCAAGCACCTGACCCATGATGACACCCCTGCGCCCCTGGCATACCGCATCACCGGCGAACGTGCCGACTACAGGATCCAGGTTGGATTGAACATACTGTAACCACTGTACCATACTACGGGGTCAAGGGTTTTTTCGCCTCAATCCTGCAACTGGCAATTTTGCCGGAGGTGCGAGGCATCAGGGGCGCAGACGCATACGAACACTTCAAGCCATTGATAACGAAGCAGATTCGGTAAAATTGCCAGGCCCTGCGGGCGAAAGAAAACGCTCACGTTCGTATAACCCGCTGATACGGCAAAAGAAAATTTTTACCCTGTTACCTGGCAGCATCTCCCTGCCTGATTGGTCGGAAAGGCATCATCTCTGCCCGAGCGCCATGGTCCATACAAAAAAAAACGGCCCGGCGCCAACAACGGCATCTCGCACGGCTGCAGCACCCCCGATCACGGAAAAATACTTTTCCCGATGGTCAGAAAAAATTTTCTGCTGTAAAATAAACAGGGTAAAGTTAAGTAGTTTCATATTCGTAAAAGACACTCCGCCCTTCCGACACAACCGCAGCGGCAACATGCACCTTCCACGCCCGGCACTCCTGTTCATACTGAGCCACCTCATTCTCCTCTGTTCGTGGGCCGGCCCGTTGGCGGCGTCGGCAGCGCCTCCCCGGGCCGTGCGCCTCCAGCAGGAGCAGGCGGTCCTGATGGCCAGGGCCGGCAGGACGGGCGAGGCCGCGGACAGGCTCGCTGCCCTGCACAGGCAGTGGCCCAGTGACAGGGCCATAACCAATGACCTGATCGTTCTTCTTACCTGGGCGGGCCGCTACGACAAGGCCGTCACCCTGTTTACCGCCCGGCCGCCTGACCAGTATCCCGACTATGTCCTCTTTGCGGTGACCAACAGCTACCGCAACCTGCACAATCCCGATGCCGGCCTGCGGATACTCGACGACCTCCTTGCCCGGCACCCGGACAACCAGCCGTGGCAACTGCGCAAGGCCCTGCTGCTCATCGACAAGGGCAGGCTGGACCCTGCCCGGAAGATCCTGGCCGATATTGGCCGGCACGGCAAAAAGAACCGCGATTTCTACCTGGCCAGGGCCTATCTTCATGAACAAGAACACAAGAAAATCAGGGCCCTGGCCGACTACCAGGGCGCCCTGGCCCTGCGCCCGCAAGACCGGCAGCTGCTGCGCCGGACCATCGTCACCCTTAACCATATCCGTGCCCCTGCCAGGGCGGCGCAACTCGACGTCCCGCCGTCTCCTCTTTCTGCAGAGGAGCAGGCGGCCCTGCTTACCGGCCGCGCCGCCGAGCTGCTTCGCTGGAGCACGGACGCACAAAAGGACTTCAAGGAAACAGGCCTCTTCGCCTTCAAGGCCCTTTCCCTGCAGCTCCAGGCCCTGGCCGTGCTGCCGGACAGCCACATCTCACGGCTGCAGCGGCGGCAGATATACCTGGACATGCTCATCACCCTGCGCAACCTGCGCAGCATGAAAGAGCTGCAATCGCTGTACGCGATCCTTGCCGACAGGGGCCCCATGCCGGACTACACCCGCCAGGCCCTGGCCGACAGCCTGCTGGCCACCCAAGAACCGGCCCGGGCCGGGAAGATCTACAGGGAACTGGTGGACAAGGATCCAAAAAACTACGGCGCCTCCCTGGGGCTCTTCTATGCCCGGGTGGAAGACGAGGATTTTGGGCAGGCCTTCAACCTCATCGACTCCATGGTCAAACACGAGCCGCGCTATCTCACCTTCTGGGACAGCAGGGCCAGGTTCCCCAATGAACGCTACCTTGCCCTTCGGGTCACGGCAATCCAGGCCAGGTTCTACGCCGATCAGCTGGGGGAGGCATGGAACAGGATCAACACCCTGGTAAGCAGGGCGCCGGCCAACAACTGGCTGCACGAGGTGCGGGGCCAGATCGCCAATGCCCGCGACTGGCCACGGCAGGCCCTGGAGGATTTCCAGACCGCCTGCCTGCTCCAGCCCGAAAGCCTGGACGCCCTGGCCGGCAAGGGGGCCAGCCTCATCGCCCTGCACCGGTACGATGAAGCCCGGCCCATCCTGTCCAGGCTGCTGCGGGAACACCCGCACGAACACGTGACCAGGTCCCTTGCCCGTGACTACCGTTTTGCCCGCAAGCCCACCTACTGGGGCGACATCACCTTTTCCCACTCCACGGGCCCGGAACTCAACGGCGACGGAATCGTGGCCAGCGCCGAGCTCATATCGCAGCCCATTGACGACAACTGGTACCTGAGCGCCGGCTATCGCCACGCCTGGAGCGAACTCATCGAGGGCGAGGAGACCTTTGACCGCTCCGCCCTCGGCCTGGAATACCATCGGGGTGACTGGGACCTCCTTGGTCACCTGACCTCCAATGATGCCAGCAGGAGCGGGATGGGGGGATCCCTGAAGGCCATCTACCAGCCGTCCGACTTCTGGCGCTTCATGCTCGCCGGGGAACGCTTCAGTGTCAGTACCCCCCTGCGGGCCCTCTATCACGGTATCCGGGCCGACGCCGTCTCCGCGGCCATTACCTACCGGGCCAGCGAACGGCGCCGCATCAGTGGTTCCCTGCAGTTCTCGGACTTTACCGACAACAACGCCCGCCTCGAGGCCGGGGCGGTCATCAGCCAGCGGTTCATCGACATTCCCCACCTTGACGTGGACGGCCGGATCGACCTCTACGGCTCAACCAACACCAAGACCGATGTCCCCTACTACAGCCCGGACCATGACTTCAGCTGCCAGGGCGCCATTCACGTTGACCATGTCTATTACCGCCATTACGACCACCTGCTGGCCCAGCAGCTCGACGTCGGCTATGGCTGGTATGACCAGTCGGGCTATGTGCCCCGCTGGATCGGCCATGTCCGCTATGAACAGCGCTATCGCTTCACCCCCTGGCTGGAGATACTGGCCGGGGTGGAATTCGGCCAGAATGTCTATGACGGCCATGCCGAGCCCTACCGGTTGGCCCGTTTCATGATCAATGGAAAATTCTGACCCGATCATCGATATGCAGACAGTATACGCCACCATTGTCGCCATTGTCCTGGTCCTGCTCACGGTCCGGCCGGCACCATGCCGGGAGACCCGTTTCATGGCCATTGCCTACCATGACGTGGTCAGGAGCCGGGACGAACTGGCCAGCGACGCAGTGACCGTCGATCACCTGGTTGACCAGTTCGAATGGCTTGTTGCCAACAGGTACCACCCGGTCTCCATTGACGACCTGATCGCGGCCCGCGACGGCACCAGGCCACTGCCCGAACGGGCGGTCCTGCTCTGCTGGGACGACGGCTACAGAAGTTTTTACGACCTGGTGCTGCCCCTGCTCAGAGCCTATCATTTTCCGGCCGTCCTGGCCCTGGTGGGCTCCTGGATCCGGCCGGAGATGTCGGCCACCGTACTCTACGGCGACAACCGGGTGTCCCGCGCCAGGTTTCTCAGCTGGCAGCAGATGCGGGAGATCGCTGCCTCCGGCCTGGTCGAGATCGCCTCCCATTCCTACAACCTCCACAGGGCCGTTCTCGCCGACAGTGCCGGCGACCGGCTGCCGGCGGCCATCGCCCATGTCTACGATCCCGCCACCGGGACCCACGAGAGTGACCAGGAACAGTTCCTGCGCATCTACAATGACCTGAACAAAAACCAGGCATTTCTCGAAAAGCGGCTCGGCATCCGCCCCCGGGTCATGGTCTGGCCCTATGGCCGCTATACAGCTACAGCCCTGGCAGCGGCCGCAAAGGCCGGCATGCCGATCACCCTCACCCTGAACCCGGTGCCGGGGACCATTACCAATCTCCGGGAAATCGGCAGGATCTACCCGACAGAGAATCCCGGCCTGGCCGATTTCCGAGGCTACCTGGACCCGGATATCGCCCCGCCGGTCCGTCACTTCATCAAGGTGCGCAGCAAAGAGCTGCTCGATCCGCAACCGGGCGGTGAACATCGATACAGTGCGTTCCTGGACCGCCTGAAGGCCCTGGACCCGGGCATGGTCACCTTTGAGCCGGTCCTGCGGGGCAGGCACGGCCTGCTGGCCCTCTTTCCCAACCAGGTCCTGCCGCTTGCCCGGGACCGGCTCTCCCGCCTGACCTGGCACACCTCCCACCGCGGCGGCACCGATACCTTTCTCTGGCTCTCTGCCAGGCTTCTCGCCGATCCCGCCCTGGCAGATCCGGCCTCAGCACACGCCTTTTTCCGCCAGATGGGGCAGTGCGCCTTTACGGCCGGCCTGCTCGTCGACCAGCCCGGCCTGGCGGAGCGGCTCGGGAGGTCCGCGCCCGGCACGATTCCTCTCCGGGAAGTGCGCTACTGGGACCCGGCAAGGCGTCGGCAGGCCCGGAAACAACTGCTCAAAGAGAGCAGGGATCCTGTAATCAGCCGGATCATGGACGACCTGGAGGCCTTCCAGGAGGGGCAGCCCTTTATCGAGGTGGGGTTGGTGCTCCCCCTGCGGACGCTGGGGAAGCTGGACCGCCGGGGCGTGACCTCCCTGCTGCGCTACGTCGACTTTCTTGTCGTCAACGGCGAGGGCGTCGGGCCGGCCTCTCTTGCACAACAGCTCCACGCCGATCTTGCGCCGCTGCAGGGCACCGGCCTGCTGGCCAAGATCAGCCTCCTGGTGGCAAGGAAGTCGGACCGGGACGATCTCGAACCACTGCTGGCCTCCCTTCCCGAATACAACCTCATCAACTGGGGATATGCCTATGACGATTTCCTGCACGGCCGGCCGGCCACACCCCGTATCCGGCCGCTCATCTCCAAGGCCACCTTTCCCTTCGCGGTCCGGTGATGGCCCCTTCTGTCCCGATGCAGACAGCGGCGCCGGCAACGGAGGCCCGGCGGTGGCCTTCCGGCACCGTGCTGACGGCCCTGCTGCTGACCATCGCGATCCTGGTCCTGGCCACCGCCTGCAGCCTGCCCATGGCCCGGCGCGACTACTGCGCCCCTGCCCGGGAACAACCCATCATCGCCGCCCAGGTCGATCTCGATTATGTCTATGATCCTGACCGGTCGCAGCAGGAAAGGAACCTGGCCCTTCTCCTTGACCGCGTCCGGGGCCTGGGCGTCACAGCGGTCTGGCTGCAGGCATTCGCCGACCCTGACGGTGACGACGTGGCCCAGGCGCTCTACTTCCCTAATCATTGCCTGCCCATGCGGGCCGACCTCTTTCACGGGGTGGCGCAGGCGCTGCGGAGGCAGGGCGTGGCGGTCTATGCCTGGATACCGCTGCTCGCCTTTGACCCGGGACCGACGCATACAGACCTCCGGGTCATGTCTTCCCGGGGCCGGGACCAGGGCCGGCCGGGGCCGGGCTACCGCCTTTCCCCGTTCCATCCCCGGGCCAGGGCAATGATCCGCGGAATATACCGGGACCTGGCCGCCGCCGGCCCCATGGACGGCATCCTTTTTCACGACGACGGTGTGCTCTCCGATTATGAAGACAGTTCACCGGCAGCGCTCAGGGTATACCGGCGGGCCGGCTTTCCCGGCACTATCCGGGCCATCCACCGCGATCCCGCCCTGGTACGGCGCTGGAGCAGGTTCAAGACAAAATACCTGATCGACTTTTCCCTGTCCCTGCTGGCCACGGTCCGGGAAACCCGGCCCGGCATCCGTTCGGCCCGGGCACTCTATGCCCTGTCCGTGCTGCAGCCGAAAAGCGAAGAATGGCTGGCCCAATCCCTGCCCCTCTATCTCCAGGCCTATGACTATACCGTTCTCCTGGCCATGCCCTTCCTGGAAAATGTTGCCGACCCGGAGCAGTGGCTGCGGAAACTTGCCCGCCAGGCCCTGGCCCGGGCCCTGTATCCCCAGTCGCTGGTCTTTGAACTGCAGACCGTGGACTGGCGGCAACGCCGGAGAATACCGGGCCGGGAGATCGGCCGCCAGATTGCCCTGCTGCGGCAGCAGGGCGCGCTTTCGTTTGCCTATTACCCCGATGATTTCTTTCACGATCATCCCCCCAGGCAGGTCCTGGAACAGGCCTTTGCCAGGGAAGACGAACATGCCGGAGATGGAGGGAGAAAACCATGACCTGGATCTTCTCCCACCTCGTCAGGTTCTTTTTCAACTTTACCTACTACTACCCGCTCTTCATGGCCTACCTGTGGATGACCGGGGCCTTCATCTATTACTTCCGCTGGGAAAAGCCCTTTGGTGACAACATCAGGCGCCCTCCCGAACTCGGGGAATACCCCGGGGTCTCCTTCATCGTTCCCTGTCACAACGAAAGCGACCAGATCAGGGAAACCATCGAGTGGCTCTGCCGGCAGCAGTACGAGCGCTACGAGATTATCGCCATCAACGATGGCAGCACGGATAGCACGGGGGACATTCTCGAGGAACTGGCCGAACGCCACGGCCGGCTGCGGGTCATTCACCTGCTCAGCAACCAGGGCAAGGCGCGCGGCCTGACCATGGGGGTCCTGGCGGCGCGCTACGACTACCTGATCTGCATCGACGGCGACGTGATCCTTGACCCCTGGGCCGCGCGCTGGATGGTCTGGCACCTGCATACCAGTCCGCGGGTGGGCGCGGTGACCGGCAATCCCCGTATCCGCAACCGGTCAACCCTGCTTGGCAAGGTCCAGGTGGGTGAATTTTCATCCATCATCGGCCTGATCAAGAGGGCGCAGCGGGTCTATGGACGGGTCTTCACCGTCTCCGGCGCAGTGGTCGCCTTTCGTCGTTCCGCCCTGCAGAATGTCGGCTTCTGGGACATGGACATGGTGACAGAAGATATTGATATCAGCTGGAAACTGCAGTTGAACTTCTGGGACATCCGCTATGAGCCGCACGCTCTCTGCTGGCTGCTCATGCCGGAAACCTTTCGTGGCCTCTGGAAGCAGCGGCTCCGCTGGGCCCAGGGCGGCGCCGAGGTGTTCCTGAAAAATTTCAGACGGATATGGGACTGGAAACGACGGCGCATGTTCATGGTCTTTGTGGAGTATTTCACCAGTGTTGTCTGGGCCTACTCCATGCTGGCCATCACCCTGCTCTGGGCCCTGGGCAAGGTGGTGACCATGCCGCCCCTGCTGGAGGTCAAGACCCTGCTGCCGGGCTGGACAGGACTGCTTCTCGGCATCACCTGCCTGCTCCAGTTCGCGGTCAGCATGACCATCGACGCCAGGTACGACCGCAGCTTCGGCAAGATCTACTTCTGGATCATCTGGTACCCGGTGGCCTTCTGGCTGATCAATATCTTCACCATAGCCGTCGGCCTGCCCAGGGCCCTTGCCAAGCCAAAGGGAAAGCGGGCCCTGTGGAAAAGCCCGGACCGGGGAATCCGGTCCTAACCACCGACCACGGACCTGGAGGAGACCATGACAGTGCACCATGCCCCCACACCGGCGCCGGACCGGGATGCCCCCCTGGCCGATTACCCGGACAACCTGATCATCAACCGGCCCGACCTGAAGTCAAGGCCATTGATTTTCGGAGAACAGGTCCTGACCATCATCTTCTGGGGATTCTGGTTTTACCTCTGGCTTCCCCTGATCAGCGTCATTGCCTGGTTGCTCGGTTTCCGTATCCTCTACACCCATATCATGGAGCTGGGGGGAATAGACAATTTTTTCGCCCAGTTCGACACCTTTTCCCGGGGAGTGGCCATTGCCTCCGGCCTGCTGGCCTGCTGGAGTTTCTACAACCTGAAACGCTATGGCTCCTACAACAGGAGAAACAAGGTGCTGCCGACAGACATCAAACGGCTCAAGAAGGAATTTTCCCTCTCCGACCGGGACTGGCAGACCTTCCAGGAAGCCAGGGTCCTGCTCCTCTCCCTTGATGCCCAGGGCAGGGTGACAGGGGTACAGGCAAAGGACAGCACCCCCTGACGACAGTGATGCAGGGCCACCGCCGTTACCTCGCGCCCGGAGTCCGAGGAGAGAAGCCGGAGGGTGACCCTTGTTACACCGCTCCGCGGTGTAACACCGCAGCAGGCGCTCTGCGCCATCCTCGGATAATTGCCAATTGCAGGATTGAGGGCAAAAAAAAAGCACCCGGCCCTCTGAGGACCAGGTGCTTGTTCACGCTGATGGTAGCGGGGGGAGGATTTGAACCTCCGACCTTCGGGTTATGAGCCCGACGAGCTACCAGACTGCTCCACCCCGCGTCACGTCCCGTAATATTACCATGGCCATGCCGTTTGTCAAGGTAATCTTCCTTCTTCGATGCGACTGAAGATGGCACCGATTCGCCGATGGATCGCCGGGGGAAAGGGGGTGAGCCTGCCGTCACGGCCTATACAGGCATGCTTGGTGAAACCGCGGACCAGGAGCTGCTCGCGGCCGTCGTCGCGTGGCCGCGTGATCCGGTAGTGGAAGCGGCAGGAGACCTTTTTCAGCTCCACCAGGGAGGTGGCGATGGTGATCAGGTCGTCGTAACAGGCAGGGGCCTTGTAGCGGAGATAGGTCTCGGTGACCGGCAGGATCAGCCCCTGCTCCTCGA
>WFUT01000192.1 GCA_015484845.1 Desulfobulbaceae bacterium
TTCCGGGGGATGGTAGCCTGGTGGCAAATGGAATCAGACGGGGGAAAGACGATGAACAGCACGGTGAAGACGATTCTTCTTGTTCTCGGTATCCTGGTCGCCCTGACGGCAGGTGCCGTTCTGTGGGGCGTGGGCCAGTACAACAAGGTCGTTGCCATGGACGAGGCGGTCAAGTCGCAGTGGGCCCAGGTGGAGAACCAGCTCAAGCGGCGTTTCGACCTGATTCCCAACCTGGTGGAGACCACCAAGGGATATGCCAGGCATGAAAAGGAGATCTTTGAAACCCTGGCCAAGGCCAGGACCAGCTATTTCCAGGCAGCAACGGTGGCCCAGAAGGTCCAGGCGGCAAACGGTTTCGAGCGGGCCCTGTCAAGGCTCCTGATGCTGCAGGAAAACTATCCCGATCTCAAGGCCAACGAGTCGTTTCTGAAGCTGATGGATTCACTGGAAGGGACCGAGAACCGGATCGCGGTGGAGAGGAAGCGCTACAACGATGCGGTTCGTCGGCTGAATACCTACCGCCGCACCGTGTTCGGCCGCTTCTTTGCTTCCCTGGCCGGTGTCGGCCCGGCAGAGTACTTCAAGGTGCCGGAGCCCGAGGCAGCGGCGCCCAAGGTCAAGTTCTGAGCAGGTGGGGGCCACGCTCCGGTCGGCTGGCGTCCGGAGCAGGGACCTGTCAGTTACGGTAAAAGACGTGGTCGCCGTACTGGGCAACGTAGGTCATGCTGTCAGCCCAGGCAGGATTGATATCCTTGCGGTGGTAGAAGGTTGCACCGTGGGTGAAATCGGAGCTGATCATGGCCTTGAGGGCGGTCCGCAGGCATTCCACGAAGACACCCGGTTCGGTGGGGAGATAGGACTTCTTCTGAAAGGTCCAGCTGAACTGGTAGGGTTCGGTCACCACGGTCTCGACACTTTCCTTTTTCTGCACGGCCCGGTTCAATGTCACGTGTGCCACGGCAAGCTGCCCGATCTGCGGTTCACTGCGCGCCTCGTGGTACACGTTGAGGGTCAGCCACAGCAATCCTTCCAGAAAACTCATTTTTCACACCACACCTGTTGATTTTCCCGCTGCCACAATCCGTCCGTGGTCCATGGCGGGAGTTCTGCAATCAACTGTGATAGTAATCACTCCCCGGAAAAAAGCAAGGATCGACACCGGGATCGTCCCTGTCAGGAATGATTACCCGGTGAAGAGACAGGGAATATTTTTTTGGCCTGTTACAGAATAGGTATTCAGGGGACTGCCAGGGGGGCGGGCAGGGGCCCGGCCGGGATGGAGACTGAAATCTTACGGACTTCCGAGTAAATACGTGGCAGGTCCGGCTTGCCGGCCTTCTGCCTCCCGCAGTCCGGTTACGACGGCCCTGCGCAAGGACCTGTTATTCCACCGCCTCCACGGCCCTGACAGCGGGGATCTCGCTCTTGATGAACTTTTCGATCCCCTCCTTGAGGGTCGCCCGCGACATGGGACAGCCGTGACAGGCACCGGTCAGCCGTACCCGGACCGTGCCGTCATCGGTGATCTCGACCAGTTCCACGTCGCCGCCGTCCCGCTGCAGGGTCGGCCGCACCTGGGCCAACGCCTTTTCCACTGCCTCTCTCATAGCCTGCTCTCCGCTGTTTCTTCCGCCGCAACCACGCGGCAACAGGGTCAGATGTATTTTGCCGGAAGCCGGCCCGGTTGCCGCCTGCCGCGGGACGGTTTCACTCCTGGCGCCGCCTCGCGGCATCACGCAGAGGCTTCTGCCTGTTTCCATCCCCGCCGTGCTGCAACCAGACCCTGAATGTGCCAGTCTTCATCTATAGCACGTTCGCCCCTGAACCACAAGACAGGGACCTGTTGCCGGCCAATCTCCCATCCCTGGAAAAGAAGAATTTTTTCCAGGAAATTTTCCGCTAAAGCTGTATAATGTTCCCATGCGAGTGACGCACGAGGCAGACAAGACGCCTTTCGGCGACTGGCAGGAGGATGTTGGTGTGCTGCACTGCAGAGCGGGGCAACAAGGGCAACCACCCGCCGGGTTCTACCGCACCCTCGGGACTCACCCCAACCCCGTGACACCGCTCTGCGGTGTCACGTCAAGGCTGCGGCACACTTTCATGGTTTGGTTTGTCGAGGCTGCGACCCGGAACCCTGGTCCAGCCATGCTGGTTTTACTGTAACCTGAATCCTGCAATTGGCAATTTTGCCGGAGATGCGGGGCATCAGGGGCGCAGACGTATACGAATACTTCAATCCCTTGATAACGAAGAAGATTCGGTGAAATTGCCACTGCCTGCGGGCGAGAAAATGAAGAAAAGATCCTTCACCCGGTCAGTGTGTCGAAAAAAACGATCACGTTCGTATAATCCGCTGATACGGCAAATGAAAATTTTTTCTTCATTTTCGATGTGGGGGATTTAGGTGGAAGTGGGCAACATGGCAGGCGGCTTTCTTCCATCTCTTCCCGCCCGGGGCAGACCGGGGGCATCCCGACCGTGGCCTCTTTTCCGCCCCGGGCAGGCACGTAAACGGGCGATACACGTGCTTCGCTGCGGCCTCGCCTTCTGGGTTCTTCTCCTGGTTCTTCTCCCTGCCGCTGCCGCTGCGGCGGACAGCGGTCCGGTCATTCGCCTTCTCCGGGAGAGCCCGGAATCCCGACTCCGGCAGCAGGGTATCGTGCGTGGCCGGGGCCGGTTCAGGGTTCGTGCCGGTGCCCTGCAGGCCTTGGTCCGGCAGAAGGGAGCCGGGATCCTGCTCCCTGTGCCGGGCAAGGAGATGCTCTTCAAGGCGGTCTCGCTGCGACGCCACCGCAACCGGACCTTCACCTGGATCGGCCGCGGCAGCGACGGCGCAACCAGCCTGCTGACCCTGGGCAGGGATCATTTCTTTGCCAGGGTGGTCAAGGCAGGCCGGGTGACGGTCTTCCGCCCGGACGGGGACGACATGGTCGCCGAGGTCCTGGATCCGGCCATGGCCACCTCCCTGGAGGATGACATCGCCTTCCCGGCCGCCTCCCTGCCCCTGGCCGCAACAGCCACAACCACCATGCCCGCAGCCCCCCTTTCCGCCATGGCCGGTGCCAGTGCCGGCACGGACCGCATCATTGACGTCATGGTGCTGTACACCCCGGGCATGGCCGCGGCCTTTCCGGGCAATGCCATCATTACCCGGATCCAGTACCTGGTCGATCTTGCCAACCAGGCCTTTGCCAACAGCGCCGTTCATGCCCGCCTCCGCCTGGTCCATGTGGAAGAGAAAGATTATCCTGACAGCGGCTCCATGGACACGGCGCTGCTGGCCCTGACCGGTGGGGAGGGGGTCTTTGCCGACGTGGAGAGGCTGCGGGACCTCTACGGTGCCGACCAGGTGACCCTGCTCAGGCGCTACATTGACGACGGCTGCGGCCTGGCCTGGATCATGCAGAGCAGTGATGCCAGGCACGCCTATGCCGTGGTCCATGACGGCCACCTCGGGAACGGGTATTACTGTGATGAGCTGACCTATACGCACGAGTTGGGTCACAACCTGGGCTGTACCCACGATCGCGCCCATGCCGGCAGCGGCGAGGGGATCTACGACTACTCCTACGGCTACCAGTTCCGGGCCAGCGGATCGTGGTACCGGACCATCATGAGCTATGACTGTCCCGGCGGCTGCACGCAGGTCAGTTACTTTTCCAATCCAGCGGTCCTCTACAACGGCGCCTCGACCGGGGTTGCGGCCGGCGCCGCCGATGCCGCCGACAACGGCGATACCATCAACCGGACCAGCTACCTGGTCCAGGACTACCGGCCGGCCACGGCGCCGGAACTGGTGGCCAGCCGGACGGCCCTGTCCGTCCCCGCGCCGGCCACCGAGGTCGGGACGGTCGACTACACCGATCCGACCCTCTCCATCGAGAACCACGGCAGGGGCTACCTGCTCATCGGTCAGGCGGTCAGCAGCCCCGGCCCCCCTTTTTACCTGGACAGCGATTCCTGCAGCAACCGGGAGATCGCCCCTTCCCGGCTCAACCCGTCGGCACCGGATCACTGCTCCATCCGTTTACGGTTTGAACCACGGGCCCCAGGCGTGTATAGTGGTCTCCTGGAGATTCCGAGTAATGACCCTGACACGCCGCTGCTGACCCTGGCGCTCACGGGCACGGCCGTGTCCACCCCGCCCTGGATCGCGGCCACGCCAACCGGCCTCTCGTTCAGCGGGGCAAGGGCGGGATCGCTGGTCCTGCGCCTGGCAAACCGGGGCCGGCAGGACCTGGAGATCGGCGCCATCAGCCGCCTCGCTCCGGCCGGTTCCCCCTTTTCCGTGCTCATGGACGGCTGCTCCGGCCAGGTCCTTGCCGCGGACCAGGCCTGCAGCGTGCGGATCGGCTTTGCACCGTCGGACAGGGCCACGTACAGGGACAGCCTGCTGGTGCCCAGCAACGATCCCCGGCACGACCCGCTGCGCATCCCCCTCAGGGGCGGGCCGTTTCCCTGGAATCTCTACCTGCCGGCCATACTGCACTAGCCGGTACGCGAGAATTCGGTCCGGGCGAGCGCGGATCCTGTCGACCAGGGGCAGGCCGGCTTTCCCGTTTCCGGTGATCCCGGTTCCAGCCGGGGCCGCCGTTGCCCTCTGCCAGGGGAATTGCTTGCAGCAGACCAGGATCCAGGAAACCATCCGCGGTGTTGTCGAGCGGGTCACCTACCACAATGCGGCCAATGGCTGGTCCGTGCTCCGCGTCCGTCCCTTTTCCGGGGGCGAGAACCTGGTCACGGTCACCGTGCACCAGATGCGGGTCTTTGCCGGGGCGACCATGGAGTTCAAGGGCGCCTGGACAGAGCATCCCCGCTTTGGCCGCCAGTTCCGCGCCGAGCTGGCCACGGAGCTCAAACCCGCCACTGCCGGTGCCCTGGAAAAGTACCTGGGCTCGGGCCTGATCCGGGGCGTCGGCCCCAAGACCGCCCGCAAGATCGTCCGCCACTTCGGCTCCTCCACCCTGGATGTCTTTGAGCATGATATCGACCGGCTGCTCGAGGTGCCGGGTATTGCAAAGAAAAAACTGGCCGCCATCAAGGAGGCCTGGCACGAGCACCGCGCCATCCGCGATGTGATGATGTTTCTCCAGTCGCACGGTATCTCGACCCTGTTCGCCGTGCGTATCTACCGGGAATATGGTGACCGCGCCATCAGCCTGGTCTCCAGTGACCCCTACCGCCTGGCCCGCGATTTCTATGGCATCGGCTTTTTTTCCGCCGACCGGGTTGCCCTGTCCATCGGCTTTGCCCCTGACTCCGAGATGCGGATAGCCGCCGCCATCCGGCACGTGCTCTCCGCCAGCCGGGAGCAGGGCCACTGTTTTCTCTACCAGGAGCAGATCATCGCCCAGGTGGGCGAACTGCTGGACCTGCGGCTGGAGGAGCGGATTCCGCCATTGCTGGAGCAGATGGAGCGCTCGGGCCAGCTCCGGGTGCGCCGGCTGGCCCTGGCCGCCGAGCCGGAGCGTCCGCGCCTCTGCTACTATGCCAAGAGCCTCTACAACGACGAGGAATACGTTGCCAGGCAGTTGGCCCGGCGGGCCGGGGCCGCCGGGGCCGACCGGGAGCGGATCCGCGCCTGGCTGGCGGATCGCGGCCGTGGCGTGGTCCTGAGCAGTGAACAGCTGGCCGCGGTGGCCGCCATTGCCGGTCAGTCCTGCTCGGTGCTCACCGGCGGCCCAGGCTGTGGCAAGACCACCACCATCAAGGCCCTGGTCTCCCTGCTCCGGGCCATGGGCCGTTCCATCATGCTGGCCGCGCCCACCGGCCGCGCCGCACAGCGTATGAGCGAGGTGATCGGCATGGAGGCCCGCACCATCCACCGGTTGCTCGAGTTCCAGGGCACCGGTTTCAGGCGCAACGAGGAGAACCGGCTGCAGACCGATTTTCTCATCATTGACGAATGCTCCATGCTCGACATCACCCTCACCGCCTCCCTGCTGCGGGCCGTGGACCCTGCCACCTCCCTGCTCTTCATCGGCGACGCCGACCAACTGCCCTCGGTGGGGGCTGGCAACGTGCTCCGTGACCTGATCGCCTCCGGCGTGGTGCCCTGCCACCGGTTGACCAGGGTCTTCCGCCAGGCCTCGCGCTCGGAGATCATCAGGTATGCGCACCAGATCAACCGCGGCCAGGTTCCGGCCATTGGCTCGCCCTTCAAGGATCCCGCCCTGTGGAAGGAGAGTGACTGTTTCTTCATCGACTCCGACGAGGCCACCATGCGGCAGCTCCGGTTCATCGCCCGGGTCAAACAGCGCTACAGGACCGTGGAGGAGCGGGAGCAGGAGGCGGGCATCGAGCCCGAGCTGTTCGATACCAGCGACCCGGGCGGGGAAGAGGTGCCCGAACAGTTCAGGCACGTGGACCTTGCCACCCTGGCCGCGGCCGGGAGCCCGGCCGAACAGCTCAGGGCCGTGGCCCGGCGGGTGCATCCCTGGTCCTCGCTCTATTACGGTCTCACCGCCCTGGACGTGGTGCGCAGGCTGTACACGCAGTGGATTCCCAGGTACCTGCCGTCCAGCGAGATCCAGGTCCTCTCTCCCATGATCCGCGGTACCCTGGGCACGGCCAACCTCAACCGCGTCCTCCAGGAGGCGGTCAACCCGGCTGCTCCCGACCGGCAGGAACTGACCGTGGGCGAGCGGATCTTCCGTTGCGGCGACCGGGTCATCCACCGGCGCAACAACTATGATCTTGGCGTATTCAACGGCGATATCGGCGTCATCACCGGGATCGACAACACTGCGCTCACCTGCACGGTCTCCTTTTTTCCCGACAGCCGGCAGGTCACCTACCGCCGCGAGCAGATCACCGAGCTGGACGCAGCCTATGCCATCACCGTGCACAAGGCCCAGGGGTCGGAATTCGACGTGGTGATCCTGCCGCTGCTGACCCAGCACTACCGGATGCTCTTTCGCAACCTGGTCTACACCGGCCTGACCAGGGCCAGGAAACTGGCCATCTTTGTCGGCACCCGGCGCGCCCTGGCCATGGCCGTGGCCAACCGCGACACCGGCCTGCGCCAGACCGCGCTCCTTACCCTGCTGCGCAGCTACAGCGGCAGGGGGTAGGGGACCCCGATGGGCTTGCAAAAACTCCTCCCCCGCCCATGGTAACTCGCCACAGGCACCCCGCCTTTGCACGGTCGCGCCAGTCCGCATAGACGGTCTATAGCGAACTGGCGCGCCTGCACAAATGCGGAGCACCTGAGACGAGTTACAATTAGGCGGTTGCGAAAACAATGAATTATCAACCCCGTGACAGGTTACCGGCCATGGGCACCGGTTCCGGGACCTTTTCTGAAAATTGGCAAAGAC
>WFUT01000193.1 GCA_015484845.1 Desulfobulbaceae bacterium
TGAATATCATTCAACTATCTCTCCAGGAGGTCCCATGGCCAGATTTTCCGAATCCGCTGCATCCCTCCATTACCAGGCAGGTCGATCTCCTTTCCCCATGACCCGGACAGTCCTTTACCGGGCCACGCCGGACTGCTCCCGCGGCACTGTTCTCGGCACCGGACATGGAACCCACCACATGTCGGTTTCCGAGACCATCACCCTGCACCGAGACAAGCAACAGCGTGAATTTACGCATAAAAACACACCATCCCCTTACCGGCCCGACCATCTCGGACCCCAAAAACCAGGAAGGAGGAAACCCATTGATTTTTCATAATATTTTTCGGCCAAAAACCCCAACTCGAATTATGCGAATTGATATCAAAAAACACAGCAAACAACACACTGAAATCTCAGGAAATTCAAAACAGGCTAGGGTTTGAATCGTGACCTGATCAAGAAGGGATTGAGACATGCTCTGGAACTTCTTGAAGCATTTCAGAAAGCGTTTGAATCGTGACCTGATCAAGAAGGGATTGAGACCAGTGGCTGGATTATCAACAATCCATAGCCGACAGTTTGAATCGTGACCTGATGAAGAAGGGATTGAGACTCATCTTCCCTCCTCCATTTTTTGCGGAAAAAGTTTGAATCGTGACCTGATGAAGAAGGGATTGAGACTCATCAATACAGGTCACCCAGGCGGCCATTACTGTTTGAATCGTGACCTGATGAAGAAGGGAGCGAACGGCGGCCATGGGGCCACCTTGCGGGGTTGACTGATCAATCGGGACAAAACAGGAGGGACATGAACGTCATGTTTGGGATAGGATCCATGCCATGACAGGGCCAGGCGATGAACATTGATGGCCGGGAGTATGGTTCCCTCCTGTTCGGCGCCCTGCTGCATGATGTTGGCAAGTTGCTGATCCGGCCCGAAGGCGGCAGGAGGCATCCGGATGCAGGGGCTGACTTCCTTACCCTTTTCCGGGGGAGGATCGAGGCGGCCGGCCTGGATGCCGACCTGGTGGAGGCGATCACCCGCCATCACCACACGAGGACAAAACTGCCCAGGGGCCGCACGCGATCCCTGGTCCACACGGTATCTCTTGGCGACCGCACGTCCAGTGGCGAGCGGTACAAAACAGGCGGGGACAAACCAAAGGAGCCCACTCCCAACGCTCCCACGTCCTACAACCTGCTGACCTCGATCTTCGCCCACGTGGACCTGGGCAATACCGCTTCGCCTGCCCCCGCCTATACCCCGGATACCTACTGGTACACGCCCCGGCCCCTGGCCCTGGACGGCACCATCTTCCCGGATAAGTTTCCCCCACTGGCCGACCTGGACCCGGATGAGCTGGCCGCCAGGACCCGGGAGATCCGGGACCGGTACCATCACCTGCAGGCGGAATTCCGGAAGGCCTTTACCGCCTTTCTGGATTCCCTGCCTGCGAACGGCGGCCCTGGGGGCACCTTTGACAGCGCCCTGGCCGGCCTCTATTCCCTGCTCCACAAGTACCTCTGGGCCACCCCGGACGATGTCGGCCGCACACGGCGCGACACCTCGCTGTTCGACCATTCCCGGATCACCGCGGCCCTGGCCGGCTGCGCCTACCTCTATCATTGCGGCCGGGACAACCTCAATGACACAAAGGCCATTGACAACAGCAGCGAAAAAAAATTCCTCCTGGTCAAGGGCGACCTGTCCGGTATCCAGGACTACCTGTACAACATCGCCAACGTGGGCATCGGCGGTGTGGCCAAGCGGTTGCGCACCCGCTCCTTTTTCCTCTCCACCCTGGTCCGGACCGCCTCCCTGCACCTGCTCCGTGGGCTGGTCCCGGGTGTGGAACTGCCCATCTTCTGCGAGATCATGGCCTCGGGCGGCAGTTTCATCCTCCTTGCCCCCAACCTGGACCGGATCGCCACCACCCTGCGGGATCTTGAACAGGAGATCAATTCCTGGCTGCTGGCCGAATTCCAGGGCGATCTCTCCCTGACCATGGCCTCGCTGCCCCTGGCGCCGGCCGAACTGGAGCTGGAACCCGCGGACAAGGTGCCCGACCTCTCCATTGCCCGGCAACTGGCCCTGCTCAACGAACGGCTGGACCACGCCAGGCAGCGCAAGCTCTCCTGCCTGCTGGTGGAGACGGCCGCCGGCCGGGAGCGCTGGAACGAGGCGGCCTTTGTCCGGCAGGAACAGGAGTTCCCGCACGGCCTCTGCCCCTCCTGCCACAGGCAGCCTGCCTCGGCCGCCACCGGCGAGGCAGCCGAAAAACGCTTCTGCAGCCGCTGCCGGGACGACCGCAGGTTCGGCGAGTCCCTGGTCCGGCCGCCCCGCTATATCTGCTTCCGCCGGGGCCCGGGGCCGGTGGACAGGGCCGGGACCTACACCTTCCCGTTCCGGGCGGCCAGCCCCTGGCACGTTACCCTGGTACGCGAAGAGGACAGCATCCCGGACGGCTGCATCCTGGTCCAGTGCCTGGACCCGGACCACCTGCAACCGGGTCGCCATCCCATGCTGCTCCAGCCCCTGGCCAGCCATGTCGGCCGCTTCGAGACCAAGAAGGAGCTGAAGGACCACTGCAACGCCCACTGCAGCCCAAACCGGCAGGACCGCTGCGACTTTCGCCGCTGTGTCCTTGGCAACAGGGAAGACTGCCCGGACGGCATCCGGCCGGATTTTCCCGCGGTCAAGCCCTTTGACTGCCTGGCCGCGGCCGCGAACGGGGAACGGCTGCTCGGCATCCTCAAGGCGGACGTGGACTGGCTGGGACTGCTCTTCAGCCATGGCATGGGGCGCCAGAGCAGCCTCTCCCGCATCGCCACCATGAGCAGGATGCTCGACCTCTTCTTCAGCGGCTGGCTGACCCGGTGGCTGGAGACATCCGACCGCTACCGGGACATCTACACGGTCTATGCCGGTGGCGACGACCTGCTCCTGGTCGGGTCCTGGGACCTGGCCGATGCTTTTGCCGAGACCCTGGACGAATCATTCCACGACTACGTGGCCCGCAACCCGGCCATCACCCTGTCGGCCGGGCTTGCGGTCACCAGGCCCAAATATCCTGTTGCCCGGTCGTCGAAACTGGCCAACACCTTCCTGGACAGGGCCAAGGACCATACCGGGAAGAGCGGGAAAAAGACCAAGAACAGCTACCACCTTTTCGGTATCACCTGCCAGTGGCGGCCGGGGGATGATGGCGATGTGGACGTGCCCACACTGCGCCACTGGACAAATCTGTTTCATGCTGCCATGGCCGGAAATCCCGACACCGCCCTGGGGACGGGCATCGTGCACAGCCTGCTCCACTATGCCGAGATGGGGCGGAGGTGGCAGGAGAGCGAGGGCAGCGGCGCAGGACGGGACATCACCATGCTGCGCTACATCGCCCTGACCTCCTACCTGATCGGCCGCAACCTGAAAAAGAAAGAGGAGCACCGGGAACTGGCCAGTCAGCTTCAAGAGATCATCTGCAGTGAAAACGGCAAAAAGGTGTTCGCCAGGTTCAGGATGCCCCTGACCAGGGTCCTGCTCACGGCGCGACGAGAGAAGCGGAGGAACAGCGATGGCAGCACAACCACAGGATAGGGGACGAGGCAGAAAAAAACAGGATCTTCCGGACCTCTCCTTTCTTGACGATGGTTTCTATAACGAACAGGGGATCCGGCCGGAACTGCTGGACGAGGAAGCGCACAACCTGGCGAAGAACTATTTCGGACCCAGGGGCCGCAAGTTCAACCAGGTATCGAGTTCGCAGATGCGGCGGTTTTTCGGCGACGTGCGCAAGCTCGAGGAGATGATGCGCGATGATGAAATCAATCTGGACTCAACAGAAGCGGAAGACCTGAAGCAGTACCCGGCCATGATCAAGCTGCTCAAGTCCAAACTGGCCTATGCCGCGGGCAGGAAGGACGTCAAGCTCTCCCGGGCCTTTGCCTCCACCATGTCCACGGCGGTGGACAAGGTGGAAACCCCACGGGATTTCAAGGCATTCATTCTCTTTTTCGAGAGCATCATGGGTTACTTCTACGGCGAGGGAGGAGAAAGAATTCGATGAGCAACACAATCCGGCTGCTTGGCTATTACAAGATCAGGGGAACAATCGTCTGCGAGACTGGTCTCCACATCGGCGGTGGCAACGATGTCATCGAGATCGGCGGCCTGGACAACCCTGTCATCCGTCACCCTGTCACCCGGGAACCATATATCCCCGGTTCCTCCCTCAAGGGCAAGATGCGTTCCCTGCTCGAGATGTTCACCGGCGCTGTCAACGCCAAGGGCAATGTCCACTCGGCAGAAGACTGCGGCGGCAGCATGACCTGCCCCGTCTGCCGGATCTTTGGGGTCTCCGGCGCTGACGGCTCCACCTTTGGACCGGGCAGGCTCATCGTCCGTGACGCCCGCCTCTCGATAAACAGAAAGGGCCAACAGGACAACGGCAGGACCGCCGAGATCAAGTATGAAAACGTGATCAACCGGATCAAGGGCACTGCCATCCCCCGCCAGATGGAGCGGGTGCCGGCGGACACGGAATTCGAGTTTTCCATGAACTATCGCGTCTTTTCCGTAGAGGGCGATGGAGGAAAAGGGGACATGAAGCTGTTCGACCGGGTCCTGGACTGCCTCA
>WFUT01000194.1 GCA_015484845.1 Desulfobulbaceae bacterium
ACTCGTAAAAAGTCCGATCCGACCACGCTTGACACAACCAATAGTGCCTGTTGCCTGGTAACAACCGTGCATATAGTGTTGTCAATGATACTGGAAGACTTTTTACGGGACCATCTTTATTGGCAACTCCCCTTATTGGCAACTTACTGGCCGGATCCTTCCTGCCCCGCCCTGCCCTTCTGCTCATCAAGCACCCTTTTCACCTCCTGCGCCAGCTGTTCCGCGGTGAAGGGCTTTGCCAGGTAGCCGTTAATGCCCATCTCCCGCGATGACTCGGCCGTGACGTGTTCGCTGTAGCCCGTGCACAGGAGGACAGGCATATCCGGGGCGATCCTCTTGATGCGGTCATAGAGCTGGAGACCGGTCATGTCCGGCATGGCCATGTCGGTGATCACCATGTCCAGGGAACCGTGCAGCTCGTTGAAGGCCTCCAGCGCCTGCAGGCTCGAGGTATGACCGTAGGTGACATATCCGGCCTGCTCAAGGACCTGGACCTCGTAGTCAACGATCTGCTGCTCGTCATCAACCACCAGGATCCTTCCCTCACCTGTCTCGATGCGGGTCTCCCTGGCCTCCTGCTCAACCATGGCGGCATCGACCTCGGGCAGGTAGACCGAGAAACAGCTCCCCTTGCCCGGCTTCGAATCAACCGTGACCGCGCCGCCGTGGTCATTGACAATGCCATGCACCACGGACAGCCCCAGGCCCGTGCCCTCATCCTTCTTCCTGGTGGTGAAGTAGGGCTCGAAGATGCGGTTGATATACTCGGGCGCAATGCCCCGGCCATTGTCCTCGACCCGCAACCGGACATAGCTGCCGCCGCTCAGGTTGCCCAGCTCCACGCCCTGGCGGGCATCCAGCTCCACGGTATCGAGGCTGACCCGGATCCAGCCGGTATCGCCGGCAAGGGCCTGGTAGGCGTTGGTGCAGAGATTCATGATCACCTGGTGGATCTGGGTCGGGTCGGCCCTGACCATGGCCTTGGTCCCGATATCGGCAATGATGTCGATATTGGCCGGCAGGCTGGCACGCAGCAGCTTCAGGACCTCCTTGACAATGGTGGAGACCTGGAGCGAGGCCACGTGCTTCTCGGTCTGCCGGCTGAAGGTGAGGATCTGGTCGATGAGCCTGGCCGCCCGGTCAGCGGCCCTGATGATCTCCTGCAGGTTTGATGACAGCAGGGGATCGGAGCCAGCGCGAAGGAGCGACAGTTCGGCAAAACCGAGGATCGCGGTGAGGATGTTGTTGAAGTCATGGGCAACACCGCCCGCCAGGGTGCCGATGGCCTGCATCTTCTGTGACTGCCGTATCTGGCGTTCCTGCAGGACCTGCCTGGTGATGTCGCGCTTCACGGCGACATAGTGCTTGATCTCGCCCGCATTGTTCCTGACCGGCGTGATGGTGGATTCCTCCTCGAACAGGGTACCGTCCTTCTTCCTGTTGACCAGGGTACCCCGCCAGACCTTGCCACTGGAGATGTCCTGCCAGAGCACCTGGTAATGGTACTTCTGCAGCTTGCCGGAGTTGAGGAAACGCGGATTTTTGCCGATCACCTCGTCGTAGGTATAGCCGGTGATCTTTTCAAAGGCCGGGTTGACATACTCGATGTTCCCCTGCAGGTCAGTGATGATCACCGACTCTGCCACCTGTTCGACGGCGGCGGCCAGCAGCCGGCGGCGCTCCTCGGTCTGGAACCGTTCGCTGATGTCGTGAAAGATCCCCTGCACCACCTCCCGTCCGCCGATGCTGGTCCTGGAGGCGCTGATCTCCACCGGTATCCTGCGGCCGTCACTGTGCTGGACAAAGACATCATGCAGCCCCTCGGTGGCGGTCCTGTATTCCGGCTCATGGAACCGCCTCTGATAGCGCTCCCGGTCTTCGGGAGGATGCAGCTCGGTCTGGTGCATGCCGATGATCTCGCTCACCGGCCTGCCGATCAGTTCCGCGGCCCGCTTGTTGGCCTCCAGGATGATGCCGGTCTCGGCGTCGGCGACAAAGATGGCATCGTTGGCCGTCTCCAGCAGCAGGCGGTAGCGCTCCCTGGACTCGAGAAGTCGCTGCTCCGCCTCCTTCTGGGCCGTGATATCGGTGAGAGTGGCCAGGATCAGGTGCGACTCCGGCGCCGGCAGGACATCGATGCTGAGGATGGTGTTGATACGGCGGCCCTTGAGGGTCAGGAAGGGGAACTCCAGGGAAAAGTGGTGCCTTTCCGCATAGAGGTTCTGGAACAGGCGGACAAAGGATTCCCGGGCCTCGGGGGTAAGCAGCCTGGACAAATTGTCATAGAGGCTCTGGCGATCAGTGGCCCCGAACAGTTCCAGGGTCGTGGAGTTGACATCCACCACCCGGATCATGGTCAGCACCTGGTCCAGCAGGTCCGGGTTTGAACGAAGGTAGCGGTCGGCCCGGATCACCTTCTGGCGGCGGAGGGTCCGGATCGTGTCCCGCAGGCCGGAGAGATCCACGAGCCACAGCGAGCTGGAAGAGTTCTGGAACAGGGACCGCAGCCGCTGCTCGCTCCGGGCAAGCTCGGCGTCCACCTTCTGGCGCTTGGCGATATCATTCTTCACCGTTGCCAGGAGATTGGCCGTCTCGCAGGCATCGCGCAGCCTGAGGGCGGCATACTGAAACAGGTCAATCTCCTCGCTGCTCCAGCCGTCATCGGAAAAACGCTGCAGGCTGAGTCCCCAGGCCCGGTCATTTTTCATCTTCAGGGCCATGGCCAGTTCCGAGCGGATGGGCGGTATACCGGCCTGCCGGCACCAGTCGGCCCAGGCCGCGCCGCCGTGCCGGACCACCGGGGTCTCGGAACGCAGCATCTCGCGCATCAGGTCGGCCAGCTCCGGGTTGACCCTGACATTTTCCATTCCCTCCGGCACGGGAGGAAAACCGGGAGCAACGCTCTCGCACCGCACCTGGCAGAGGCGGGCCTCCGGTTCACAGGGATAGAGGAGGCAGGCGCGGTCGACCCGGAGTACCTCGCGAAAGCGGCCGAGCGCGGCCTCCATCATCTCCATGGACCCCAGTTCCCGGTTGAAGATATCGGTCAGCCGTTTCAGTCGTTCCAGGATCTGGCTTGCCATATTCCCGCCCTGCTCAGCAACCGAAAACCAGGGCCCGACAGGCGGCCCCGGCAAGTCGCCCACGAGAGTGGGCTGACGGTTCCATGCCAAAAGTCATCATCAGTTCTGTTCCCCGGCGCACGGGATAACGAAAAAAGGCCTCAAGGCGCTGGAACACCAGCCAGCCGCCCCGGCCACCGGAAGATGACATTAGTCAACTCCTGCCGCAAAATCAAGCCATTGCTTGGGCAAGGAAAAAGATCCCGTACAGCAACTCCCTTCTTGTCGAATGAATCTGATCCGCTAT
>WFUT01000195.1 GCA_015484845.1 Desulfobulbaceae bacterium
TCCTCGATCTGGGAGGGCCGGGCCGGTGGATAGAGGGGCACCGGAACGCCGCCGGCCAGGAGGATGCCGAAAAAGGTGAAAAAATAGTCCAGGCCCGTGGGCAGCATGATGGCCACGGTGTCTGCCGGCTGCAGGCCGTGTTGCTGCAGGCCCGCGGCCATGGCGCGGGCGCCGTGGTCCAGGTCGTGGTAGGTGAGCGGTTGGCTCTCCTGGTCCTCGAGCAGCAGGTGCAGCCGCTTCGGCCGGTCGGCCACGTGCGCGGCCAGGACATCGACCAGGGTGGCGGCATGGCCGGGGGCAAGGTCGCGCTGTTCCCTGTCCCGGCCGACAGCCGGGGGCGGCCGGGAGGCCGGTTTTTCGGGTTGCTGCTCTCCCCTGTCCAGGTGGCGCAGCAGGTCGCGGGGTGTCTCGGCGTGGGCCAGCACCTGCTCCGGCAGCCTGACCCGGAAGGTGTCCTCGATCCGGTTGAGCAGCTCCACCCGGGCCAGGCTGTCCAGGCCCAGGTCCCGGTCGAGCAGGGAATCGAGGGTGACCTCCGGCAGGGTCACTGCCCCGGGATGCAGTTCCCTGCTCAGGCGGTGAACCTGCTCAAGGAGAAGTTCCGCAGTGCCTGCTGGCTGCTGCGCTCCGTTGCCGGTCTCGGGGGCCATGGTCCTCCTCTCTGGCACGGTCCGGACGATGGTTGCCGGTCTGCGCTGGCGGAGTGGGGAGTTTCAGGTGAGGATACCTGCTGAGAATACCATGGTCTCTGTCGGTTGTTAACCCTTAACCGCGGCAACCGGCAGGGGAATTTTCAGTTGCCGCTTTCCCGCATGGCCCGGCGGATGCCCTCCATGTCCCGGTTCACCTGCCGGGCCAGGGCCGGGTCCGGGTTGGCGGCCAGCACCTGGTCGAGGATCTCCAGCCCTTTTTCGAACTCACCCCTGGAGGCATGGATCATGCCGATATAGTAGAGGCTTTCCAGGTGGGTGGGGTCGATGTCCAGGGCCTTTCTGAACTGGGCCATGGCCTTGTCCTGCTCGCGGGTGTTGAGGTAGAGCAGGCCGAGATCGTTGGCCACGTGCACGTCCCGGGGGGCGATGGCCTGGGCCTTGAGAAAGGTTGCAATGGCCTGGTCGAACATGTGGCCTTCAAAGTAGAGGTCCCCCAGGCCGACCAGGGCCTTGAGGCTGTCGGGTTTTTCCTGGAGAATACTCTCGTAGATCGCGATCTTCTCCCGGATCTCCCTTTCCTTGTCGCTGTCGGTGGTCGATACCTCGCCCTGTCCCGGAACCGGACCGCGCAGCGCATTGAAGATGCCAAAGCCGGCCATCAATGCGAGAATTGTCCAGAAAAAGGTGATGACCACAAATTCCCTGGTCGTGCCGATGGCGGTCATGGCCGTGCCTCCGTCTCGCTGATTCGCTGCTCCAGTATCTCCAGGCGTTGTGCCAGCCGGCGCTGCTGGCGGCCGGTGGCAAGGAGGTAGGCAAAGATCCCGGCCCAGATGACCAGGTAGGCTGTGAGCAGAAAGTAGGTGCTGTGCATGGGATGTCTCCGAGCGTGGTTTCTGTTATTTTCTTTCAGTCGACAGGGCCGGTTCCCGGTCCAGTCGGTGCTCCATTGTCAGGATCCGCTCCGCCAGGGCCAGTGTCCGGACGCGGCGCTGGAGCAGGAGGACCCACAGGGCCGTGAAGGCGGCAAGGGAGGCAAGCAACGCCGTCACCATGGCCGGGGCCATGTTGATGGAGTCCGCCTTGATCACCACCGGGTGGATGGAGCGCCACAGGCGGGCCGAGAGAAAGACGATGGGCACGTCGACAAAGCCGACAATGGCCATCACCGCGCAGTAGGTGGCCCGCCGCTGCCGCTGTTCCACCGCCGAGCGGAGGATGAAGTAGGAGGCAAAGATGAACCAGAGGATCAGCGACGTGGTCAGCCGCGGGTCCCAGGTCCACCAGGCGTTCCACACCGGCCGGCCCCAGAGCATGCCGGTGGCAAGGACCAGGGTGGTGAAGACCAGGCCGATCTCGACGGCGGCCGCGCCCAGGATGTCCCACTTCAGGTTGCGGCTGACCAGGTAGGCCACACCGGCGGCACAGGCCGTGGTAAAGGAGAGAAAGGCCGCCAGGGCGCAGGAGAGGTGAAAGTAGAAGATCTTCTGGACCAGGCCCATGACCCGTTCCGCGGGGGCATGGAGAAAGACCGCGTACAGGGCGGCGGCAAGGAGCAGGGCCGTGCAGAGGGTCAGGATCGGTTCCGGGTTTCGGGGAAGGGGTTTCATGTCTCGGGTTCCGGTTTTTTGTGGCTGTTGGTTGATTAATCGCGAATTATCCTGCCGGTGAAGAGGAAGCCGAGGCCGGTGAAGATGAGGGCAAAGGCCGCCATTACCTGCAGCCAGGAGCCATACTCTGCCGGGCCTGCGCCGGCGAAGATCATGGAGGTCACCTTGACCGCCATGGCGATGAGCGGCATGACCAGCGGGAAGAAGAGCATCGGCAGCAGGGCCTCGTTGCGGTTTGCGCCCGCGGTAATGGCCGCAAACAGGGTGCCGGTGGCCGAGAAACCGGTGTTGGCGAGCAGCAGCACCAGGGCCAGCATGACGGGTGCGTGCAGGAAGCCGTCGCCGTAGAGGATAAAGAAGATCGGCAGGATGGCCACCTGGGAGATGCCCATGAAGATACAGTTGACTGCCATCTTGGCCCCGAACAGGGCCTCCGGGCTGAGCGGACTGAGCAGGAGCCCCTCCAGGCAGCGATTCTGTTTTTCCCGGTCAAAGGTTCTGGCCAGGCCGAGTACCGCGGCAAAGGTCACGGCCACCCAGAGGATGCCGGCCCCGGTCTCCGGGGCGACCCGGGCGCCGGCCGGAACCGCGACGTTGAGGATCACCAGCAGCAGGAAGCCGAAGAAGAGCATGGAGACCATGGCCTGGGGGCTGCGCAACTCGGCGGCCAGGTCCTTGCGGATGACGAGCCAGGCGATCCTCACGACACCCTGCCTCCGCTGGTGGCGGCATGGTAAAGCTCGCCAAAGGTGGCAGGATCGATGCGTTGTCGCTGTTCCAGGAAGACCAGGCGGCCGCGGGCCAGGATCCCGACCCGGGAGGCCATGGCCAGGCCGCGTTCCATGTCGTGGGTGACCATGATAATGGTTCGCTGCCGTTCTTTCAGGAGCAGGAGCTGTTCGCCGAGCAGGGATGCGGCCTGCCGGTCAAGGCCGGTGAAGGGTTCGTCCAGGAGCAACAGGTCGGGATCGTTGACCAGGGCCCTGGCAATGCTCAGTCGCTGGCGCATGCCCCGCGAAAAGGTGGCCGCCCGCCGGTGCCGCTGGTGGTGGAGGCCCACCCGGCGCAGGAGCTCTTCCGCCCTGGCCGGCGGATCGGCCACGCCGTACAGGGCGGCGGAGAAGACCAGGTTCTCCTGTGCGCTCATGTGGTCATAGAACAGGCCGTGGTGGGAGATGAAGCCCAGCCGCCTCCTGAATCGTTCCGGATCTTCTGCCAGGTCTGCGCCGCGTACCCTCACGCTGCCCCTGTCAGGCAAGACCAGGGTGGCGATGATGCGCAGCAGGGTGGACTTGCCGGCCCCGTTGGGGCCCAGCAGGGCCAGGAAATCGCCTTGTTCCAGGCGCAGGGAGACGTTGCACAGGGCCCGGCACCCCTCGTAATCCTTGCAGAGCCCGGCGATCTCCAGGTGGTCAGCGGCAGCCATGGCGGTCCCGTTTCTTCCGCGGTTCATGGGCCAGTTCGTCCAGTTTTGCCTGGCAGGCGTCGCGCCGGGCGACATAGGCATCGGTTCCGATCTCGCCCATCTCCCACTCGATCTCCAGCTCTTCCAGCTTCTCCTGCAGCGCCGCGACGCGGGCCGCGGCCGGGACGCTTTCACCGCCTTCCTGTCGCTGCTGCAGCGCCCCGGGCCCGGGACCGGCGCCAGGCGGGACCGGGGCGGCCTGGCCGCCACCGGCCACATCCGCCAATCCCTCGATCTCGCCGAGGACCCTGGCCGCCTCTGCCGTGTAGTGATTGCGCAGCTCGGCATGATCCCGGTCATCGATCTTGCCCGCGGCATGCTCGAAGTCGATGTCCCGGATGGCCTGGAGAAAGGTGCGCTTTTCGGCCTCCAGTGACTGGCGGCGCAGGTCCGCCTCCTGTCGCGGCAGCCAGGCCCGCCGCTGCCGCAGCAGGGGCAGGAGGGTGTAGATGCCCGTCACGAGCGCGGCTGCGAAAAAAAAGAGGTTGTCGTTCATGGCTCGTCCTCCAGTTGCTGCAGTTCTTCTTCCACCTGTCTGCGCCGGGCCGGATCCGGCGCCGGCTCGCCAGCGGTTCGCTGAGCCGTTCTCCGGCGGCCCGTTATGTTCCACCTGCGGATAACAACGAAGGCCACGACCAGGCCGATGAGGAGCATGACAAAGGGTGCTGCCCAGGCCACCAGGTTGAATCCCCTCCTGGGCGGCACGGTCAGGATGTCCTCGCCGAACTGGCTGACAAAGAAGTCCAGGATCGTCTGCAGGTCCTGGCCCCGGGCCAGGCGGCGGTCGATCTCGGCCCGCATCCGGTCGCCGCCGCTGCAGCGGTCGATGTTCAAGGCCTCGCCGGTACAGACGTAACAGGTCAGGTTCTTTTCCACCTCGCTCCGGGTCAGGGCCCGGGAGGTTCCCGCCAGCAGCGCCAGGAACACAACCAGCAGCAGGGCGATTTTTTCTGTTCGGGTCGTCTTCATGGTGTTCGTCTCCGGCGTGACGGAATGATAGCCATGATGCCACCCAGCACCATCAGGCCGCCGCCGATCCAGCCCCAGACCAGCAGGGGATTGATAGCCGCCCTGATGGTGATCTGGTTGTTTTTGCCGATCATGGGCATGGTGAGATAGAGGTCCTCCAGGGCGCTGATGCGCAGGCTGACCTCGGTGGTCGGCTGTTTTGCGTTGATGTAGTAGCGCCGCTCGGTGGTCATCTCGCCGGCCGGCAGTCCGTTTTTCGTGACTCCCAGCGTGGCGGCATAGACCGTGCGGTTGCGGTCCTGAAAGCTCCTGAAACCTGTGTAGCGGAGCCGGTAGTCGCCTATGGTCATGGCCTGGCCCTGCTGCAGGGTGGCCTCCTTTTCCTGCTTGAAGGCCGTGGCGCCGGTGATACCAATGACCATGAGCACCATGCCGAGGTGGACCACGTAGCCGCCGTAACGCCGCCTGAGCTTCCAGAGGACCCGGGGCAGGGCCAGGAGCAGGTTCTCGCCGGTCAGCCGTTTCCTGGCCCTGGCGCCGGCCGCGAACTCGAGCAGGATGGTGGCGCTGACAAAGGTGGCCAGGGAAAAGGCCGCCAGGGGAGAGAACTCCCGCACCCCGAGGACGAACAGGACCAGGCCGCCGGCCAGGGCCAGGGAAGAGGGGAGCAGGAAGTTCTTCTTCAGGTTGCTGATGGAGGCCCGGCGCCAGCCGATGAGGGGGCAGAGACCGGTGAGCAGCAGCAGGAGCAGGAAGAGCGGCGTGTTGACCTGGTTGAAGAAGGGCTCGCCCACGGTGAGTTTCCTGCCGGTGACCATCTCCGAGATCAGGGGGAAGACGGTGCCAAAGAGGGTGGAGAAGGCAATGGCCAGCAGGATGACGTTGTTGAACAGGAAGGTGGACTCGCGCGAGAGCAGCGATTCCAGGCTGTGCTCGGTCCTGAGCTGGCTGTAGCTCTCGGCGATCAGGATCAGGGAGCCGATGCCGGTGACGAGCATGAAGGCCAGGAAGTATCCGCCCAGGCCCGTGGCCCCGAAGTCATGCACTGACTGCAGCACGCCGCTGCGGACCAGGTAGGTGCCGAAGATGCAGGTCAGGAAGGTGAGGACGATGAGCGTCATGTTCCAGACCCGCATGATGTTGCGCCGTTCCTGGATGATGGCGGTGTGGATGAAGGCGGTGGAGACCAGCCAGGGGATGAAGGAGGCGTTTTCCACAGGGTCCCAGGCCCAGAAGCCGCCCCAGCCCAGCTCCACGTAGGCCCACTGGCCGCCGAGGATGATGCCGATGGTGAGAAAGATCCAGGACAGGATGTTCCAGCGCCTGGTCTTGCGCAGCCAGTCAGGATCGAGCCGGCCCGAGATCATGGCCGCCACGGCATAGGCAAAGGGAATGGTGAAACCGATGTAGCCGAGAAAGAGGGTCGGCGGATGGAAGATCATGCCGGGGTTCTGGAGCATGGGATTGAGCCCCTGGCCGTCGGGCGGCGTGAAGGGCAGCAGGGCGAAGGGGGAGGAGACCGTGTTGAGCAGGAGCAGGAAAAAGCCGACAATGGAGGCCAGGACCAGGTAGATGTAGGGCGTGTTCCTGCGCCGGGTCTCGTGGCGGGTATTGAAGACGACCAGGACAATGTAGAGGCTGAGCACCCAGGCCCAGAAGAGCAGCGAGCCCTTCTGCCCGGCCCAGAAGGAGGTGGCCTTGTAGAAGAGCGGCAGGGCGCGGTCGGAATAGGATGCCACGTATTCGACCTGGAAGGTGTCGGTCAGGAAGAGCCGCAACAGGGCAAACGCGGCCATGGAGGTGAACAGGGCCACCCCGGCCAGGGCACGGCGGCCCGACTCGATGAACCGCAGGTCGTTGCGCGCAAGCCCCAGCAGGAGGAGCAGCATGGCCAGCAGGGCGGCGGTAAAGGCCGCCACCTGGGAGAGACTGCCAAGGGTCACCATGTTCATTGCTGTTGCACCTCGCTTTCATACTTGGACGGACACTTGGCCAGCAGGGTCTGGGCGACAAAGGTCTGCCCGGTCCTGTCAAAGCGTCCCTCGAGAATCACCTCGGCCTCTTCCTTGAAGGCATCGGGCCGGACACCCTGGTAGCGGACCTGCATGGTCTTGTCCTCCTGCTCCATGTCGCGGACACGGAAGCTGAGGAGCAGGTTCTGCTGGTCATAGTCGATACTTCCGGGCAGGACGTTGCCACTGACCCGCACGCTGCGCTGCTGCGGCAGCTTGGGTTCGGCAAGGACCTCGGCCACGGTCCGGTAGTAGACGCCGGTGTCGGAGATTCCCTTGATGATGAGAAACCCCACTCCGCCCAGGATCATCAGCAGGGCAAGGAGGGTCTTTCTGGTGTTTTTTTTCATTGCTTCCCGGGTGGTGATGGATTGGGTCGGCACTCCCCGCTCCAGTGGCAAGGGGCATGCCATGCCGTGGCACTCGGACGAAAAAGGCACCAGTTGGCCACAGGACGGGCGCTCCGGCACAGGGATGACGTTTCGGCCCGGGAATGGAACAGGTCCGGATGGAGGAAGGCGAGAGGGGCAAAAAGGGCCGCAACGGGACAAAATGTCCCGGTCAGGACAGGGCGAGGGACCAGGCGGACGGCATTGCAGGTCAGGGGGCCTCCGGCCACCGGCGCAGGAGGGGGCAGGGAAAGTGGAGCGGATCAGGGAGTGATTCGCTGGTAAGCGGGAAAAGCGTAACTGGTCACAGGAGAGGAGGATATCATGCAGCCGGATTCTCCTGGTTGCCGGTGTCGCTGGACTCCGGCTGCAGGCGGCGGCGGATGGTCTTGCGGTTGATGCCGAGCAGGGCGGCGGCCTTCTGCTTGTTGCCGTGGCACTGTTCCAGGACGTAGCGGATGTATTCCTCCTCCATCTCGGCCAGGGGGCGGATGGTGTCAAAGGCAGGAGTGCTGGCGGGCCGGCAGGCGGCCAGCATCTCCTCGGGCAGGTCCTGCAGGGTGATGCGGCCGTCTTCGGCCAGGAAGACACACCGTTCGATGACATTTTCCAGTTCGCGGATATTGCCGGGCCAGGGATAGTCCAGGAAAAATCGCATGGCCTCGCGGCCGAGGCGGGCGGGCCGGCCGGCCTGTTCGTGGCGGCGGAGAAACTCCTCGGTGAGCAGGGGAATGTCCTCCCGCCGCTCGCGCAGGGGCGGGATGGTGATCCGGAAGATGTTGAGCCGGTAGTAGAGATCCTCCCGGAAGCGGCCCGCCTCCACCTCCTCCTTCAGGGTGCGGTTGGTGGCCGCGATTACCCGGGCGTCCACAGGCACCGGGCTGCCGGCGCCCACTGGCCGCACCTGTTTCTCCTGCAGGACACGCAGGATCTTGGCCTGGACCACGGGGTCCATCTCGCCGATCTCGTCCAGGAGGATGGTGCCGCCGTCCGCCTCCAGGAACATGCCCCTGCGGCTGCTCACCGCGTCGGTGAAGGCGCCCCGCACGTGGCCGAAGAGCTCGCTCTCCAGGAGCCCCTCGGGAATGGCGGCGCAGTTGACCGCGACAAAGGGTTTGTTCTTCCTGGCCGATGCCCGGTGGATGGCCCGGGCCACGACCTCCTTGCCGGTGCCGGTCTCGCCCTCGATGAGAACGCTGCCCGAGGCAGAGGCGATCTTGCCGATGAATTCCTGCAGCCGGCGCATGGCGGCGCTGCGGCCGATGAGGCCGTGGCCGTACGGGCCGGTGGCGGTGAGCCGTTCCAGGCGGGCGATCTTCCGGCGCATGGCCAGTTCGGCGGCCGCCCGCCGGACAGCGATCAGGAGCTGCTCCATCCGGAAGGGCTTGATGATATAGTCGTAGGCGCCCCGGTCGATGAGGTGCACGGCCTCGTCGATGTCGCCAAAGGCGGTGATCACGATGACAAAGGGGCGCAGGGCCTGGCGGGCCGATAGCCGGTCAAGCAGGGCATGGCCGTCCATGACCGGCATCTTCAGGTCCGAGACGATGATGGGAAAGGTGTCCTTTTCCAGGCACGCCAGGGCCTCGCTGCCATTGGCGGCCAGGCTGACCGGGTAGCCGTCCTCGGCCAGGATGTCACGGATGAATTCCCGCATGTCGCGGTCGTCTTCCACCACCAGGATGGCAGGCTGCTTATGATCCATGGGCACTGGTCTGTGGTGTTGGTTCGGATGGCGTGTCAGCGGTCCTGCCGGACCGGGAACGCGGCAACCGGATGATGAAGCGGGCGCCGCCATCATGGTCCCGGTCCAGCTCGATGCGGCCGCCGTGCTCCTGGACGATGCTGGCCACCATGAACAATCCCAGGCCGGTTCCCTCGCCCACGTCCCTGGTGGTGAAAAAGGGATCGAAGATCCGGTCCGCGATGGCATCGGTAATGCCCGGCCCGGTATCACTGAAGGTGATGACCACCTCGTCACGGTCCTCCCGGCTCACAACGCGGATGGTGCCGCCCTGGGGCATGGCCTGGATGGCGTTGAGCATCAGGTTGACAAAGACCTGGCGCAGGCCGTCCGCGTCTGCCGTGAGGCTGGCGCAGGCCAGCTCCAGCTCCAGCCCGATCCCGGGCCGGCTGCCGCGCCGGCGGAGGCGGCAGAGGGAGAAGGCGTCGTCGATGAGCGCGGCCAGGTCCACCTCGGTATGGCGGCTGTCCGGCTTCCTGGCAAAGGCGAGCATGCGGCGCATGATGCTGCTGATCCGCTCGCCCTGGCGGATGATGACCTCCAGGCCCTGGCGTGCCGGGTCGTTCCGGCCGCATCGGCGCAGCAGGTGTTCGGCCCTGCCGCTGATCACGCCCAGCGGCGTGCCGATCTCGTGGGCCAGGCCACCGGCAAGCTGGCCGATGGAGGCAAGCTTGTCCCTGTGGCGCAGGCCGCGTTCCAGGCGGATCTTTTCCCGGAACAGCTCTTCCTGCTTCCTGCTCTGCTCCTCGATGTTGCGGGCCATGCGGTTGAACTCGCCGATCAGCTCGTCGATCTCCAGGACACCGCTTTTTTCGATCCGCATGCCCAGGTCGCCATGGCCGAGCTGCCGGGCCGCCCTGCCCAGGCGGGCCAGGGGCAGGGTGATGCTCCAGCGGCTGATGAGATAGAGCGTCAGGCCAAGCAGCAGGGTGGTGAGCAGGACAAAGAGCAGGAACTTGCGCACCAGCGCGGCCAGGTTGCGGTTGATCCCGTCCAGGGAAAGGAGCACTTCCACCGCGCCCTGCACCCGGCCCCGGCTGTCGATGATGGGACTGAGCACGGAAAGGTACTCGTGGCCGCCGTCGCGGATGATCTCCTCGCTGGTGCCGTCCCCCTGCGGTACCTGGCCGCGCTCGCGCCGCAGGGCCGTGCGCCGCAGGCCGTGCTCGAAGGTGAGGTCGATGCGGTTGCCGCTCGGGTCATAGATGTTGATCAGCAGCCGGTTGATGCTGGCGTCGTGGGGCAGCAGGGCGTGGATGATCTCGTTCAGACGCTGCTGCTGGTCCTGCATGTGGTAGTACTTGAAGGTGGCGGCCAGGGTGCGGGCCAGGGTGCGGGCCATGAGGCGGGCGCTGCCCAGCAGGTGGGCGCGTTCGTCCCGCACCGAGATCCAGCCCAGGCCCAGCGAGGTCAGCAGGATCAGGGTCAGGATGTAGAGAAAGAGCCGGGTCGATATCTTCATTGGTCCGAGGCGGATCGGCGCAGGATGTTCTTCAGGGATTCGATCAACTTGCCCGCCTCTTTCTTGGTCATGGCGTCGATGGTCTGCCGGTGGTAGTATTTTTTCAGGAAATTGGTGAAATGGTGCTCGTCCCAGCCCAGGTCCCCGACCAGGTGCCGGATGTAGAGCTTCTGCCGGAAGGTGATGCTGTCACGGCTGCTGCGGTAGTGGCGGCTGCGGGTGAAGTAGCGCATGAGCCGCCGGAACCCGGCCTCGTCCAGGTCCCTGGCCGAACGGACCCCGGTGACCTTTTCCAGGATGTCGCGATACTCCTCGTCCGAGAGCCCCAGCTCCCGCTTGACGATATGGATCACCGCCAGCTTCTTCCTGTCCAGCCCCATCATGCCTCCCGGTATTGGTGTTGCGCCGGATCAACAGTATACCCAAAATTCACTCATTGGCAATTCCAGAACCCAGGGATAATCCTTTCCGGGATGCCGGGATGCCCTTGTTGTCATGGCAGGGAGAGGAGTGCCAGGTCATTGTTTCCCGTTCTCTGTGTAGTAAAGAGCAGGCGGTCACCGGCAGGGTTCCAGCTGGGGTACATGTCCGGCCCGCCCCTGGTTATCCGGGTGAGTCGGTCGTTGTCCAGGTCATAGCACCAGAGCGTGGCATTGGCTTCGGTGTCCCATGCCCAGAAGGCGATGCTCCTGCCGTCGGGCGAAAAGACCGGGCCTCGGTCGCCCAGGGTCCTGCCGCGGGAGAGGATCCTGGTGTTACGGGTATCGGCTGATTCCCCGTTGAGGACAAGGTCAGAGACCATGGCCGCGTAAGTCACCCTGTCGCGACCGGAACTGTCGCTGATGATCTCGGCCGTGTAGGTGATCTTGCGTCCATCCGGGCTCCAGTCATTCATCTGTATGGACCGGGGACCATTCCAGCGATGGATGATGGGGTTCTCCAGTCCATGGACAAAGCTCATGAAATATTCTTCGGTAAGGGGATACTTCCCCTTTGGCGCCACCTTGTAGGCCAATACCCTGCCATCGGGACGCCAGCGGGGGTTTGTCTCCATGGCTTCTCCCCTGGTCAGGCGTCGGCGTTGCCCGGTTGCCGTGTCCACGAGCCAGATGTCCCAGTTTCCGTTCGGGGTGGCGGCATAAGCGATGCTCCTGCCGCTGGGATGGAAGGTCGGGCGGGCCAGGCCGTCCTGGTTGCGGACCAGGATCTTTCTGTCA
>WFUT01000196.1 GCA_015484845.1 Desulfobulbaceae bacterium
GTTTTCACCAGAACCTCACCCTCCAGACCGCGGCCCTGCGCATCATCGAGGCCCGGGCCCGGCTCGGCCTGGCAGCGGCCACGGTCTTTCCCCAGGTCCAGGAGGCCAAGGGTTCGCTGGGCACCATCGGCCAGCCCAAGGCCCTGGGCCCGCCCCGCAGCTACGACCAGGCCTCCTTCGGCTTCGACCTGGGCTGGGAACTGGATCTCTGGGGCAAGTATGCCCGAACCGCCGAATCGGCCCGGGCCGCCTACCTGGCCACCGTGGCCGGTTACGACGACCTCATGGTCTCGCTCAGCGCCGAGGTGGCACGGCTCTACATCGAGATCTGCACCCTGGAGGAACGGATCCGGCTGGCCGAAAAAAACGTGGCCATCCAGGAAAGCGGGCTGGCCCTGGTCATGGACCGGTTCAAGGAGGGGACCATCACTGAACTCGATGTCCTCCAGGCCAAGGGACTCCTGGCCGCCACCCGGGCGACCATCCCGCCGCTGCGGGCCGCGCTGGCCACCCGCCGTCATGCCCTGGCCGTGCTCCTGGGAATGGTGCCGGGCGAGCTGGCCCCCCTGCTGTCCCGGACCAGCTCCATTCCCAAGGTCGAGGAGACGCTCTTTATCGGCGCGCCGGCCGATCTCCTGCGGCGCCGGCCGGACGTGCGCCGGGCCGAGATGGCGGCCGCGGCCCAGTGCGCCCGCATCGGTATCGCCAAGGCCGATCTCCTGCCCAGTTTCACCCTGGTCGGCAGCCTGAGCTGGAACGCGACCGACGCCGGCAGCGACGACCTGGCCGGACTGTTTGGCGGCGACAACGTGGCCTGGGTCTTTGGCCCGTCCTTTGTCTGGAAGCTCTTCCACTATGGCCGGCTGCACAACCAGGTGCGGATCCAGGACGCCCGCTACCAGCAGCTCCTCAGCCAGTACCGCCAGACCGTGCTCAACGCGGCCCGGGAGGTGGAGGACGGACTGAGCCTGTTCTGGCAGAGCCGGCAGGAGGCGGCCGCGATCCGCCAGTCCCTGGCTGCCTCGCAAAAGGCCATGGAACTGTCCCTGATCCAGTACGAGGAAGGGTTGATCGACTACCAGCGGGTCCTGGAATCCACCCGCTCGGTCACCCGGAAACAAGACCAGTACGCCCTGGTCCGGGGCAAGATCGCCACCAGCGCCGTCTTTCTCTACAAGGCCCTGGGCGGCGGCTGGGATGAACGGGCCGGCCGGCCGGAGCTCTTGCCCGCCGAGGTGCGCCGGGCCATGGAGAAACGCACCGACTGGGGCGGGCTGCTCGCGCCTGCAGCCGCTCCGGCCGGGACGAGCGTCACACCGGCGGCGGATACTCCGGGCCGATCCGGGCCCGTGCGGCGTGATCAACCAACGGAGACAACAGATGGACAGTGAGAGACAGGGGGAACGACAGGGCCGCGACACGGACGGCCCTGCCCCTGAACAGACAGCACCAGCGAAACCGGCTGCGACCGGTGGCAAGGCGGGGTCTGCTGGAAGCAATCCGGTGCGGACCTGGAGCCTGGCCGCCGTGCTCGTGTGCGTGCTCCTCTTCCTGGGCCACGCCCTGGTGGACAAACACATCCCCTACACGGCTAATGTCCGGGTCCAGGGCTACGTGGTCCCCATCATCGCCCAGGTCAGCGGGCCGCTCACCGCCATCCGGGTGGAGAACAATCAGCCGGTCAAGGCCGGCGAGGTCCTGGCGGTCATTGATCCGGCCAAGTACGAACTGGCGGTGCGCCAGGCCGAGGCCAACCTGCAACAGGCCATCCAGGCCTCGTCCGCGGATGTGGCGGCCATCAGCACGGCCCAGGCCCGGGTGGAAGAGGCCCAGGCCAACCTCCGCAATGCCCGCATCAAGGGCGAGCGCATCATCCGTCTGGCCAAGAAGGGGGCGGCCTCCCGCTCCCGGGCCGACGACGCCCGTGCCCTGATCGCGGCCAGCGAGGCCCGGCTCAAACAGGCCCAGGCCAACCTCGAGCAGGTCCGGGCCCGGTTCGGGGCCCCCGGCCCGGACAACGCCGGGATCAAGGCGGCCCGGGCCGCCCTGGACAGCGCCCGCCTGGACCTGGAACGCTCGGTGCTGCGGGCGCCCTCGGACGGCATCATCACCAACCTGATCGTGGACGTGGGCCAGTACGTGGCCACCGGCTCGCCGGTCATGACCTTCATCTCCACCAGCTTCCTCTGGCTCCAGGCAGACATGCGGGAAAACTGCCTGGTCAACATCCGCGCCGGCAACCCGGTGGAGATCGTCCTCGATGCGGCCCCGGGCAGGCTCTTTGCCGGCCGGGTGATGAGCATCGGTTTCGGCGTCAGCGACAAGACCGGCAACCGGCCCGGCGCCCTCAGCCCGGTGCGGCCGGCCAAGGGCTGGCTCAGGCAGGCCCAGTACATGCCGGTCCTCATCCGTTTCGAGGACCTGGCGCCGGTCCGGCCGTTTCTGCGGCTGGGCGGCCAGGGCAACGTCCTTATCCACACCGGCGACAACCCCCTGTACAACGTCCCCGGCCACTGGTGGATGCGGCTGACCAGCCTGCTGACCTATCTCTACTGACGATAAGCGGCATGATCGCGACCGTGACAGCCACGGGCCACCGCGCCTCGGGGGAGAAAACGTGAAGGAGCAGGCAAGATGCGGCCTCCGCCTTGCCCTGGGTCTTGGCGCTGCCGTGCTGGCCGGGTACGGGTTTGGCTGGCCCCTGGGCTTTCTCACCCCCATCTACGCGGCCTTCTTCCTGGTCCTGCCGGTGTGGATCGGCTGGAACAACTGTCTTGGCCTGCTCGTGCTCATGGCGGCCTCGCTCCTCGTGGGCCTTGTCATCAGCGAGTATTTCCTGATCCTGCCCCTGGCCTGCCTGCTGGTCTACGGCCTCCTCTTCTTTGCCATCTACTACCTGGTCACCCCGGCAGCGCCGCCCATGGCTGCCATGTTCATGACCATCGGCATCACCATCCTGCCGCTCATGGGGCTGAGCCAGGCCATCGTCGCCCACTTCCTGGCCGCGGCCATGCTCGGCAACCTGGCGGCCGGCCTCGGGGTGGCCTGGTTCTTTCACCGGCTCCTGCCTGGCAGCCCGCCTGCGTCCGGCACCGCTCCCCCTGGCAGTCCGGCCGGAGAACCGGACCAGGGCCAGCGGATCCGGATCGCCCTGGCCTCCACCCTGGTCGCCCTGACCGCGCTGGCCCTGTTCTTCAGCCGCAACCTGGCCGGTCAATCCTATGCCATGCTCCAGATCTGTTTCCTGGCCGGCAACACCTCGCCCACAGCACCGCTGACCACCATGAAAAAGAATCTCCTCGGCTGCCTGCTCGGCGGACTCGCCATCCTCGTGGTCCACCCGCTCCTCCTGGCCTGGCCCAACCTCGCCTTTCTCATCGCCCTTGTCGTGGCCACCAGCCTGCTGTTTGCGCAGACGATCTATGGCGGCACTCCCAGGGGTGAATATGGCTTTCTCGGCCTGGTCACCTTTCTCGTTCTTCTCGGCACCTCCACCCTGCCCGGCGGCGCGGCCCTGGACAAACTCTCCATCCGCGTGGCCCAGATCGTCTTTGCCGGCCTCTACGCCGTTGCCGGCCTCTACCTGGCCGGCCGTCTCCTGGGGGTGGGCAAGAGGTGATCGGCGTCTTTCCTTTCTCTCTTTCCAGCCAACCGCCCTCCTGTGCCATCCTGGCAGACACGCATGCCATTTTGGCAGGGAGCAGGAGGATCAATCCACGACTTTCCTTGAAATCATTGAACTTTTTTATATG
>WFUT01000197.1 GCA_015484845.1 Desulfobulbaceae bacterium
ACCTCGTGACACCGCTTATTTTCCACCTCGTGATACCGCTCTGCGGTGTCACGTTGGTTGTGCCCGCTCTGCGGGCATGAAGGGTTCTCTGCACCGCTCAGCAAGACACCCGAAACCTGGAATCCATAAGTAAGCAACATCGGCCGGTTTGTCAACGACCGGACAACATCTCCCCCGAACCGGGCCCGCTGCGGCCGCCGCCCTCCCGGGTCGCCACCTGCGGCTCTCCCGAGCGCAGGGCAACACCGGCGGCCTCGGCCAGCTCCCTGGTGATCTCCCACTGGGTCCGGATGAGGCTCAATACCCTCTCCCAGGCCGCGTCCTCCTCGGTCCTGGACGGCAGGGTCCTGGAGAGCAACCGCTCATAGCAGGCCAGGGCCCTGTCAGCAGTGGCCGCAAGGGAGAACGCGTCCGCCGTCCGGCGGGCGGCCCGCCGCATCGCCGCCAGCCGCTCCGGCGGCAGATCGCGGACCCAGGCCAGGGCCGCGGCAAAGGAGGCCACCGACTCCTCGCCGAGCAACCGGCCATTGACCCGGTCCCGGACCACGTCCTCCACGCCGGTGGCCTCCAGGGCGACCACCGGCAGGCCGGCGGCCATGGCCTCGGTGATGACCATGCCCTGGGTCTCGCTCCTGGAGCTGAAGGCAAAGACATCCATGGCATGGTAGGCGTCGGCCAGGTGCTCCGGGGTGAGCACGCCGGCAAAGGCCAGGCGGTCGGACAGTCCCTGCCGCGCAAAGACCGCCCGGATATCCGCCTCGGACGGCCCCTGCCCCACGACCAGGAAACGGGCAGCGGGCGTGTCCCTCAGAAAGGCGGCCACGGCCTCGGCCAGGAAACGCTGGTTCTTCTCCGGGGCCAGGCGGCTGACATGACCGACGAGGAAGGTATCCTGCCCCAGGCCCATGGCGCGCCGGAACCCGGCCCGGTCCCCGCGGGAAAAGAGCTCCACCCGGACGCCGGTGGGCACCACGGCAATGGGCGTGCTCACGCCCCGCTGCCTGAGCAGGGTCTCGATCCCCCGGCTGGGCGCAAAGACCTGGTCACAGAGATTGCAGTAACGGGTGGCGAGCTCGATGACAAACCGCTTGAGCTTGGGCGAATCCAGGGGCACGTAGTGGGTGTACTCCTCGTAGCGGGTATGGTGGGTGAAGACCAGGGGCAGGTGATAGTAGCGCGCCACCCGGAGGGCGGTCATGCCCAGGAGATAGGGGTGGTGGGAATGGACGATTTGGGGGGCAAAGTCCCGGAGGGCGTCGTGGAGCAGGCCGGAAACAGGCAGGGCCACGGAGAAGTCGGAGCCGTTGAAGTTCTGGATGGCCGGGATCCGGAAGACATCCTTCTCCCGGTCCGGGGTGCCGGGAAACTCGGGCGCCACCACCAGCACCCGGTGGCCGCGGCGCCGGTATTCGGCGGTGAACGACTCGATGGAGCGGGCCACGCCCCCCACGTGCGGGGTAAAGGTGTTGGTCACCATCACGATGTTCATGGCGTATCCTCCAGGGGGACGTGCACAAAATCTTCTCCCGGCCGTGGCAGGAGGACGGGCCTGCCCGGGAACCGGACCTCGATTGCCGGCGGCCCGGCATGCCAGCGGCCCTGCCAGCGGACTTCAACAGTGGCAGGCCCCTGTCCGTGGTCGTGGACAAGGGTGAGCGACACCGGGCCGAACGTGGTCGGCGCAGGACCGAAGCGGAGCTGACCGGACCGGAGCCAGCGTTCGGGCACGCCGCTGCAGAGGATGAGGCGCTCCCCTTCCTCGCGCAGGAAACAGTTGCGCACCATCAGGACCCACTCGGCCGCGGCCCAGACGTGCTGGCCATCCCCCATGCAGCCGCCCAGGGTGCGGGGATGGATCGCCTCGGGCCATTGGCCTGTGGGGGTGGCCAGCTCCGCGACCCGGTCCATGAGGCGCAGGTACCGGCGGTCGCCGGCACGCAGCAGGACCTGGGCCACGTGCAGGGTCAGGTAGGCGTTGATGCCTGAGTGGATCATATCCTGGAAAAAGCCGCCGTCAACAAAACATTCGTCGAGCAGGTACTCCACCGTGCCCAGGAGGTCGGGGTCGTCCGGAGCGCACAGGCAGAGGGGATAGCCCCGGACCAGCGAGCCGATGGCCCCGGAATCCAGGCGGCGGTAGGGGGAGGCGGGCATGGCCCGGCGGTGCAGTCGGTCACGGCTCCGGGCCAGGCTTTTTTCAACCGCAGCCGAAAACGAGGCCGCGTGCAGGCTGAACTCCTGCCCGGCCCGGGGATCGAACTGGGCGCAGAGCCGGCCCGCGGCCTCGAGCCCGGCAATCCCCCAGAAATCGTCCCAGTAGAAGTAGTCGTTGGGCCCCAGGTGTTCGGCGCTGAACCCGGCCGGCAGCAGGCCGGCGTGAGGACTGTCCGGGGTATCGGCCAGCCGCTTGCCAACGATCCACCTGCCGCCGCGGACAATGGCCCGCCGCCAGGACGCAGGCGGCACCTCGCCGGTCATGCCGCAGTAGCGGTCCATGATCCACAGGGCCTCGCCGTTGGAGTCCCACTCGCCCTCCTGGGACAGGAAATAGCCCCGCCCGGTCTGGCGGCCCGGAAAACGGTCCAGGGCCCGCCTGGCCCGGGAGAGGAGGCCTGCGCAGAGCAGGGCATGGATAATGAATGCCGCGTCCCTGAACCAGAACCGCCGGTAGGTGGAGGGACCGGGCCAGACTTCGCCGGGCGAGTGCAGGACCAGGGTCCTGATGGCCGCGTTGTAGAGAAAGCGGACCCGGTGGTCCGGCACCTCCAGCCGGCAGTGGCCGGCAAGGGCCTGCTGCCAGGTGGGCAGGGACCGTTCCTGCCGGCGCCGCACCAGGACGACCTCGGCCGCGAGGGTACGCTCCTGCCCGGCCCGGAGGCGGTACATGGCCGCAGCCGTGGCCATGCCGACCTCGCAGCGGCCGGCCAGTTCTTCCCCGGCATCGGCCAGGTGGATATGGACATCGCCCTTCCGGTACTCGGAGACGTGGTGCCGCTCCACGGGTGCGCTGAACCTGATGCGGGTGCGGTTGTCCACCAGCCAGGCCCGCCGGTCACGCGCCAGGGCCACTTGGTGGATGAAGCTGATCCCCTCGGGATTGCAGGGCCGCAGGGCAAGGACCAGCCAGCCCCCGACATCGCTGCGGCCGGTGAGCTCCATGCGGCAGACGGGTGATCCGTCCCCGGGCTCGACCAGGATCCGGCAGACAAGAGAGAGGCCCTCCTGGCGGCTGCGGGTGACCAGGGCGGCCGCCGCATCTATCTGCTGGGAGGAGTACCGGGCCCGTGAAGGCAGGAGACAACGGTTGTCCGTGGTAAAGACCCAGCCGTCCAGGGACCAGGAGTCCAGGAAGGGCGTGAGCAACCCCCGCGGATCGACAATGGCCAGCTCCGGGCAGTCGGGCCAGCCCACCGCGGTCCAGTTGCGATGGGTCAGGTTAATATGGGTGAGGGAAAAGGCGCGGGGGACAAAGGCCTCGTCCATGGGATCGAACTGGCGCTCGATCCAGTAGGGCCAGACCCAGTCCAGGTTGTGCTGGATAACGCGGCTGTTGATCAGGCCGCGGGCATGGAAGACTGCGCCGGCGCGCAGCAGCTCGATGGGCTCGCCCACCTCGGAGGGCTGGGCGAACCGGTGCATCCGGGCCATGAGGGCGACCGGGTCGAGAAAACCACTGGACCGCGCCGCCCTGCTGAGAATGAACCGCCAGGGCAGCCACTTCAACCAGGCCATGACACTCCGGCTCCCTGTCTGTAGATGGCGGCAGCCGCCAGGCCCGGGACAGGGGCCTGGCCGGCTGCGGGTTCACGTGCTGCAGGGGGCCGGCACTGTGCCGGTCCCGGCGGTTTCAGGCCGCGGCCCGGACCCGGGTGCCGGACCTGCGCAAGATCCGGCACATACTGTAACCGGCCCATCCCGCACGGGCTACGGCACGGCGCCCGGTCCGTGTCAGTTCCAGCCCTGCAGGACCCAGTCTTCCCACATGGTCTTGTTGGGCTCGTCCGGGACATAGCCGCCCGAGACACCATGACAGAAGACACACTTGACGATGGTGGAACGTTCCATGGTCACCGGCAACGGCTGGCCCTCCACCTTGAAGGCTGCCCGGACGTGACCAGAGCCCTGGTGACAGGGCGAACACTTCTCCGACCAGGGCATCTTCAGGTTGGTCTTCTGGTGATAGGGCGGCCGGTTGAGGGGATTGTCCCGCCAGACCTTCTCGCCGGTATTGCGGTCCACGACATAGCCGCCCACGGTCGGGGTGTGGGTGAGGGCGTCATGGGTCAGGTTGGCGTAGGTAAAGCCGGGCCGACCGCCGTTGCGGCCAAGCACGTTGGGCCAGCTGTGCGGCCCGCGCGGACCGCCGGCAGGAGATGCCCAGGGATAGACCATCTTGGCGTCCTGCTGGGAGAGATGGCACCGGTCACAGCCCCACCTGGAGATCCTGATCTCCCGCTGGGCAACGGTTCCATCGGTATCCGAGATGGTGAGGGTGACCGCCTTGGGCACCAGCGGTTTGCCGGTATCCTCGTCTTTTGCCCCCGGCTTGAAGAGATCGCCGCCCACGCTGGCCTCGCCAACGGTGAAGGCCCCCCTGTAGACGCCGGCCATGTCAGGATCTTCCTCCATGACCCCCTCGACGGGATCGGCAAGGCCGTCGACCGTGAAGGTCAGGGGCTGGTCGCCGTCATAACCGGTGAGGGAGAAAGTGACCTGGACATCATGACCGTCCGCCGGCCAGAGGTTCTGGTTTTCGCCCATCCACTCATACTGGGAAGCGCTGTACACCCAGTAGTAGGGATCAAGATAATACATACTCTTTCCCGTTTCAATGATCGGCGGCTGCGCGCTGGCCGCACCGGCCGCCAGCACCAGGCCGGCAATTGAAAAGATCACGGCTGACAATTTCTTTTTCATTTTTCCTTCCTCCTCTGTTCCTGTTACCCGACACGGCCGGCACCCTTCGGCCCCGGACCGTGACAACCGACAACAAAACCAACAAAACCCGAGTATTGAACCCTGAAAAACCGGAAGAGATTTGACTTCTACTCCAAGGTTACTCCCCCTGTTTCCATTTTCCGGAAAACCGTTCAATCCCCCTGATGCCACCTGCAAACAGGATTGATGGTAATTGATCATTCCCCTGAAGACAATGAAATTTCACACCATTTCGAGTTACAAATTGGTCATGACGAAAATGGTTTGAGAGAGAAGGGATTTGGACGAGCCGCTGCTCCGGGCCACGGCCCTCCGGGGCCGGGAAAAGGGATCAGGTGGGGGATTTCTTCTCCAGCACCACCAGGAGGCGGGTGGCAAAGAGGGAGGGAAGATGATCGCAGAGACGGTCAAGACGCCGCATCAGGTCCAGGGCCCGGTCAGGATAGAGCTGGGGGCCGCGATAGCCACCGCTGGCGACATAGGATATGGCGGCAAGCCGCTCCCTGGCCACCACCTGCCACTGGTCGCAAAGCAGGGACCGATACTTCCTGCCGAGAAATATCCTGGCGCCGTTGCCCTGGGCCGCGTAGTAGGTGTCTTGCTGCGGCGACCATCCAGCCGGGGCAAAGAACCGGATCTCCTTTCCCAGGCCCAGGGGTTCATGGTGCAGGAGCCCGAAGACGAGCAGGCCGAGCAGGCTCAGGCAGGGCTCGAAGATCAGGACCCGCCCGCCGGGCACCAGGACCCGGTGCAGCTCGTTTAAGGCCGTGCCCGGGTACCTGAGATGGTGGAAGACGTCAAAGAGGATCAGGTTGTCGACACTGCCGTCGGCAAAGGAGAGGCTGTAGGCGCTCTCCACCTGGTCGATCCAGGGGTGGGGAAAGATATCGGTCCGAAGACAGCCGGGGATGAACTCCCTGATATTGCCGATCCCGGACCCCAGCTCCACGCAGCGCGCACCGGGTCCGCCATGGAGCCGGGCCGCGATGCGCCGGTAGAAGCCGGCATAGATCTCCCCCAGCAGGGGCTTTTTCCGCCAGGACTCGAGATTCCGCAGGATCTCTTCCTCGTGCCTGGTTATGTCCACCTGCTCCCTGTCCGCCATGGGCCGAAAGTCAGCTTTCCTGCCCCGGGCAACACCCTGCCGGCGGCAGCAACAACCTGTTCCCGCGCTATTCGTAGGTGATGCACTCGGCGGGGCAGGCGGCAATGGCCTCCTCGATGCAGGCCTCGTCGCCTCCCTCGGCCTTGATCACGTGGGACTTGCCCGCCTCCTCGTCAAAGGCAAAGATATCGGGGCAGAGTTCCACGCATGTTTCACAGCCTATACATTCATCCGTATCAATACGTACCTGTCGGGCCATCTGTTCCTCCACGGGGCCGGACCTGCCTCCAGGTCGCGGCCGGTTAAAATTGCGGGCATGCATCTCCCCTCTCGTCCACGCCGGGCTGCCGGCAACGGTTGCCAGCCATGCGGGCCGGACGCCGCAGGGAGAGCCTGCCGGGACATGCCAGTCAATCAGACATCATGGACATTTCTCGAGAGCTCGGCCACATGGAGGCCCAGAGCCACACACTGCTTTCCGTCAAGACATGCCTGGATCTCGTCATCATCCAGGTAGGTGGAAAGCTCTTTGCCCTCCTTGCTCAGGTGCGCCACCCAGGCCTTTTTCCCGTCATCGTAATGAACATCCAGGTTGATATCGCACTGGCCGATTTCCGGATAGATCTCCATGATTTTCTTACAGAGACTGCTTCTGTCGATCATGTTGCCACCTCCTTGCTCTTGCTCCGGTCATCGTCGACTTTCATCGGCAACCGAACCTGCAGTGGTTGATACAGATACTGTAACCATGCTCCGGAGAACTACAACCGAAATCCTGCCCCTCTCTTGCGACCAGACAGGAAAAAACCGCCCCAGGAGGTAATCCGGCGGCGGCCGGCCGGGGGAACGGGTCAGCGCCGTGCCGGCAGGGCCGCGCCCAGCCAGGGGGGGACGTTCTTCACGACGAGGTCATAACTCTTCTGGACCACGTAGGAAAACAGGATGACCAGCGGCAGGCAGAGCCCCACCAGGTACACCACCTGCAGCCAGGGCGTGGCCGGAAAATAGAACCTGTTGGCAAGAATGTAGATCGGCCGGTGGAACAGGTACATGCAATAGCTGGCACAGCTCAGGGCCAGGACCCCGCTCCGCAGCCTGCCCGGACCGAGGCGGAGCTCCCTGGCCAGCATGACCACAAACAGGGAGCAGAGCGCTATCATGGGGACTATGGTGACAATCCTCATCGGCAGGGACTGGACATGGCTGAAATAGGAGAGCATGAAACTGAGCACGGCAAGGGCGGCGATGGTCTTCCTGTAGGCGAAGAGCCATGGATTGGCGCCCGCGTAGACTCCGAGGAAAAAGACGGAAAAGTAGACCAGCATGCGGAGCTCCAGGCGGCCGGTGGCCATCAGGTACCAGTACATGGCCACCATGACAACGAGGTTCAGCAGGAAGGCCATAAACGGGCCCCTGTGCCGGGAGACGTAGAGCAGGACCGGGGCAACCAGGTAGAAGACGATGATCATGGCGACAAACCAGAGGGTCGGCGGCGCCGGGCCGGCAAAGACGGAGATGCCCAGGGCCGCCCTGAGGGCCATGTCGTGCCGGCATATCCCCAGGTGGGTGAACCAGGCCAGGGCCAGCAGGAACAGGGGATAGATGCGCCAAAACCGTTTCAGGTAGTAGCCGCCCAGTCCCCTGGCCGAAAGCGAGGTCTTGCCGGCCCCGATCAGGTAGCCGGAGATGAAGAAAAAGACGCCCAGGGTGATCCAGGTGATGCGATGGGTGATATCGTTCTGGTAAGCAATGGCCCGGGTATATTCGAGCAGGTGCCAGAAGCCGACGATATAGAGCATGCTGAGCCCCCTGAGGACATCGATGCCGATCTCTCTTTTCATGGGTATTCCCTGTTCTTGACGGGAGAGAAGAAAAACGCCCGGCACGGTCCGTGTCCGGCGTGCCGCGGCAATAAAGAAAACCTACACGGATCAGGCAAAAATGTCACCTCCGCAGACAGCCCTGGCCCTGCCTGCCGCCCTGGTGCCCGTCCCCTCCTGCCGGAATCCCGCCTGCCGACAGGCCTTCCGGATGCCGCCTCCTCCCCGGCCCCGCGGCCACGCGCCACCCGGGCCGGGAGGCGGAGAGCGCGGGCAGGAAAAATTCCATAAAATCCGCACAATCTGCCCTGGTCCGCTTGACTATTATTCCGATTCCCATACAATAATATGTATCAACAGTATGTTGCCCCGTAACCCGGTAACCCGCCGGGGCGTCTTCGCGCCCGGAACCGCATCTTTCTGGAGGAAGCACATGACCCGCAAGGAACAGCTTGACAAGGCACTCGGATCGCTGCAGGCGGCGTCCGCGGATATCGAAGCCTGCGCCGTTGTCTCCGAGGACGGACTGATCATCGCCAGCGCCCTGCCGCAGGGACTGGACGAGGAACGTATCGCGGCCATGAGCGCTGTCCTGCTCTCCATGGGCAGCAGGACCGTGGGCGAACTGCGGCGCGGCGAGCTCGAGCAGCTCTTTGTCAAGGGAAGCGAGGGCTACATCATCATGTCCCATGCCGGTCCCCATGGCGTACTCATCGCCCTGACCAGCAAGGCCGCCAAGCTGGGCCTGATCTTTCTCGACATGTCCCGCTGCGCCGACGACATTGAAAAGATCCTCTCGTGAGCGGCCGCCATTGCCGGCCCCTCCCGGCCGGCCCCATGGATCGACATCCACTGATACCTGCTGAAGTCGTGGCCGGAGCAGAGCTCTCCAGCCGGACATTGAGCCCAGACATCCCGGAGCTGCCCCATGTTTGAACTGTACCAGAACGAGTCCCACGCCAACCTGTGTGTGAACGATCTCTCCCTCGGCCACATGGTGGATGCCAACCAGCACATCATCCTCCACAACGGCAAGGCCATTCTCCTTGATCCCGGCGGCCACAAGATCTTCTCCCGCCTCTTTTCCCAGGTCGCCGAGCAGATCCCCATCAAGGACCTGCAGTACATCTTCTTTTCCCACCAGGATCCCGACATCATCGCCTCGGCAAACGGCTGGCTGATGACCACCGAGGCGGACGCCTTTCTGCCGGCCCTGTGGATCCGGTTCATCACCCACTTCGGCGTCGACAGCATGGTCATTGACCGGATCACCCCCATCGATGACCAGGGCATGGTCATCGACCTGGCCGGCGCCGGCCTGAAGGTGATCCCGGCCCATTTCCTGCACTCGCCCGGCAACTTTCAGCTCTACGACCCGGTCTCCAGGATTCTCTATACCGGCGACCTGGGTGCCTCGGTGGGAACGACCCAGCGGTTCGTCGAGGACTTTGACGCCCACCTCGCCTTCATGGAAGGATTCCACAAGCGCTACATGGCGGGCTCCAGGGCCATGAAGGCCTGGGCCAAGACCGCACGCCAGCTCGACATCGAGACCATCGCGCCCCAGCACGGTTCCATCTTCAGGGGCCGGGAGATGGTGGAACGGTTCATCGACTGGGTGGACAACCTGGAATGCGGCATCGACCTGCTGGACGACGCCTTTCCGATCCCGTCCTGAGAGCGGCGGCCCAGCCGCCTTCCATGGCAGGTGACGGGACAGGCGCCAGGGGGCCCGTCTCTGCCGTGAGCCGTCACGTTGCCTGTCTTCGTCGGAGAACCGATGAACGAAACAGTTATCCTCATCATAGACGATGACCCGATCATCCAGAAACTGCTGGAGAAGCAGCTGGAACTGAGCGGGTTCTCGACCCTGCACGCCATGAGCGGCATGGAGGCGCTGAAGGTCCTTGCCGATCGGCACGTGGACCTGATCATACTCGACATCAGTATGCCGCAGATGGATGGCTTCCAGACCCTGGCCAGGATCCGGAAGACCGATGCGGGCAAGGCCATGCCGGTGATCTTCCTCAGCATCCTGGACCGTGACCACCTGAAGATCAAGGGCCTGGAGCTCGGTGCCGACGACTACATGGTCAAGCCGTTCAACGGTGCCGAACTGACCGCCCGCATCAAGGCGGTCCTGCGGAGGAAAAAAGCACGCCGCTCCCAGCAGGGAGAGGTGAGCGGTGACCTGGCAGTGCTCGGGATCACCGATATCCTGCAGATGCTCTCCCTGTCCCAGAAGAACGCCACCCTTGAGCTGCCCGATATCCAGGGCAGGCTCGTGGCCCGGTGCGGACAGATTGTCACGGCCCGGCAGGGGGGATTCACGGGCATGGAGGCCCTGATCCGCCTCTTTCTCCTGGAATCGGGTACCTTTATCCTCAACTATGAACAGCAGCGGCCGGTCAGGCCGGACGAGGAGGGCCGCGAGATCCGGCACCTTCTGCTCAAGGTCACCATGCGCGTGGACGAGATCAAGGAGGTGATGGACGGTCTCGGCGGCCGCGACGCCATCCTGGAACTGCAGGCAAAGCCGACCAATATTCCGCAGATAGAGGCCATGCGCCACGCCTTCCCCCTGCCCATGGTCAGCCTGCTCACGCAGATGGAGGGCAGCATCAAGGCCTGCATGGAACTCATTGAACGGGCCATCAGCCGGCAGAAGATCACCGTGCGGCCCGCCCGGGCCCGGGCGGCCGAACCGGACACCACCCCGTAAACGGGCATTTTTCAGCAACCACGGCCAGGCAGCGGCACCCCTGCCCGACCTGAACCGAGTTGGAGAACGACGTGGGACGAATAATCGGTATCACCAGTCATCTCGGCGGCGTGGGCAAGACCGCCGCCACCCTGAACATCGGCATGTGCCTCGCCACCATGGGCCACTCGGTCCTGCTGCTCGACGGCGACCCCCTGGCCGGCCTTGCCCTGGCCGCCGGCCTGGAACGGCGCAGTGACCGCGGCCTGTACCAGTTCCTGAACGGCGCCATCGCTCTGGAGGACACCATCCATGCCAGCCGGAAAAACGGTCTCGGCCTGGTACGGACCGGCGTGACCGAGCCGGCCCACGTCCATGCCCTGGAACGACGGACCGGCTGGGAGAGGCTCTGGCAGGCGGTCCGCGACCTGGCCGGGCAGTGCGACTACCTCCTCATCGACACCGGTTGCGGTCACTCCACCCTGAACACGCTGCTCCTCGGTTGCGCCGACTCGGTGGTCATGCCGCTTCCCTGCAGGACCCTGGCCGTGAAGTCGCTGCCGCTCTTCCTCCGCTTTCTCCTGCGGCTGCGACAGACCGTCCAGCCGGATCTCCGGTTTGCCGGCGCCATCTTCTCCATGGTCGACAGCCTGAATCCCTACGAACTGGAGATCATGACCGACCTGCGCCAGGGCTTCCCGGCCGCCACCTTCTTCTCCACCGTGATCCCCCTGGACAGGGCGTTCGAGAAAGCGGCGGCCCATGGCGTGCCAGTGGGACTGTTCAGGGAATATGACGACCTGGCCCGGGGCTACGCGGACCTGGCCACGGAACTGGTCCAGCGCGACCGGAAACTGCAGCACAAAGGGGGTTCCAGTGAGCAGCCTGATCCACTCTTCTGAAGAACTGAAGGAAAGTATCGCCCTCATGCGGGCCCTGCTGGGCGGGGAGGCGGCCGGGGACGGGCAGACGACCGAGCACGTCGTCTCCGCCGGCAGCACCGTCACCCCGGCGGCAGCCTCGCCGGAGCCGATATTCGCCGGCGCCGGCAGCGCGGGTCCGGCTCCGGGCCCGGCACCACGGCCCCCCGGGACGGCGGATGCCGCCGCCGACATCTCCATCGAGCCGCCCGAGGCCAGCGATTCCCTCTACCGGGGTGACCAGCTCGAAAGCTGCCTGCACGCCCTCTGCAACCGGGGCGGCCTGAGCGGGGCCATGATTGCCGACGATAACGGCTTTGCCGTGGCAGCCTACAACAGCCCCGTTGACAGCGAGGTCTTTGCCGCCCTGGCCTCGGTCCTGGGCCAGACCATCGACAAGGCGGTCTTTTTCCTTGGCCAGCAGGATGCCAACAACATCTCCCTGGACGTCAACTATGCCGACAAGGTCGTTGTCCGCAAGTTCACCGTGGCGGACAGCCCCTTCTACCTGATCATCGTCTGCCCGCAGCACATCGATGAACGGAGCGAGGTGGAACTCTCCATCGAACAGATCAAGTCCATCCTCGCCATCGAAACGGCCTATGCCGGCATCGATGACACGGAGGCATAGGGCCGGAGCCGCGCAGCAAGGCGGGGAC
>WFUT01000198.1 GCA_015484845.1 Desulfobulbaceae bacterium
CAGCCGGGCAGTCGCCCCGTTCTGGGACCTGCAGGCGGGATGGCGGGGCGACCTGCGCCCCCGCCCGGACCGGAACTGGCTGGCCCTGGGAGTAAAGGGCCTGGCCCCCTATTTTTTTGATATCGATGCCGCGGTCTTTATCGGCGAATCAGGCCGAACCGCGGCGCGGCTCCAGGCCGAGTACGAGATCCTCTTTACGCAGCGCCTGATCCTGGTCCCTGATTTCGAGCTGAACCTCTATGGCAGGGACGATCCGGCGACCGGTATCGGTTCGGGGATCTCGGACCTGGAGCTGGGCCTGCGCCTGCGCTACGAGATCAGGCGGGAGTTTGCGCCCTATGTCGGCATCAACTGGATTCACCTCTACGGCAGGACGGCCGACTATGCCCGCGAAGAGGGCAGCGACGCGGACGACTTCCGCTTTGTTGTCGGCATCAGGGCCTGGTTCTGAGAGCAGGTAGGTGGCCGGTTGCCGGGACACGGCCCCGGGGAATCTCAGCCGTTCCTGTCCAGGTGCTCCGTGACCAGGGCATGGAGCGCCAGGCTCGTCTCGCGGATGACCTGGACACAGTTCCGGCGGCGGCTGTCAGGGTCCCGGTAAAACGCCTTGACAGCAGCGGGATTCTTCCAATCCACGCCGGCGATCTGGGCGCAGTTGATGCCGCCGTAGGGCCGGCAGATATCGGCAAAGCGGCGCACCATGGTGTTGCTGAGTTTCCACATCTTCCTGTGATCCCGCTCCTCCGGGCCGGTCTTGCCCATGGTGAAACCGATCACGGCCAGGGCCCCGGCAAGGGTGCCGCACACCTGGCCGCTTGAGCCCATGCCGCCGCCAAACGGGGCCATGGCCGCCATCAGCTCGGCCGAGGGCGGCTGGCTGCGGAACAACCCGGCGCACGCGCCGAGAATGGCCTGGCTTCAGTGCATGCGCTGCAGAAAGAGTTCAGTGGCCCGTTCGGCCATCTTCTCCGGATCTGTCATCGTCTCTCCTCCATGATCCTCGTTGTTGCCGTGTGATCGGTCCGGGCGGAGTACCTACACCTTGCGGTAGGCGGTACTCGGCCTCCCGTCGATGTAGATATCCTCCAGGTAGGAGAGTTTCCGGGGAAGCTGCTTCACCGTTCCACGCACGGCCAAAAACGTCGCCCTGCGTCCCGGGGCCAACATGCCCAGGCCGTCCATGCCGAAAAAGCGGGCGCCATGTTCCGAGGCGCTGCGGATGGTCTCCTCGAGGGTGTAGCCCGCCCTGAGAAACAGCTTCATCTCCTCGACCATGGACTCGCCATGGAGGATGCCGACTCCTCCGGCGCCGGTTCCCACGGCTGTCCTCACCCCCAGTTTCCTGGCCAGGCGCAGTTGCGCCAGTTGCCCGGCGAGTGTCTCCTTCCAGAAGGCCTCTGCCCCTGGCACCGGTTTTTCCGGCGAGATGTAACGCTGCGAAAAGCGGCATGCCACGCCGCCGTCACCAACGGCGCCGTCCAGGCCGTTCCTGGCCCGCACCACGCAGGGAATCCACAGGATGTCCCGCTCCGCCATCAACCGCAGGTTGTCTTCGCCCATACCATACCCCTGTTCGATGGCGTCACAGCCCGCCGCCAGGGCCTCGGCCACCCGGCGGCGGCCATTGGCCACCACCACCGCCTTTCTGCCGCCCCGGCAGGAGAGCATCCGGCAGAGCTCCTCCTGGCCGGGTCCGGGCGACGGCTCCTCCCGGATGGCGATATCGCCGCTGCAGGCGATCTTGAGAAAATCGCGTGTCGGCGCCTCCTTGCCACAGTCCTGCAGGGTCCTGCACAGGGGGCCTGAAGCCCTGATCTCGATGGTGGCCTCCTTCTCCTGCCGGTACCGTGTCACCAGGCCGGTGGCATCGTCGCCATCGGCCACACCGAGCACGCCGTAGGCATGGCAGTAATGGACATGCCGCGCCAGCATGGCCATCCGTGCCGTGGCATCGGCGCCGGCCATGGACGCCCGCACCGCCTGGTCCACCGAGGGAGAACGGGAAAGGCAGGTACTGCTGTCAACCAGGGATGGCAGGATGGTGCAGTGGGAGAGATCAGTGATTGCTGTTTGAGGTGTGCCGGCCGGCAGGCCGGACGCGGGACCGATGCCGGTGATACCCCCCTGCCGCACCGCCAGGAAGACCTGGCGTTGCACCGGGCCCCCGGAACCGTCGATGAGTCGCCCTGCCACTATGAAACGTGTTTCGGCCATGGAGATGCGCTGTTCGCGAAACATTACTTGCCGATGCAGAAGCGGGAGAAGATAGTGTCCAGGACATCCTCGGGCGTGGTGATGCCGACGATGTCGCCCAGGTGATCGAGGGCGGACTGGACCTCCACCGCCAGCAGGTCGGCGGGAGCACCGGCCTGCAGGGCCTGGCGCAAGCGGCGGCAGGCGTCCCGGCATTTTGCCAGGACCGCGCGGTGGCGCAGGTTGGGGGCGCAGGCGGGGCGCTCTTCCAGGGCGTCTTCGCCCAGCATGTGGCGGAACATGGTCTCCCGCAGTCCCTCGATCCCCTCCTGGCGGCGGCAGGAGATCCGGACCACGTCCACACCGGCAAACTCCCGCTCCAGGGTATCGAGGCGGTCCGGGGGCGCAATGTCGGTCTTGTTGAGGACCACGATATGGTCGCGGCCGGCCACCGAGTCGTACAGCTCCCGGTCCTGCGCTGCCAGGCCGGTGCCGGCGTCGACCAGGAACAGGACCAGGTCGGCCTCGTCCATCTTGCGGCGGGCCCGCTCAATGCCCAGCCCCTCGACCAGGTCGTCGTGGGCGCGGATACCGGCGGTGTCCACCAGGTGCACGGGAATGCCGTGGACGGAGATCATCTCCTCGATGGTATCGCGGGTGGTGCCGGGCACCTCGGTGACCAGGGCCCGTTGCTCCTGGAGCAGCTCGTTGAGCAGGCTGGACTTGCCCACGTTGGGACGGCCGGCAATGACCACGCTGATCCCCTCCCGCAGCACCTTGCCCTGGTCGGCCAGGGCGAGCAACCGGTCCAGGGGCGCCTCCACGTCGCGGGCCAGCCGCTCCAGGAGATGGCCGCTGTCCAGGATCTCCACGTCCTCGTCCGGGAAATCGATGGCCACCTCGAGGATGGCCAGGATCTCGGTCAGCCCCTGGCGCACCGCCTCCACCTGCTCCTGGAGCCGGCCCTGCAACTGGCCCATCGCCAGGTCCACGCCGCTGGCGGTCCGGGCCTGGAGCAGGTCGATGACCGCCTCGGCCCGGGTCAGGTCGATGCGGCCGGCAAGAAAGGCGCGCTTGGTGAACTCGCCGGGCTCGGCAGGGCGGGCGCCCCGGGCCAGGACCTCGGCCAGGATGGCCTGCAGGACCAGGTAGGAACCGTGGCTGTGCAGCTCGACCACGTCCTCGCGGGTATAGGTGGCAGGCGCCTTCATGAACACGGCCAGGACCTCGTCGAGGACCCGGCCGCCACGGTCGACGACCGTGCCGTAATGGAGCTTGTGGCTTTCCCTGGTGGGATCGGCGCCGGCGCGAAAAGGGCGGAACATGGCGCCGAGGATGTCGCGGGCCTGCGGCCCGGAGATGCGGATAATGCCGATGCCGCCGGTGCCGGGGGCGGTGGCAATGGCGGCTATGGTATCAGTTTCCCGATGAAGAGCGGTCACTCTGGCGACCTCTGCGTTTCCGGGAACCGGACTTCTTGTCCTTGCCCGGCCGGTAGATGAGGACCTTTTTAAATAATCCGTCTCCCACGGACCGGGAGCGGATGGTCTTGTCCTCCTGCAGGGCCATGTGGACCACGCGCCGCTCGGAGGGATTGAGGGCCGGGATGGCCCGGGTCTTGCCGTCCTCCCGGACCTGGCCGGCCAGGTCGCGGGCCCTCTCCTTGAGCTCCTCTGCCCTGCGCTGCCGGAAATTGCCGGCATCCAGCGTCAGCATCACCCGTTCGGGCAGGCGGCGGCTCATCATCTTGCGCAGCAGGTACTGCAGGCTGTCCAGGGTGCGGCCGTCGGTGCCGATGACGGCCTCCTCGTGTTCGCCGCTGATGCGGCAGCGGACCGTGAACTCCTCCACCTCCACCGCCACCTGCGAGGGATAGCCCATCAGGGAGAGCACCTGTTCCAGGTCGTCCCGGATCGCCTCCAGGACCTCGGCCGACGGCGGCTCCCGCTCAGCTTCCGGGGCAGAAGGGGCCGACGCCTCCTTTTGGGGTGGTCCCTCGGCCGGCGTACTCCCGGCCGGGGCCGGCTCTTCCTTCTGCTCTGCAGGCGCCACGGCCACGGGCCCTTCTTCCACCGGGGCCTCCTGCCGCGGCTTCCCGCTTTCCGCACTTTCCTCGCCGGCAGGCGCGCTCTTTTTCGATGCCGGGCGGCTCTTCCTGCGGGCCGGTTTCCCTGCTGTCTCCTTCTCTTCCCCGGCCTCGGGCCTGGGCGTCACCCGGATATGGGCCTTTTTCCTGCACAGGCCGAAGATCCCGGCCGAGCCGGTCTCCAGGACCTCGATATCGAGGTTCTCCTGGGCCACGGACAGCTCCCTGCAGGCCTGCCTGATTGCCTCGGTTACATCCTTGCCGAAAAAATCTTTTCCTTTTGCCATGGGATATTCCTTGTCAGAAGGCCTAGGCGTTGGCCCTCGTCTGCCGGTTGATGAGCTGCTGCTGGAGAATGGAAAGCAGGTTGTTGACCAGCCAGTAGAGAACCAGGCCGGAGGCGAAGTTCAAAAACATGAAGGTGAACAGAACCGGCAGAAACTGCATGATCTTTGCCTGGGTCGGGTCTGCCGTGGTCGGGGTCATCTTCTGCTGCAGGTACATGGAGGCGCCCATCAGCAGGGTGAGGACCGGGATACCGTGGATGTAGGGAATGTCCACCCCGATCATCAGCCGGTCCGGCGCCGACAGGTCGTTGATCCAGAGCATGAACGGCGCGTGCCGCAGCTCGATGGCCGACATCAGGACCCGGTAAAGGGCAAAGAAGAACGGGATCTGGATCACCATGGGCAGACAGCCGCCCACCGGGTTGACCTTGTAGGTCTTGTACAGGGCCATCATCTCCTGGTTCATCCGGGTGGGATCGTCCTTGTACTTCTCCTTGAGCTTGGCCACCTTGGGCTGCAGCTTCTGCATGTTCTTCATCGACTTCATGCCCTTGGAGGTAATGGGCCAGAAGACGGCCTTGATCAGGACGGTGACCAGGATGATGGCGACGCCGTAGTTGTGGACAATGGAATAGAAGAAGTTGAGCAGCCAGAGCATGGGCTTGGCAATGACATCAAACCAGCCGAAGTTGACCGCCTTGGCCAGGTTATGGTCCACGGCCTTGAGGATGGCCAGTTTCTTGGGGCCGAAGTAGGCGTTGAACTGAAATTCCCTTGCCGACCGCGGCGCCAGGCTGACGGTGCCGTCGGCGACCACGGTACGTACCCGGTCGCCCTGGGCGCGGATGGTGACGGTGCGCGGCGCGGGGGGCAGGGGAATGACTGCGCAGATGAAGTAATTGTCCTCGTAGGCGGCCCAGGTGACGTTCCCCTGCATGACCTTGGGGCCTTCCTTCAGGGCCTTGCCCTTGACCTGGCTCAGGCTCTGGTCGATGTAGGCGGCCGGGCCGGAGAACCGGTACCGGCTGAGGCGGCCGGAGGAGGCATTCCTCTCGAACGGCTCGTTGGTCAGGACCATGGCCGGCGTGACCTGTACCGGCGCGGCACCGGTGTTCTCCACCTTGTAGCTGTTCTTCACCAGGTAGTTTGTGCCGTTGAACTCAAGGGTCCTGGTGACGCGGAGACCCGACTTCAGGGTGGCGGTCATGACCAGGGTGGCAGTGTCTCCGGGCCCCTTCAGGGTAAGCGAGGTGGCATTGGCCCGGTACAGGGGGAGCTGGGCCGAGGCACCGTTATCCAGGGTAAAGAGCAGGGGCAGTTCCACCGGGTTGCGGGTCTGGACAAGCTGCAGGAGATTGGACTTCGGGTCCAGTTCCTGGCGGTACTTCTTGAGGACAAAGCTCTTGAAACCGCCGCCCTGCTCGTTGATCACCGCCCGGTAGAGGGGCGTGTCGATGGTGATATCCCTGGCCGCCGGGTTGACGGCGACCTTCTGCACCATGGGGGTGGCGGCGGGCGCGGCCGCGGCCGGCGCGGCCGGCGCAGCGGCAGAAGGTGTGCCGGCCGGGGCCTTGCCGGCGGTGGCCGGGGCCTTGCCGGCGGCCTCACCCCCGGGGGCAACCCCTGTGCCGGCGGTCTGCGGCTGCGGATGCCGCACCATCGGCTTGACGAAAAAATACTGGTATCCCAGCAAGATGGCGATAGAAAGAACAAAGGCCAAGAGAACTCTCTGCAAGTCCATGAAAGGTACCTCAAAAAAAAGCTGTCTGTCCGCGGCGAGCGTACTTACGGGCCGGACCGCAACGACCGGGACACCAGCCTGTCACAGGATTATTGACACGACTATTTCACGGGATCATAGCCCCCGCGGGCAAAGGGATGGCAGCGCAGGATCCGGCGAACGGCCAGGTACAGGCCCCGGATGGCACCATAACGTGCCACTGCCTCTATGGCGTACTGGGAACAGGTGGGAGTGTACCGACAGGTGGCGGGAAAAAGAGGTGAGACAAAACACTGGTAGCCCCGGAACAGCACCACCAGCAGACGGCCGGCCAGGACCGACAACCATGTCCGGCTGCCCTGTCCGCCCGGGGACGCGGCATCCCTGCAGCAGTGACCGGCCACTATCCGACCTGCTCCCCGGCCTCGAACAGCCGGCGCACGGCCGCCAGCATGGCCGCCGGGCTGTCCAGGGCAAAATCCGGCCGCACCGCACAGACAATATCGGATGACGAGGGAAAGATGTCCCGGTGCAGGCGGAAGGTCTCGCGGATGATCCGCTTGATCCTGTTGCGACGGACCGCGCCGCCGATCTTTCTGTGCACGCTGATCCCCAGACGGTTCCACGGCAGGTCGTTGGCCATGCAGATCAGGGTGAAGCCCCGGCCATGCAGGCGACGGCCCTGCCGGTATACCTGGTTAAACTCCCCGGTCTTCCTGAGCAGGCAGGTCTTGGGAAGCCCGAACCTCTTCATCCGGATCAGACAGCCAGGCGCCTGCGGCCCCTGGCGCGGCGCCGCTTGATGACGGCCTGGCCGGCGCGGGTTCTCATCCTGACCCTGAAACCGTGGGTCCTCTTCCGCTTGGTGTTGCTGGGCTGAAAGGTTCTCTTGCTCATGATCTGCTTCCTTTTGCTGGATTGAATACAGGCGCAGCGCGCGGTCCCTCCGACTGGTTGGCCCCACGGCGACTCTGGCTGATATGCCCGCACACCGCCTGCAACCGAAAACCGAGACTGCGATGCCGGGATCTGACCGATGGGTTGACCGTCTCTGACGCTCGCCATTTACTTTATCAAAATTTTGTATTTTAATCACAGTGGTCCTACTCTGTCAAATTATTTCACGTCAGTGCGGAGAAAGTATGCAACAACCACGCCTTGAAGATCTCGACTGGAACGAAATGTATCGCCGGGCCCGGCAGGAAAAATCGTGGAAATCCAAGGGGGCCGCCGACTGGGACCGCAAGGCGGCCTCTTTTGCCGAACGAACGGAACGATCGATCTATACGGAAAAATTCCTGGCCCTGCTGCAGCCGGAAGAGGACTGGTCCGTGCTCGACGTGGGCTGCGGGCCCGGCACCCTGGCCCTGCCCCTGGCCCGCCGGGTGGAGCGGGTAACGGCCCTGGACTTCTCCGCCAGGATGCTGGAGATCCTGCAGGAGCGGGCCGGACGCGCGGGGATCGACAACATCACCGCCTGTCACGCCGGTTGGGGCGATGACTGGCAGGCCCGGGGCATCGGCCGCCACGACGTGGCCATCGCCTCGCGCTCCCTGGCCGTCCCTGACCTGCGCGCGGCCCTGGAACAGCTCTGCCGCCATGCCACCCACAGGGTGGCGGTCACGGACCGGGTCCGGCACGGCCCCTTTGACCCGGACGCCTTTGCCGCCGTGGGCCGTCCCCTGCGGCCGGGCCCGGACTACATCTACACCGTGAACCTCCTCTACCGGATGGGCTTTCTGCCCTCGGTCGCGTATATCGTCCTGGAGGAGGAGATGGTCTACCGCTCCCTGGAGGATGCCGTGGAGAGCTACCGCTGGATGTTTCGCGACCTGGACCCGGCCGAGGAAAAACGGTTGCAAAAATATGTCCGGTCCATTACCACCTCTGCAGACAACGGCAGCCTGCTGCTCCGGCGCAGGCATGTGCCCACGTGGGCCTTTATCAGCTGGCGGCCGTGAGCCATTCTTTCCCTACGGAGGATACCCATACGTGCGGATAATGATCGTCGGCGCCGGCCTGGTGGGCCAGTATCTCTGTTCCAGGTTTTCCTCGGAAGGGCGGGAAGTGGTCCTCATCGACCGCGACAAGGACAAGCTGCTGCGGCTCGAAAAGGAGATGAACATCCTCACCGTGCACGGTTCCGGGGCCTCGGCCCGCATCCTGGCCGAGGCCGGTATCGCCAGGACCGATCTCTTCATCGCGGTCACCGACAGTGACGAGGTCAACCTGGTGGCCTGTATCATGTCCCGCCAGTATGACGTCGGCATCCGCATCGCCCGGGTCCGCAACGAGGACTTCCTCACCCCCGGCATGTCGCTCAACGAGGAGGCCCTGGGCATCGACCTGCTCATCAGCCCGGACTGGGCCATGGCCGACGAGATCATGAAACTGATCCACGTCTCCGAGGCCTTTGACACGGCCGAGTTCGCCAACGGCAGGGTGATCCTGCTGGGCTACCTGGTCCACGGGAACAACCCCTGCGTGGGCAGATCGCTGTTCGAGCTGGGCCGGGAACACGGCAGCCGCCAGTACGTGATGACCGCCATCATCCGGGACGGCCAGACCATCATTCCCCGCGGCGAGGACACCATCCGGGCAGGTGACAAGATCTACCTCATGGTACTGCGGCAGGAGATGGCCCGGGTGGAGCGGCTGTTCAATCTCACCAGCCGGCTGCCGGCCAGGGTCTTCATCATCGGCGGCGGCGATATCGGCTACCTGGTGGCCCGCCGCCTGGAGGAGCTGGACATCGAGATCAAGATCGTGGAAGAGGACGTGGAGCGGTGCCGATTCCTGTCCGAGAACCTGGCCCATACCATTGTCCTCAACTTCGACGGCCTGGATGCCCACGACCTGCTGGAGGAGGGCATCGACCGGGCCGACCTGGTGATCGCGGTCACCGGCTCGGACACCACCAACATCCTCTCCAGCCTGCTGGCCAAGCACCACGGCACCAGGCGGTGCATCACCAAGATCACCCGCCACGACTTCGTGCCCATGCTCGGCAAGCTGGGCATCGACGTGGCGCTCAGCCCCCGGCAGGTGGCGGCGGACATGATCCTGCGCTACGTGCGCCGCGGCTCCATTGTCTCGGTGGCCACCATCCTCGATTCGGACGCCGAGGTCATGGAGGTGACCGTGCCGGAGCACAAAAAGTTTGACAACGTCATGATCCGGGACTGCTCATTTCCCCGCGGCTCGGTGGTGGGCGCCATTGTCCGCAGGGACTCGGTCTTCATCCCCACGGGCGAATCGGTCATCCGGCCCGGCGACAACCTGGTGATCTTTTTCACCCGCGACGCGGCCAGGGACGTGGAGAAATTCTTTGCCCCCGCATCGTGAGCCACCGATGTTTCCGGGACAGGACAACTGAGCCATGCGAATCGGCGGCGTTCTCAACCTGCTCGGCAGACTGATCCTCATCCTGTCGTTGATGCTGCTCTCCCCTATCCCGTTCAGCATCTACTACGGCGACGGCATGATCCCCACCTTCCTGGTCAGCTCGCTTGTGGGCCTGGTGGCCGGCACCGTCCTGGTGCTGGTCTTCCTGCCCGAGCGCGAGCTGGGCTACAAGGACGGCTTTGCCATCGTCACCTTCAGCTGGATCGGCCTGGCCCTGCTCGGCGCCCTGCCCTACATCCTGTCGGGATACATCCCCTCGTTTGTCGGCGCCTTTTTCGAGTCCATGTCCGGTTTCACCACCACCGGCTCCACCGTGCTCTCCGATATCGAGGTCCTGCCCAGGAGCCTGCTCTTCTGGCGGACCATGACCCACTGGCTTGGCGGCATGGGCATCATCGTCCTCACCCTGGCCATCCTGCCGCTGCTCGGCATCGGCGGCATGCAGCTCTTCCAGGCCGAGGTGCCGGGCCCGACCAAGGACCGGCTGACACCGCGCATCCAGGACACGGCCCGGATCCTGTGGAGCGTCTACCTGCTCATGACCCTGGTGGAGACGGTACTGCTCATGGCCGGCGGCGTGGATTTCTTCAACGCCCTGACCCACTCCTTCGCCACCCTGGCCACGGGCGGCTTCTCCAATCACAACGCCTCGGTGGGCCAGTACCAGTCCCCCTATGTCGAGTCGGTGGTGACCCTGTTCATGTTCCTGGCCGGGGCCAACTTCTCGCTCCACTTCATGGCCCTGCGCGGCGACCTGCGCGCCTACTGGAAGAACGAGGAGTTCCGCTTTTACTGTGCCATCATCGGCATCGCCGTGCTCCTGATCCTCATCGCCAACCAGGTGAGCGGCACCTACCACCACCCGGCCAGGAACCTGCGCGACTCGCTCTTCCAGGTGGTCTCCATCATGACCACCACCGGCTTTGGTACCGCGGATTTCGACACCTGGCCGCCGTTCTGCCGCACCCTGCTGGTGGCGCTGATGTTCATCGGCGGCTGCGCCGGCTCCACCGGCGGCGGCATCAAGGTGGTGCGCTTCCTGCTCTTTTTCAAGCACGCCCGGCTGCAGCTCCACAAGCTGGTCCACCCGCGCCAGGTGGAGACCATCAAGCTGGGCATGACCAAGGTCCCCCAGGACGTGATGATCGCCATCCTCAGCTTCTTTGCCATCTACCTGGCCGTGTTCATGGCGGCCAGCCTGATCATCACCGGCCTGGGCGTGGACATCATCACCGGGCCCACCGCCGTGATCGCCACCCTGAACAACATCGGCCCGGGCCTGGCCCTGGTGGGGCCGACCCAGAACTTCGGCCACCTGCCCTCCCTGGCCAAGCTGGTCCTGATCTTCTGCATGCTGGCCGGCCGCCTGGAACTGTATACCGTCGCCATCCTGCTGACGCCGGGATTCTGGAAGATGACCCGCAGGCCGAAGATACGCTGGCAGAGAAACCGGCCGTCACAGGCGGCCCATCCGTAAACCGTTAACCGGATCGTACCGGAGTGATGAACGAATTCGACATTGCCGTCATCGGGGCCGGCCACGCCGGCTGCGAGGCCGCCCTGGCCGCGGCCCGCATGGGCTGCCGGACCCTGGTCTGCGTGATCAACGCCGATACCATCGGCGCCATGTCCTGCAACCCGGCCATCGGCGGCCTGGCCAAGGGCCACCTGGTCAAGGAGATCGACGCCCTGGGCGGCGAGATGGCCCGGAACATCGACGCCACCGGCATCCAGTTCCGCAGGCTCAATACCAGCAAGGGACCGGCGGTGCGCTCCTCCCGGGCCCAGGCCGACCGCCTCCTCTACCGGCTGCGCATGAAGCGGGTGCTCGAGCAGCAGGAAAACCTGGAGATCCGGCAGACCGTGGTCGACGAGATCCTGGTCAGGGACGGCCGGGTGTGCGGTATCCGCACCTCGCTGGACGAGCTGATCCCGGTGCGGGCCGTGGTGGTGGCCACGGGGACCTTCCTGAACGGCCTCATCCACATCGGCCTCAGGAACTTCCCGGCCGGCCGCATGGGTGACGCACCCTCCACCAGCCTGGCCCGCTGGTTCAGGGAACAGGGCTTCACCGTCGGCCGGATGAAGACCGGCACCGTGCCCCGCCTGGATGGCACCACCATCGACTACTCGCAGCTCACGCCCCAGTACTCGGACGATCCGCCGGTCATGTTCTCCTTCACCGGCCCGGGCGAGCCGCAGCTTGAACAGCGCCCCTGCCACATCACCTACACCAATGAACGGACGCACGACATCATCCGGGGCGCCATCGACCAGTCGCCCCTGTTCGCCGGCATCATCGAGGGGGTGGGCGCCCGCTACTGCCCCTCCATCGAGGACAAGGTCATGCGCTTTCCGGACAAACAGCGGCACCAGATCTTCCTCGAGCCCGAGGGACTGGACACGGTCGAGGTCTATCCCAACGGCATACCCACCAGCCTGCCGCTGGCCACCCAGGTCGAAATGGTACGCTCCATCCGGGGCCTGGAGAAGGCGCGTATCATCCGGCCGGGCTATGCCATCGAGTATGACTACATCGACCCGCGCGAGCTGAAGCCGTCACTCGAGACCAAGCGGGTGCAGGGCCTGTTCCACGCCGGCCAGATCAACGGCACCTCCGGCTACGAGGAGGCCGCCGGCCAGGGGCTGCTGGCCGCCATCAACGCGGTCCTGCAGGTGCGCGGCCAGGAACCGCTCATCCTGGACCGGTCCCAGGCCTACATCGGCGTGCTCATCGACGACCTGGTCACCCTGGGCACCAGGGAACCCTACCGCCTCTTCACCTCCCGGGCCGAGTACCGGCTCCTGCTGCGGGAGGACAACGCCGACCTGCGGCTGCGCGGGATCGGCCGCCGCATCGGCCTGGTGGACGACGACACCTGGCAGGCCTTTGTCCACAAGCGCCGGCAGATCGAACAGGCCGTGCGCATGCTGCACGAACTGCGTCTGCGCCCCCTGGATGCGGTCAACCGCGAGCTGGAACGGATCGGCTCCACCCCGATCAGCCAGGCCCTGACCCTGGCCGAGCTGCTGCGGCGGCCCGAGATCCGCCTGGCCCACATGGAGGGGCTGCTGGCCCGGGCCGGCATGCAGCCGCCGCCGGAACTCGACCAGCAGCCCTTTGCCGACGAGGTCGAGCTGCAGGTCAAGTATGCCGGCTACATCCGGCGCCAGGAGGAGCAGGTGCAACGGTTCCGCAAGCTCGAACAGGCCCTGCTACCCGAGGACATGGAATACCAGGGGTTACCGGGACTGTCCAACGAGGTGGTGGAAAAACTGACCCTGGTCCGGCCCCGCTCCCTGGGCCAGGCCTCGCGCATCTCGGGTGTCACGCCGGCCGCTGTCTCGGTACTGCAGATTCACCTCAGGAAACAGGGACTCTTGTAATCTCCATGCTTACCTATCCTCACATCGACCCGGTCATCATTTCCATCGGCCCCCTCAAGATCCGCTGGTACGGCCTCATGTACGTGCTCGGCTTCATCGCCACCTACCTGCTGGTCCGCTACCAGGCCAGCCGCTTCCGCTGGCAGGCCATGCTCGACCACCTGGACAACCTGAACCTGGCCCTGATCCTGGGGGTGATCCTGGGCGGCCGCCTGGGCTACGTGCTCTTCTACAACCTCGGCTATTACCTGCGGCATCCGCTGGAGATCCTGGCCACCTGGGAGGGCGGCATGTCATTCCACGGCGGCTGCATCGGGGTGGTGGCGGCCGGCCTCTGGTACTGCCGGCGGCATGAGCTTGACTTCTGGAAGGCCGCGGACCTCTACGTGGTCACCGTGCCCATCGGCCTGGGCCTGGGCAGGATCGGCAACTTCATCAACGGTGAACTGTTCGGCCGGGTGACGGACCTGCCCTGGGGCATGGTCTTTCCCGCTGCCGGTCCCCTGCCCCGCCATCCCTCGCAGCTCTACGAGGCAGCCCTGGAGGGCGTGCTGCTCTTTGTCATCCTCTGGAGCCTCAGGACACGGCCCTGGTCGGGAGAGCGGGCCCGGCGCTGGCCGCACGGCGCCATGCTGGCGCTGTTTCTCATCCTCTACGGCGTGCTGCGCTTCCTGGTGGAGTTTGTCCGCCAGCCCGATCCCCAGCTCGGCACCCTGGCCCTGGGCCTGACCATGGGCCAGTTCCTGAGTTCGGCCATGATCCTGGCCGGCGTCCTGCTCTGGCTGTGGCGGGCGCGGACAGCGGACCGCGGCGCATCGCGGGAAGGTAACGGACGTCACACCTAGCCAACACCGCCCGGAGCTGCCCCGGCGTTACGTGAGACAACACAAGGCCGGCGTCACAGAAAGGGGCCCGGGCGGTCTCATCCCTGGCGCGGACAGCAAGGGACCCGGTTTCCGGTCATTGGTTTGGATCTGCCAACAAAAAAAGGCTCGCCTCAGGCGAGCCCCCTCTCATCGATATCGCCGCTGCCAAAGCAGTGTACTGCCAGCGATCAGCGAACCTTCCTGCCCATTATCCGCACGTCGCAATCTCCCGGACGCAGCGGCGTGGATGTGCTACTGCAGCTTTTCGGCCAGCTCCTTGCCCGGCCGGAACTTGACCGCCCGGCGGGGCGGAATGCATACTCTCTCGCCGGTCTTGGGATTCCGGCCGACCCGCGGTGCCCGCTCCACCAGGGAGAAGCTGCCAAACCCGACCAGGGTAACCCGTTCTCCCTCCTGGATGGCGCTGGTCATGGAAGTCAACATGGTATTCAGGCCACGCTCCGCGGCAACCTTGCTGATGTTTGCTGCCTTTGCCAGAGAGTCGACAAGATCGCTTTTGTTCATTCCACCCCTCCTGTTCCAGGTTCGATCCGAAAGCGGCGATGACGCCGCAAGACCTACATAACGAACACTCATACTTAACCCCGGATCGAGGGAAAAAACAATTGGGGGAATTACCTATTTTTGACTAGGTAATTTTACCTAATCCATTGGGGGAGTAGGAAGAACAGCGATCCGGGCTACTCGGGAACAACGATGGAATTGCGCAGGACATGCTTGACCAGGTCGACGGTGCTCTTCATGCCGAACTTCTTCAGGAGGCTGGCCCGGTGATGATCGATGGTGCGCGGACTCAGGCAGAGGATCTCGGCCATCTTCTTGCTGGTGTACCCCTTGACCACCATCTGCAGGACCTGCTTTTCCCGCTCCGTGAGACGGACAAGGGGTACCCTTTGCCGGTCGCGGAAGGCGGCGATCATCTCGTCGGTAACCTCCTGGGAGAGCTGGGGTGAGACATAGGTCTTGCCCTCGCACACGGTGCGGATGGCATTGAGAAGCTCGGTGTCGGAATCCTCCTTCATCAGGTAACCGTGGGCACCGGCGGCAATGGAGTGATAGAAGTACTGCCGGTTGCTGTGCATGGTCAGGATCAGGAGCAGCATGTCGGGGTAGAGTTCACGGATCCTGCCCATGGCCTCGATGCCGTTCATGCCGGGCATGGTGATGTCCATGATCACCATGTCCGCCTCCCTGCCCTGGAGCAGCTGCAGCAGCTCCAGGCCGTCGGCCGCCTCTCCGACCACCTCCATGCCCTGGTCCTGGCAGATGATGCTCTTGATCCCCTGCCTGATCAGGCTGTGATCATCGGCAATGACGATGCGAATCGATTCCATGCGCGCTCACCTGAACTCGATACTGACGGGACAGTGATCCGAGCCCTGCACATCATCGTGGATGGCGGCGGCCAGGACCCGGTCCCGGCTGCCGGGATCGACTATAAAGTAATCGATGCGCCAGCCGATGTTCCTGGCCCGGGCATTGAAACGGTAGCTCCACCAGGTGTAGTGTTCCGGCTCCTGGTTGAAACAGCGGAAGGTGTCCACGTAGCCGGCGCCGACCAGCTCGTCCATCCAGGCCCGCTCGGGGGCGGAAAAGCCGGGATTGTTCTCGTTGCCGACCGGGTTGGCCAGGTCGATCTCCCGGTGCGCCACGTTGAGATCACCGCAGAGAACCACGGATTTTTTCGCGCTCAGCCGGTCCAGGAGGCCGCGCATGGCGCGGTCGAACGCGAGCTTGAATTCCAGCCGCTTCAGGCCGGGGCCGGCATTGGGAAAGTAGCTGTTGACAAGGAAGAAATCCTTGTATTCGAGCAGTTGGACCCTCCCCTCCCGGTCCGGCTCCTCCAGCCCCAGGCCCTGGACCACGTCCAGGGGTCTCTGGCGGCAGAATACCGCTGTCCCGGAATAGCCCTTTCTCCGGGCAGGGTTCCAGTAGACATGGTAACCGGGAACATGCTTCACCTCGTCGGGCAGCTGCTCGGGCATGGCCTTGATCTCCTGGATGGCAAAGATGTCGGCGTCAAGCTCGTGCAGGGTATCGAGGAATCCCTTTTTCAACACCGCCCGCAGGCCATTGACGTTCCAGGAGACCATGCGCAGCCGGCCGTCGGCGGGCCGGCCGCTGCCGCTGGACTTTGCCGGCGTGACGCCGATGCGGGGGCAGATGGCGGCCAGGACGCAACGGTCGCAACGGGGCCGCTGCGGCCGGCAGGTTCCCTGGCCAAAGGCCACGAGCAGGGAATTGATCCTGATCCAGTACCTGCGCGGCAGCTTTTCCCGCAGGGCCATCTCGGTCTGCAGCGGGGTCCTGGTATGGACGTAGCCCCAGATGTTCATTATCCGGTGGACATGCGTGTCCACGCAGATGGCCGGCTTGTTGAAGGCCACCGCCACCACCAGGTTGGCGGTCTTGCGGCCGACACCGGGCAGCCTGGTCAGGGCCTCGACCGTGTCCGGCACGCGGCCCTGGAACTCCCGCTCCAGGACACCGGGAAGGGCGGCCAGGTAACGGGCCTTGTTGCGGAAGAAACCCACCGGGTAGATGATCTTCTGCAGGGTCTTCTCGTCCAGCGCCGCAAGTGCCGCCGGCGTCGCCGCCCGGGCGAAGAGCCTGCGGGCCGCGGCCGCCGTGACCTCGTCCCTGGTGCGGGCCGAGAGGATGGTGGCCACGAGCACCTTGAAGGGGTCCCTGGTCTGGGCCGCGATCAGGTCCACCACCGGCACCTGGTAGTTCCGGACCTCCTGCTCCAGGAGGGCAACTGCGGTATCGATGTCAAAGGCCATGAAAGATCCCTGCCGCCACGCACATAGCGGTGCGATGCTGGTTGGACACTGCCCGCGTCACCCGGACCCCGCCATTGCAGACCGGGCGGGACTGCCGTGCGAAGGTGCCAGCCGGCACGCTGCTGCATTGTTCCTGCGGGGGAACAGGCGAAACACCTGTCCCGCAACAATTATCTGGTCTCAGGGCAATGTACGGTAAATAGACGGCAGCGTCAAGCAGATGGCGGCGGGATCATCCTCGGGCGGCCATGTGTCTTGCCGGCGCCGGGCCTGCCAGGACAGCGGCCGGCCATGAAAAAACCCGGCGGACCGGGTCCTTTCATGGCAGACCGGGGGAAGGAAAAAAGAGAGGGGGGTCAGTCAACGCTGACCAGGACGATGACGGGCTCGGGACAGCGATAGATGATCTTTCTCGAGACACTGCCCATGAAGAGGTCCTTGACCGCGCTGCGACCGCGGCGCCCCATGAAGAGGACATCAGCCTTTTCCCTGTCGGCCACGTCCACCAGGACTTCGGCCGGGTCACCGCATGCGGCGACCTTCCGGATCTTTCCCTCGTCCACGCCGCGGGAGGCCAGGAAGGAGGCCGCATCGTCCAGCAGCCGGTCCGCCGCTCCCGCCACCTCCCTGCCCTCGGCCAGGGCCGGAGCGCACTCGGCGAGATCAAGGACATGCACCAGGATCACCCGTTCCATGACATCGGGACAGCCGCTTACAAGCCGGCCCGCCCTGGCCAGGGCCTCGCGGGAGTGTTCCGACTCGTCCAGGGCCACCAGGCAGCATCGCGGCTGACATCCCTGCTCGATGAGCCTGCTGCCGGTGAGATAGATGGAGCAGTGCACCTCCCGGTGCAGGACACCGGTGGTCACGCTGCCGACAAACATGTCACTGACCCGGGAGAGACCGCTGCGTTGCAGGATCAGGGCATCGACGTCCTCGCTGCCGGCCCGTTCGACGATACGATCGACCGGGTCGCCGTCCTCGATCACGATCTCTATCTCGGCCGAAAGATCGACCTGGCGGATCTCATCCCTTGCCGCCTCCAGGATGGGCCGGATCCGGGAATCAATATAGTTCTGCCGCAGTTCCCTGAACTTGCTGGTGGAGATGACGTTCCTGGCCCGGAAATCGATATTGGCCATATGCTCACTCAGGTACCTGCCGGCCATGACATGAAACAGGGTGATCTTCGCAATACGGTCACCGAGCAGGGAAGCCAGGCACCGCATCAGGTGCACGGACTGGTCCCTGGAGCCGTCGATATCCATGGGGACCAGGAAATGAAGCGCGTCTTCAACTGTTTTCATAACGTAACTCCTTGCTTTCGGTTCGACCTAGTACATGAACAGCAGCCAGACATTGGCGATCGCCACGCTGGCCAGCATAAAGGGGAACGCCACCTTCATGAAGCCGAAGAACCGGATCGGGTAACCGGCCGACTCGGCAATACCCAGGGTCACCACGTTGGCGCTGGCACCGATCATGGTGCCGTTGCCGCCAAAACAGGCGCCAAAGGCCAGGGCCCACCAGAGCACACCGCTCTCGGCGCCGGGTATGACGGTGGTCAGGTAACCGACAATGGGCAGCATGGTGGCGGTAAAGGGAATGTTATCGACAAAGGCGCTCATGATGGCCGAGACCCAGAGGATGAGACAGATCGAGGCGACCAGGTTGCCGTGGGACAGCTGCCTGACCCAGTCGGCGATGATATCGAGCAGGCCGGCCTCCTCCACCGCGCCGACCAGGATGAAGAGGAACATGAAGAAGAGCAGGGTCGTCCACTCGATATCCTTTTCGATCAGCTCCAGCAGATCGACCTTCCCGGTCAGCAGGCCGTAGGTGAAGAGCAGGGCGGCGCCGAACAGGGCGGCGATGGAGACCTCCATGTGGAGGATGCCATGGGTGAGAAACATGCCAATGACGATACTCATGATGATCAGGCCGACGGCGAGCAGGGTGGAGTCGGTGATCTGGTACTCCTCGCGCAGCTTGGCGATATGGGCCTTGATATCGGTGACATGGGCCTTTTTGTACTCGCGGCCGTAGACGAGCTTGGTGAAGACAAAGAGAAAGATCATGCTGGCCACGCAGACCGGGGCCAGGTTCTTGACAAAATCGATAAAGGTGAGCCCGGCATAGGAGCCGATCATGATATTGGGCGGATCACCGATCAGGGTCGCGGTGCCACCGATGTTGGAGGCGAGAATCTCGGGGATCAGCAGGGCAATGGGCGAGATACCGAGCGAGAGGGCGATCTCGATGGAGACCGGGGTCAGAAGCAGCATGGTGGTGACGTTGTCCAGGAAGGCCGAGGCCACGGCAGTGAACGACATCAGGATGATGGCCAGGACGACGACATTGCCCCGGGCCAACTGGTAGCACTTGTAGGCGCACCACTGGAAGACGCCGGTGTGCTTGAGGATGCCGACAATGATCATCATGCCCATCAGCAGGAAGATCACGTTCATGTCAATGGCCCTGATGGCGCTCTCGTAGGTCAGGATATGGTATTCCGGGAAGAATGTCCCCACGGTGTAGCTGATCACCAGCATGACGGAGGCGCCCAGCATGGCGGCCAGGGTCCTGTGCAGCAGCTCGAAGGAGATCAGGATATAGGCGAGGACAAAGACAACGGTCGAGATCCAGAAGGCCGGCCCCATGTGCCGCTTGATCTCGAGATCGGTGCCAACGCTGATGCCGGCAGGGCCCCTGCTGATATCCTCCAGCGGGACCTGCACCTTGATCCTGGCGTAACTGGGCTTGTAGGCCTCCACCTCGAGCACACCGCGTTCCAGTTCACCCTCGGGCAGGCGAAAGACGGCCTGGTAGGAACCGTCCCTGGCCGTCGAGATCCCGCCCTGGCCATGGGCGACATGGCCGTGGACCACGGCCTTCAGCTCCCTGCCGTTAAAGAGGACCCGGATTTCGGCATCGTCCACTCCGACGCCGTGCGGGTTGCGGACCTTGCCGAATATGCGCAACTGTTCCGTAGCCCCGGCAACGGTCTCGCCGTGGGACACAACACCCTCGCCGGCCATGGCCGCCATGGCCGACAGGACCAGGAGGAGTCCCAGGATGGAAGGCAGGACCCGCATGATACACAACTGTTTCAGACTGTCGTATCGCATTGTAGCACATTCTCCTTTGGATAATCCCGCATGGCTGGACCAGGTGTTCGGCTCACAGCCACAACCAACCATGAAAATGAGCCGCAGCCCTTCCACGACACCGCGGGGCGGCGTCGCGGGATTGCAGGCCGGCTCCCGTTTTTCCGCTACCTTACGCCATAGTGGTAATTCTGCTGGTACTCGTAGGAGCCGAAGAACCTTGTATCGAAGATCGTTGCCCTGAAGGCGTTGAAGACCACGGCCACCACCTTTTCCCGGCCCATGGTCTCCAGCAGTTCCTGGACATGCTCCCGCCGGCTGCCACCCCAGCGGACCACCAGGATGATGCCGTCCACCTGCTTGGCGAGAACCAGGGTCTCGGAAGCCACCTGGGCCGGCGGGCTGTCAAAGATGATGAGCCGGTCGTCATAGCGGCCGGCCAGCTCCTCGACCACCCCGGTCATGGCGCTGGCGCCGAGAAGTTCCGCCGGGTTCACCGGCGGTGCCCCGGCCGGCAGCAGGGACAGTTTCTTGACACCGCAGTTGACGATCACCTTGCCCAGGTCCCAGTCGTCGCGCAGGTGATCGGCAAGCCCCTTCTCGTTACCCAGGCCGAAAAAAGCATGCAGGGAGGGCTTGCGGAGATCAGCATCCACCAGCAGGCTGTAGGTATCCACCCCTTGGGCCAGGCTGATCCCCAGGTTGGCGCAGACAAAACTCTTGCCCTCGCCCGGAACAGCGCTGGTCACCAGCAGGGTCCGGGGCGGCGGCCCCGAGCCCGGGTGCAGGATCCGGGTCCTGAGGGTGCGAAAGCTCTCGGCCGCGGCACCCCGCACGGTGGTGGCCAGCATCAGCCGCTCGTCCCAGGCACCCGCTGCCACGGGTTCCGCGCTGGTCGGCTCGTGCCGCCGTTCCACGGACGGGCTCTCCCCCGGTGATGGCAAGTCCACGGGAGTGCCCGGCTCGGCCCTGGCAGCCCTCTTTTCCGGTGGCCCGGAGGCCTTGTTCAATGCCCTGAAAACCTTTCCCACGCTTTCCTCCTCATGATCGGTTCGGTGACCCATACAGCTCCATTCTTCCCGGACATGCCGCTACCCCGCCGACGCGCCATCAACAAGCCGGTGCAGCCACTGCAGCCATTCCTGCGGCAATACTCCCTGCAGGGGGGAGAAGGCGCGGGTACGGGGAATGATCTCCAGCAGGAGCAGGACCGCCGCAGCGACCAGCACCACCAGGATGAACAGCCACAGGCCGGAGGGCCTCTTTCCCTTCTGCCGGGTCGCCACCGGCAGGGGGGTCTCTTCACCCGGGAAACGGAGTTCCTCGACACACTCTCTGACCAGGGAGGCGTCGATCACCGGCCGCTCGTCGGCAAAGCCTGTCAACAGGGCATGGTCGCAGACAATATTGATCAGGCGCGGCGTCCCCTTGCTGACCTTGTAGATCAGGTTCACGGCCTCCTCGCTGAAAATTTCCATGTGCTGGCCACCGGCGGCCCGCAGCCGGTAGCTGATATACTGGGCGGTCTCCTGGCGCGAAAACCGTTCCAGGTGGAAACGGATGCCGATGCGCTGCCGCAGCGGCAGCAGGCGATCATCGCTCATGCGCTCATTGAGTTCCGACTGGCCAACCAGGAAGATGGAAAACACGTCCTGGCCGCTGATATCCTGGTTGGAGAGCAGGCGGATCTCCTCCAGCATCTCCACGGGCAGCATGTGCGCCTCGTCGATGATGAGCAATACCCGCTCATCCCTGTTGTGGCACTGCTTGAGAAAATCGGCAAAGGCGAGAAGGAACAAGGCCTTGTTGCCCTCCCAGGAAAGGTTGTACTGGTGGGCCAGGAAGGAAAAAAACTCGTCGCGGGACAGGGCGGGATTGTTGAGCAGGCAGCAGTGCACCTCCATGTCCAGGGAACGGACAAGGACCTGCAGGAGCGTGGTCTTTCCGGTTCCCACGTCCCCGGTCAGGACGAGGAATCCCTTTTTCGCAATGACACCGTACCGGAGGATGGCCAGGGCCTCCTGGTGGGTCTCGCTCATGAAGACCTGGTCGGGATTGGGCGCCAGGTCAAAGGGTTTGCTTGTAAAGCCGTAGTATTTTCTATACATCGCCGGATGGTATCAATGGTGGCCCCTGCCGGGCCAAGGGATTGCGGCAGCCTACAGGATAATGTGCCCCTGTTGCCAGAGGTAGACCAGTGCGGCCAGCAGGGCCACGGTATAGAGGGTGAAGATGAGCGACCAGACGATATTCCAGGTCCGTTTTTTCCTGGCCTCTGCCGGGGTCTCGATGTAGGGCACCGCACAGGCCACCGGCATACCGAGAAACTCTTCCAGGTCGTCCACGTCCTTGAACGAGGTATCGATGAAGTCCAGGCCAAAGACCAGGCCCACGGCAAGGGCCAGGCCGGCGCCGACGGTCATGAGTAATATTTTTTTGAAATTTGGCTTGTACGGCTTGTCGGGATACGTGGCCGGATCAACGATCTTGAACTTGCTGCCCTTCTGTTTTCTTTCCAGGTGCTCCGCCGAGCTTGCCTGCAGGTTCTGGGCCACCAGGTAGTCGTAGTGGCGCCGCAGCTCGTTGTAGTCACGGGTCAGGGCGTTCCACTCGGCCTCGCGGACCGGCGCCGCGGCCACCCACTTCTCGTACTTCTTGATCTCGGCCCGGACCTTCTTCTGGTCATTGCGCAGCTGCCTGATATTCATCTCGATCTCTTTCAGCTGCAGCCTGGCCTGGGCGATCTCGTGGTCCTCGTCCACGGGCTGGCTGGCAGCGGCCCGGGCCGATGATTTCCCGCCGGTCTCCGCAGGCGGCGCGGCGGCGATCTCCTTTTTCAGCCTGGCGATCATCTGCCTGGTCCGCCGGACCTCGGGATGCCGTTCCGTGTACTTGGTGAGCAGGGAATCCAGGTAGCGCTGCAGGGCCTGCAGCCGTTCCTTCCTGGTCATGGGCTGGTTGGCGGCGGTCGCCGGCGTCTCGGCCCCGGTGATGGCGCCTCCTTCGCTGACCAGGGAGTTGGCGATCTGCTGGCGCAGGGCGATCTGCTCCTGGACCATGACCCTGGTCCGCTCCAGGTTCTGGATGGAGTCCTGCATATTCTGGTACTGTTCATGCAGGGCCGTGAGCCGATTCAGGTTGCTCTCCCGCTGATCAGGCATCTCGTTGAAATACTTGAGCTTGTAATCGCGCATGGCCTGTTCCTTCTTGTCCAGGACCACCTTGGCCATGTTGAGCTCATCCTCGGTATACTTGGAGGTCTCGGTGGCCCGCTCCTCGCGGTACTTGAGGTTCTCCTCAATGAACTTCGACGCCAGGGCGTTGGTGGTCTTCTGGACCTTTTCCGGGTCAGCCCCCTCAAAGGAGACCGTGAAGGTGTCGCCCCGGGAAGAGGGAACGATCTGGATATTCTTGCGCATGTGGTCAATCACGTCCTCGATGGGCACCTTCTGCCGGAGTCGCGGATAGAGATTGAACTGGTTGATGATCCCTTCCAGGTTGCTCCTGCTCATGACCAGTTCCTGCAGGGTGCTGACCGTGTCGCGCAGGCGGCGTCCCTCCCGTTCCGGGGCCATGCGGGCCGGGTTGATCTGCTGCCGTTCGTAACTGAGAAGGGCCGTGCTCTTGTACACCTTGGGCAGGCAGAGGTAGAGCAGAAGGCCGGCGGTGAGGCCCACCAGGAAACAGGCGGTGATGAACTTCCAGTGGTAGGCGAGAAGATCGAGGTACTTCTTTACCTGTTGACGCTGTTGAGTTTCCATGATTCTATAGAGTTGCCGAACGGGGGAAAAGGGGAGACGGGACTCTTCCTGCCACGCGCCGCCGGCTCTTTTTCACCTGAATCCTGTACATCACGCCTGCGCGTCCCTGGTGCCTTGCATCGCGGGGCAAACTCGGCGGTTGCAGGATGGGGTGCCAATCCGGCAGGCCATTTCACCGCGGGCCTGCCGGTACCGGGGAGGAAAAAGAAGTGACCACAGGGGGCACCACATGTGTCATCGGTGACATCCATGGCTGTTTTTCATCACTGTCAGCCCTCCTGGACCTGGTCCTGGACAGGGCGGACACGCTGGTCTTCCTGGGAGACTACATCGATCGCGGCCCTGACTCGCGCAGGGTCATCGACCTGCTGCTCGAGGTGCAGCGCAACCATGCCCGGACCATCTGTCTCCAGGGCAACCACGAGTTCATGCTGCAGGAGTTTCTTGCGGGCCGTGACCTCTCCCTGTACCTGGAAGTGGGCGGTCTGCAGACCCTGGCCAGCTACGGCCTGCCCCCCACCATGACCGGTCCCTCGGTCCGCGCCGCCCTGCCGGCCGACCACCTTGCTTTTTTCTCCGACCTGCCTCTCTACTGGCAGGACCAGTACGCCATCTACGTCCATGCCGGGCTGGAGCCGGGCCGCCACCTCTCCATGCAGACAGCCCAGTGGTGCCTCTGGGCGCGGGACAGGTTCATTGCCTCCCGCCACGACTTCGGCAAACGGGTCATCTTCGGCCACACCCCGTTCAGGGAGCCACTGGTGGAGGCCAACAAGATCGGCATCGATACCGGGGCGGTTTATGGCGGCCGCCTCACCGCCCTGCTCCTGCCGGAGACAGAGTTTATCAGTGTGCCGGGCGAACAGGAGCATCCCTTTCCTGCCGCCCTGTAACTCATGGTATAACACGAGGGAATAAAATACAAACCTGCTTTGACCTAAATCCTGCAATTGGCAATTTTGCCGGAGATGCGAGGCATCAAGGGCCATTCGTATACGAACACTGCAAGCCCTTGATAACGAAGCAGATTCGGTAAATTTGCCAGATTCAGGTTTTACAATTCTTCAGCGGCCAGGGGGACGACCTCGCTGATGGTCCCGGCGCCGGAGAACAGCATCAGCAGGCGGTCAAAGCCCAGGGCGATACCGGCGGTCTCCGGCATGGCCGCCAGGGAAGCCAGGAACCGCTCCGGCATGACTACCTGCCGCTCCCTTCCTGTCATCATCGCGATCTCCCGCTCAAACCGGCGCCTCTGTTCCTCCGGGTCCACCAGCTCGGAAAAACCGTTGCCCAGCTCGATGCCGCAGATATAGAGCTCGAACCGTTCCGCCAGTGACGGATCATCCTTTTTCGGCCGTGCCAGGGAACCGAGCGTAACAGGGTAGTCGTACAGGAAAAGAGGCTGTTCCCAGCCCAGGTTCGGCTCCACCTCTGTCACCAGGATCTCGTCGAAGCGGCCGTCGGCCAGGGCCTCACGGGCCGGAATCCCTGCAAATTCAAGAAAAGCGGCATCAACGGTCATGCGGGACCAGGGACGGTGCAGGGCAACGGTCCGCTGCTCCCGCACCAGGTTGCCCTGCCGGTCCAGGCCCGGAAAATCGTCCGGGTTTCCGGCAAGGGTCCGGACCAGCTCCTCGACCTCGGCCATCAGCTCCAGGTAGCTCCAGCCGGCATGGTACCATTCCAGCATGGTGAACTCGGGCAGATGGTACCGGCCGGACTCTCCCCTGCGAAAGCAGTGACAGAGCTGGAACAGCCGCGGACAGCCCCTGGCCAGCAGATGTTTCATGCACAGTTCGGGCGAGGTCTGCAGGAACCGGCCTTCGCAGCAAAAGGGAACGATCTGGGACTCCGGGATCAAGAGGGGCAGGAGGACGGGGGTATCAACCTCCAGGTAACGCCTGGACAGGAAAAAGGAACGAACAGCCTGCAGCAATACGGACCGGCGCTGCAGGGTTACGGATGTGGCCACGGTCGGGACGCCCGAAACTACTCCTTGACCCTGGTGATATATTCCCCTGTGCGGGTATCGATCTGGATCTTCTCGCCCTCGTTGATAAAGGGAGGCACCTGCAGCTGGTAGCCCGTCTCCACGGTGACCGGCTTGGTGTCGGTGCCGGAGGTGTCGCCCTTGACCCAGGGGTCGGCCCTGGTCACCACCAGGTTGACAAAGATGGGCAGGCTGACATCGATGGGCCGGTTGTCGAAAAAGAGGACCTGGACCTCCATGTTGTCCACCAGGAAGTTGACATTATCGCCAAGCTGTTCCCTGGTGAGAAAGATCTGCTCGTAGGAGGTGGTGTCCATGAAATGGTACTCGTTGTCCTGGGAATAGAGGAACTGCATGGTCCGTTCCTCGAGGTCCGGCTTTTCAAACTTGTCGTTGGAGCGGTAGGTCTGGGTGAACTGGTTGCCGGTGATCATGTTGCGCATCTTGGTACGGTAAAGCGCCTGCCCCTTGCCCGGCTTGGAGAATTCGAACTCGGTGATGATATAGGGTTCACCGTCGATCTGTACCTTGAGTCCCTTGCGGAGGTCTGATGCTGAATACATGGAGACTGTCCCTTTGGTAGTATTCCTGTCGCGGCCGATGCCCGGGCCCGGTCCGCGGGACACCGGTTATCCATTGTTCTTTCGACAAAAGGTTTATGTTACGAGATGGCATGCTTTTTTGCAACCGCTTCCTGCCCGGTGGTGCAAAATATTTCCGGTCCGGCCGCCGAGGGCCGTGCCGTGCCCGGGCGTCACATCAACCTCGTGCCACCTCCCTGCGGTGTTCCGCAGGGGCTGCGGCCCGTTTTCATGGCTGGTTGGGGCCGTGGCCTGAAAAAATTTTCTGTTACCCTGCCAGCGGACGCGGGCCAATTTCACCGAATCTGCTTCATTATCAAGGAATTGATGTATTCTTACACCCCATTGCCCCTGGTGCCCCGCATCTCCGGCGAACTTGCCAATTGCAGGATTTAGGGTACAGTTATGTTCCCGGCAGGTGATGAACCGTGTGGGCTTCCTCCCCTGCCAGCGAAAAAACGACAGGAACCGACAAGGCCAACAGCCCCGCGTGGCAACCGCGGGCACGACCACGACACCCCATCTTCATGCCATGATACAGAGAGCAGGCGTCCTCTCCGACACCCACCTGACCCGGGCCGACAGCGTCTTCAAAAGCCAGGTCGAGCGCTGCTTTGCCGGCTGCGACGTTATCATCCATGCCGGTGACCTCACCGACCCGGCCATCCTGGCGGTCTTTGGCGACCGGGAGGTCCACGCCGTGCACGGCAACATGTGCCACCGGTCGGCCATGCGGGACCTGCCCACGGCCACCACCTTCCGCCTCGGCAGGTTCCTTGTCGGCCTCACCCACGGCGCCCAGCTCGGCCTGGACATCGAGGCCGGCCTCTGGGACCTCTTTCCCGGGGCCGACGCCATGATCTACGGCCACACCCACCGCCCTGCCTGTCACCGGGTCGGCACCACCCTGGTCCTCAATCCCGGCTCCTTCCGGGCCACTTCCCGCTTCGGGGCGCCGGGCACCTACGCCATCCTGGAGGCCGGCGAGACCCTGCGGGCCCGGATCCACGAACTGCCGCCGCTGCCATGAAGACCCTGTGGACGCCGTGGCGGATGGAACACGTGCTCGGCACGGCCGGAAAGCCCGAGGGCTGCCTCTTCGAGCCGCCGGGCCGCCTGGACCATGACCGGGAACACCTGCTCCTGTACCGTGACCGGAAGACCGTGGTCCTGCTGAACCGCTTTCCCTATGCCAACGGCCACCTCCTGGTGGCGCCGCGCCGTCACCTGGCCGATATCACCGACCTGGAGCCGGAGGAAGACCTGGCCCTCATGGCCATGCTCAAGCAGTCCTGCGCCATCCTGCGCCGCCGCCTGCGCTGCGACGGCATCAATATCGGCCTCAACCTGGGCCGGGTCGCCGGCGCCGGCGTCGCCGACCACCTGCACGTGCACGTGGTGCCCCGCTGGCAGGACGACCACAACTTCATCACCGTGTGCGCCGATATCAGGACCATTCCCCAGCACATCGAGCAGACCTTTGACCTGCTCCTGCCCGATTTCCAGCAACTTCTCCGCGCCACAGCCCCATGAGCAAGCCGGTCAAGATAACCCCCATGCTCCGCCAGTACCTGGAGATCAAGGAGCAGTACCCGGACACCATCCTCTTCTACCGGATGGGCGATTTCTACGAGATGTTCTTTGACGACGCCGTCACCGCCTCGCGGGTGCTCGGCATCACCCTCACCTCGCGCAGCAACAGGGACGACGCCAACCGGGTCCCCATGTGCGGGGTGCCCTATCACGCCGTGTCCGGCTATCTCGGCCGGATGATCAAGGCCGGCTACCGGGTGGCCATCTGCGAGCAGGTGGAGGATCCGAAACAGGCCAGGGGCATTGTCCGGCGCGAGGTGGTGCGGGTGGTCACGCCCGGAGTCACCACCGACGAACAGATCCTGGACGAGAAGAGCGACTGTTTTGTCTGCAGCCTTGTCCTGGCCCGGCCCAGGCGCGGCCGCCGCATGGCCGGCCTCGCCTTCCTCGATGTCTCCACCGGCAACTTCCAGATCAGCGAGTTCGAGCTGGACCAGGACAACCACGACCCGCTCGTCGACGAGATCACCCGCATGCAGCCGGCCGAGCTGCTCCTGCCCGAATCGGACAGGGAACAGCTTTCGCCGCTGACCGAGACCCTTGCCACCCTGCTCGGCAGCCTCTGTGTCACGCCCCGGCCCGACGCCTCGTTTGAGCAGGAGACGGCGCAGGACGTTCTCACCGAGCACTTCCGGACCACCACCCTGGCCGGGTTCGGCTGCGACACCATGCACGCGGCCATCCGCGCCGCCGGCGCCCTGCTGGACTATATCCGGGAGACCCAGAAGACGGATCTCAGCTACATCCGCCGCCTCACTCCCGTGGGCAGCCGGGAGGCCCTGGTCATCGACGAATCCTCCCGCCGCAACCTGGAGCTGGTCGAGACCATCATCGGCGGCCAGCGCGACGGCTCGCTGCTCTCGGTCCTGGACCTCACCTGCACCCCCATGGGCGCGCGGCTGCTCAGGCGCTGGCTCCTCTTCCCGCTGCAGGACCGGGACAGGATCCGGGCCCGCCTGGGCAGCGTCGAGACCCTGCTCGCCGAGCCGGGCCTGCGCCGCGACCTGCGGGAGCTGCTCGACGCCATCTACGACATGGAGCGCCTCTGCAGCCGCCTGGTGCTGGGCCACGGCAATGCCCGCGACATGAGCAGCCTCAAGGTCTCCCTGGCCCGGCTGCCGGCGATTAAACAACTGCTGCTCGCCACGCCGCCCGGTCTTTTGCGCACCACTGCCGATGAGCTCGACGAACTGGCTGACCTGCACGATCTCATCGACCGGGCCATCCGGGACGATGCACCGGTCACCCTGCGCGAGGGCAACCTGATCCGGGAGGGGTTCAACGACGAGCTGGACGAGCTGCTCGTCCTGCTCCGGGACGGCAAGCGACTGATCCTGGAGCTGGAGGAAAAGGAACGGCAGCGGACCGGCATTGCCAAGCTCAAGGTGGGGTACAACAAGGTCTTTGGCTACTTTCTCGAGGTGAGCCGGGCCCAGGCGGACCGGATCCCGGCGGACTATATCCGCAAGCAGACCCTGGTCAATGCCGAGCGGTTCATCACGCCGGAACTCAAAGACCTGGAAAACCGGATCAGCACGGCCAGTGAGCGGCGGCTGGAACTGGAGTATAGCCTCTTTACCGAAATCCGCGACCGGATCGCCGGTCAGAGCCGGCGCCTGCTGGACACGGCCGAGCGGGTGGCCCGCATCGACGTGCTCGCCTGCCTGGCCGAGGTGGCGGCCCGCTACCACTACGTACGGCCGGAGATCACCGAAGACGACGAGATCGCGATCAGCGAGGGACGGCACCCGGTCATCGAGCGGTCGCTGGAGCCGGGCCGTTTCGTGCCCAACGACGTGCGCCTTGACCAGCGCGACCACGAACTGCTCATCATCACCGGCCCCAACATGGCCGGAAAATCGACCGTGCTGCGGCAGACGGCCCTGATCGTGCTCATGGCCCATATCGGCAGCTTTGTGCCGGCCGAGAGCGCGCGCATCTGTATCGTCGACCGGATCTTCACCCGGGTGGGGGCCATGGACGACCTACGGCGGGGGCAGTCCACCTTCATGGTGGAGATGAACGAGACCGCCAACATCCTCAACAACGCCACCCACAGGAGCCTGGTGATCCTGGACGAGATCGGCCGCGGAACCTCGACCTACGACGGTCTGGCCATTGCCCGCGCCGTGGCCGAGGAACTCGCGGACAAGGACGGCCGCGGCATCAAGACCCTCTTTGCCACCCACTACCACGAGCTGACCGACCTGGCGGCCAGCCATCCCAGGATCCGGAACTACTCCATTGCCGTGCGGGAATGGGACGACTCCATCATCTTCCTGCACAAGCTGGTGGCCGGGGCCACCAACCGCAGCTACGGCATCCAGGTGGCCGGCCTGGCCGGGGTGCCGCCACACGTGGTGCAGCGGGCCCACGAGATCCTGAGGGAGATCGAACAGGGCGGGCCGCGGCCACAGGACCAACCGGCGCCTGCCACCGGGGAAGGTGACGGCAGGCGCAGCCGGCCCTGCCAGCTCTCCCTCTTCAGTCCGCCCGACGAACCGCTCAGGCGACTGCTTCGCGACGTCGACCCGGACGGGCTCACCCCGCGCCAGGCCCTGCAGCTCCTCTACGAGGCAAAAGAGCTCCTGGACAGCGGCCACTGACGCCGGACCACTGCAGGTCGCGGCCCCGCCCAGGGACGGGATAAATCTGTTGTACCGTTCCCGTGCAATACGGTATAGTTAGAGATGAACCGTCGTTCCCGGCGCGCCGGGCGTAACTAACACAGGATGGAACCTGCATCCTGCTTCTGTTTTCTGATACATCATGCCGCCCTCTCCTTCTGCCCGGCCCGCCGTTCCCGGTGGGGACCACCCTGTCATGATGGCCCGGGACATCCGGTTGCCGGCCCCATGCTCACCGTCCCGGCCGCGTCCGCTCCCGGCCTTCGCGGCGGGCGTGCTGGTCATAGTCCTGCTCCTTTTGGCCGCCGCTTCCGGGTATGCCACGGACAACACCGGCCTGGAGGCCATCATGGCCAGCCGCGCCAGCCAGGAATACCGGGCAGCGCGCGACTATTTCTATCGCCTGGAACGGGACCGGCGGGAAAGCGGCAAGCGGCAGAACTGGCTCAACGGTATCCGCAATTTCCGCAAGATCTACCTCGCCCTGCCGGAAGGGAAGCTGGCCCCCTCGTGCCTGTACATGATCGCCAGGATGTACAGGCAGATGTATGACCGTTTCCATCATCCCCTTGACCTGGAAGAGGCGACCCGCTCCTTCGGCGAGCTGGCCCGCCGCTTCCCGGGCAACGAACTGGCCGACGACGCCCTCTTCGCCACTGCCGAGATCTACCTGCACGAAAAAAAAGACCCCGCCCGGGCAGCCACCTTCTACAGCGACATCGTCAAGCGATACCGCAGGGGGGACAAGTACGCCCAGGCGGCCAGCCGGCTCCGGGAACTGGGCCGGACCGCCGATGTCACGGTTTCCGGGCAGCTCGTTGCCAAGGCCGCGCCGGAACAACTGGTCCATGTCCTGCCGGTCAGGTACTGGTCATCCGATGACTACACCCGCATCGTCATCCGGACCACTGCGCCGGTGCATTACTCCACCAGGCTCCTGGAAAAAAACGGTTCCCAGCCCCGCAGGCTCCTGGTTGATCTCCACCAGAGCTACATCCCGCCAAAGTTCCGCGCCCCCATTCCCATCGAGGACGGCCTGCTCAGGCAGGTCCGCTCCGGCCAGTTCAACGACAACACGGTGCAGGTGGTCCTGGATATCGAGTCCATCTCTGACTACAAGATCTTCAGCCTCAATGATCCCTTCCGGGTCATCATCGATGTCCATGGCCGGAAAAAACAGAAGCCGGCCGCCAGGGAGCAGGTGACTGCCACAAAGCCGCCACCACCGCCGGTCCGCGTGCAGCCGGGGGCGGTGAAGGAGAAGGTGAGCCGGCCCGCGGCCAGGAGCGGCGCCCCGGCCGTGGTCATCCTCAGGGAGCGGAAAAAGAAGCGCGTGGCCGCGGCTGCATCCCCGGCCGCCACGGTCCCGGCCACCGGGCCCGACTCCATCTCCCTGGCCCAGCAGCTCGGCCTGGGTGTACGCCGGATCATCATCGACCCCGGCCATGGCGGCAAGGATCCCGGTGCCATGGCCTTTGGTCTCAAGGAAAAGGACATCGTTCTCAAGGTGGCACGGTACACCGCCTCCATGCTGCGCAAAAAGTACGGCTACGAGGTTATCATGACCAGGGACCGCGACGTCTTCCTGCCCCTGGAGGAGCGGACCGCCATCGCCAATACGAAGAAGGGCGACCTCTTTGTCTCCATCCATGTCAATGCCCACCCCAAGCACTCGGCCTCGGGCCTGGAGACCTTCTATCTCAACCTGGCCACCAACACCGAGGCCATGCGGGTGGCGGCACGGGAGAACGCCACCTCCACCCACAACATCAGTGAGCTGCAGGATATCCTCACCGACCTGATGAAGAATTCAAAGATCCGGGAATCCTCGCGCCTGGCGCGGTACGTGCAAACCAACCTGGTGCAGGGCCTGGAACGGGACAACTACCGGGTAAAGGACCTGGGCGTGAAGCAGGCCCCCTTCTACGTGCTCATCGGCGCAGAGATGCCGGCGGTCCTGGCGGAGATCTCCTTTATCACCAACCCGGCCGAGGCGAAACTCCTGCGCCGGGACAGCTATCTCAGGGACGTGGCCCGCCAGATCGCGGCCGGGATCGCCGCCTATGTTGACCACCAGAGGACCGCGGCCCTGCGCTACTGAAGGAAAAGAGAGCAGGGCAGCGCGCCATTCGCGGTCCTGCGGCCGGGGCGAATGGCGCGTTGCCGAACTGCGGCAGGGAGAGGAAAAAAAACAGGGCCGCGGGCTAGTCCTGCATGTGGGCAAGGAACTTCCTGTCCCGGCGCAGGTCCTGGCCTTCCATGAAACGCTGCATGGACTCTGCCGCCACCTTGCCCTGGTAAACGGCCTTGGCCACGGTCTGGGGGCCGAGGACGTTATCGCCGCCGGCAAACAGCCACTCGACATTGGTCTGCAGGGTCTCGGGATCGACCTGGTAGGTCCCCCAGGGTGTCTGCTGCAGTTCGACGCCCTTGTCGGCGGTATGATCGACCCGCTGGCTGATGGCCGGAATGATGGAATCGGCCTCGATGATGAAGTTGGAGCCCTCCTTGGCCACCGGCCGCCGCCGACCGGACTCGTCCGGCTCGCCCAGTTCCATCCTGATGCACTCCACCCCGGTCATGCGGCCATTCTCGGCAAGGATCCTGACCGGTGCGGCCAGTATCTCGACGCGGACCCCCTCCTCCTCCAGGTGATGGATCTCGGCCCTGGAGGCGGGCATCTCCTCCTTGGTTCTCCGGTAGAGGATAAAGACATCCTTGCACCCGGTGCGCAGGGCGGTGCGGGCGACATCAATGGCCACGTTGCCGCCGCCGACCACCACCACCTTGCTGCCAATATCCATCTCCTCGCCGGTCAGCACCCGGCGCAGGTAATCGACGCCGTGCAGCACGCCACGCGTCCCCTCCTCGCCCTCGATGCCCAGCTTCCTGGATTCATGGGCGCCGACACCGAGGAATATGGAGGCATAGCCCTGCTCCTTCAGTTCCTGCAGGGTGACGTCCCTTCCCACGGTGACACCGAGCCGGATGTCGACACCGCAGCTCTTCAGGGAGTGGAGCTCGGCGCCGATGATATCCCGCGGCAGCCGGTAGTGGGGAATACCGACAGACAGCATGCCGCCGAAGACCGGCAGGCTCTCGAAGATGGTACAGGAGTAGCCCTCGTGGGCAAGGAGGTAGGCCACCGTGATACCGGCGGGCCCGGAACCGACGATGGCCACCTTCTTTTTCCTGGGCAGGGCGCACTCGACGGCCATGGGCCGGCCATTGGCGACCATCCAGTCGGTGAGATAGCGCTCCAGCATGCCGATGGCCACGGCATCGCCCTTCTTGCCGCGTACGCAGGATCCCTCGCACTGGAACTCGTGCGGGCAGACCCGGGAACAGACCGAGGGCATGGTGGAGGTCTCCCGGACCTTCCAGTAGGCCTCCTCGAACTTCTTCTCCCGCAGAAGGAGAATGAAAGCGGGGATATTGTTGCCGATGGGGCATCCCTGGATGCAGGTCGGTTTCTTGCACTGCAGGCAGCGGTTTGCCTCCAGGATCGCGGTCTCCTCGTCAAACCCGAAGGTCACCTCCTTGAAGTTGGTGATCCGTTCCGCGGGCTCAAGCTCCCTGGGATGCTGGCGGGGGATGGCCATACGTTCTTTTGCTTTCATTGCTCCTCCTCGTGCTGAAAACGAATACCCCGGATGGTGTCGGGAGAGAATACAGTGGCGGCCTCCGGCAGGCAGGCGATCTCCAGGGGCCGGAGGGCAACAGCCTGGCGGCGGCTCAATTGACGCCACAGCTTATAAAACTCCGGTGGAATACGCAAGATAAGAGAGTTTGCGACAAAAAAAAAGGCCGCCCCCAAGGGGGCGACCTGTAACGACTCGCAAAAGGGCTACTGCCGATCAAGCTCGGCGGCCCTGATCCGTGCCAGGGCCCTCTGCAGGGCGGCCTCGGCCCGGGCCCGGTTGATCTGATCAGCCTGCTGCTGGGCCTGGGCGAGCCTTTTCTCGGCCCGCTCCTTTGCCCGCATGGCCCGATCGACATCAATATCGGCGCCATACTCGGCACTTTCAACCAGGAAGGTGATCTTGTTGTTGGATACCTCGGAAAAACCGCCGCTGACCATAAGGTACTTTGTCTGCTTGTCTTTCTTAAAGCTCAAGGTACCTGTCTTGATGGTGCTCAGGAAAGGAGCATGGTTGGCCAGGACGCCGAATTCACCACCAACGCCCGGTGCGGTGACGATATCAACCTCGTCACTGATGACAGGCCCGGAGGGAGTTACGACTTCAAGATGAATCTGTGCCATCGATAATACCTCAGTTCAGCGATTGTGCCGTGTTACGCCTCAGCCTTTTCGGCATTGGCCTTTTCGACAGCTTCCTCGATCGTACCAACCATGTAGAAGGCGGTCTCGGGCAGTTCGTCGTGCTTGCCGTCCAGGATCTCCTTGAAGCCGCGGACCGTGTCCTCGACCTTGCAGTACTTACCGGGCATACCGGTGAAGACCTCGGCGACATGGAACGGCTGCGACAGGAAACGCTGGATCTTCCTGGCCCGGGAGACGGTGAGCTGATCCTCTTCAGAGAGCTCGTCCATACCAAGGATGGCGATGATATCCTGCAGCTCCTTGTACTTCTGCAGGGCAACCTGTACGCCACGGGCGGTCTTGTAATGCTCCTCGCCGACAACGTTGGGATCCAGGATGCGGGAGGTGGAGTCCAGCGGATCCACAGCGGGATAGATACCGAGCTCGGCGATCTGACGGGAGAGAACAACCGTACCGTCGAGATGGGCGAAGGTGGTTGCCGGTGCCGGGTCGGTGAGGTCGTCGGCCGGTACGTAGACGCACTGGACAGCGGTGATGGATCCCTTGGTGGTGGAGGTGATGCGCTCCTGCAGGGCGCCGAGGTCGGTGGCCAGGGTGGGCTGGTAACCAACCGCGGAAGGAATGCGGCCAAGCAGGGCCGATACCTCGGAGCCGGCCTGGGTGAAACGGAAGATGTTGTCAACAAAGAAGAGCACGTCCTGGCCCTCCTCGTCACGGAAATACTCGGCAGCGGTCAGACCAGTGAGCGCGACACGGGAACGGGCCCCGGGAGGCTCGGTCATCTGGCCATACACCAGGGCCGCCTTGGGCAGGACGCCGGATTCCTTCATCTCCATGTAGAGGTCGTTGCCCTCGCGGGTCCGCTCGCCCACACCGCAGAAGACCGAGATACCACCATGCTGCATGGCGATGTTGTTGACCATCTCCATCATGATAACGGTCTTGCCGCAACCGGCACCACCGAACAGCCCCATCTTGCCGCCGCGGGGAAACGGTACCAGCAGGTCAATAACCTTGATGCCGGTCTCGAGAACGTTGACCTCGGTGTCCTGCTCGGTGAAGGCGGGAGCAGGCCTGTGGATGGGCATCTTCTTGTCGGAGTTGATGGGGCCGAGCCCGTCCACCGGGCGGCCGACAACGTTCATGATCCGGCCCAGTGCCGGCTCGCCGACCGGGATCTCGATGGGCGCGCCGGAATCGCGGACCTCCATGCCGCGGACAAGACCGTCGGTCTGGTCCATGGCAACGGTGCGCACGACATTGTCTCCGAGATGCTGTGCCACCTCGACAACGAGATTGTCCGGCTCATCGTTGATGGCTGGATTCGTAATGAACAGCGCGTTCATGATCTCCGGCAGATCGCCCGGTTCAAACTCGACGTCCACAACCGGACCAATAACCTGTATAACTTTACCAACTCGCGAATCACCCATTTGAAATGGCCTCCTCTATCAGATTAAATACCCTTGGTATCAAAAATTTCGTATCTGAAAATCGGTTCGCAGCGTATCGCTGTGGCCTCTTTTCCCGTCCGCCATGCTTAGGTCGCCTGCCTGTCGCGGCCGGAGCCGGCCTTACCCCTTCAGGGCCTCGGCACCGCCCACGATATCCATCAGCTCGCCGGTAATGGCGGCCTGACGCGCCTTGTTGTAGAGCTGCGTCAACTCGTCGATCATATCCTTGCATGCGTTGGTCGCATTGTCCATGGCCGTCATACGGGCGGCGTGCTCGCTGGCGCTGACCTCGACCATGGCATGGTAGACCTGCACGTTGAGGTACAGCGGCAGCAACACCTCCATGATCTCTTCCGGCTCAGGCTCATAGATGTAGGCCCCGGTGACACCTTCCTTGGCCTCGGCGGCCTCCTCTCCTCCCTCCACCGGCTTGATGGGCAGCAGTTCCTCCACCTCGGGCCTCTGGACGGCAACCGAATGGAACTTGCCGTAGACCAGGTCCACCTGGTCGCTCTCGCCGCTGACAAACTGGTGAGTGATATCCTGGGAGATCTCGCGGGCGTTGAACATCTGGAAGGTTCCCATGATGTCATTGTACTGGGACCGCAGTTTCCCCGAGCGACGGAATGCCTGTGCAGCCTTTTTACCGACAGAGACAAAGGTGACCTTCTTGCCCTCTGCCTCGTACTTCTGCATCAGTTTTTCGGCAGTGGTGGTGATATTGGAGTTGAAGCTGCCGCAGAGGCCGCGGTCCGAGGTGACGACCACGATCTCCACCGCCTTCACCTCGCGCACCTCCATGAGCTCCAGGTTGCTTCCCTCCATACCGCCGGAGAGGTCACGCATGGCCTCGGCAAACTTCTCGGCATAGGGCCGGAAGGTCTCCATCTTCTCCTGGGCGCCCCGCAGCTTGGCCGAGGCGACCATGTTCATCGCCTTGGTGATCTGCGAGGTCTTGGAGACACCCTCTATCTTGGTCTTGACATCCTTTAATCCTGGCATGGAATTCGTCCTATATGCTTAGTTCAGTCCCTTTGTTGCCTTGAAGGTCTCGCCAAAGGAGGTCAGGGCCTTCCGCATCTTCTCCTCAAGGGAAGAGGAAATCTCCTGCTTCTCCTTGAGCTCTTCAAAGATCGATGGCTCGTTGGCCTCGATGTAGGTGTAGAGCTCCTGCTCGTAGTCGGCAAGGACATTGACCGGGAACTCGTCCAGGAATCCCTTGGTGCCGGCGAAAAGGATGGTCACCTGCTTTTCCATGGGCAGCGGCTGATACTGCGGCTGCTTGAGGATCTCGACCAGCCGCTCACCACGGGTCAGCTGGGCCTGGGTGGCGGCGTCAAGATCGGAACCAAAGCCTGCGAAGGCGGCGAGCTCGCGGTACTGGGCAAGATCGAGGCGAAGCGTACCTGCGACCTGCTTCATGGCCTTGACCTGGGCGGCGCCACCGACACGGGATACCGACAGACCGACGTTGATGGCCGGCCGGACACCGGCAAAGAACAGGCTCGGCTCCAGGTAGACCTGGCCGTCGGTGATGGAGATAACGTTGGTCGGGATGTAGGCGGAAACGTCACCGGCCTGGGTCTCGATGATGGGCAGGGCGGTGAGCGAGCCGGCGCCCAGCTCGTCGTTGACCTTGGCGGCGCGCTCGAGCAGACGGGAGTGGTTGAAGAAGATGTCACCGGGATAGGCCTCACGTCCGGGAGGACGCCGCAGCAGGAGGGAGAGCTCGCGGTAGGAGACGGCCTGCTTGGAAAGGTCGTCGTAGATGATCAGGGCATGCTGGCCGTTGTCCCGGAAGTACTCGCCCATGGCGCAGCCGGCGAATGCGGAGACGTACTGCATGGGAGCAGGATCAGAGGCACAGGCCGCAACGACCGTGGTGTAGTCCATGGCGCCGTGCTTGCGCAGCGCCTCCACCACCAGGGCCACGGTGGACTTCTTCTGGCCGATGGCCACGTAGATGCAGTGGACATCGGTTTCCTTCTGGGCGATGATGGCGTCAACGCAGACCGCGGTCTTGCCGATCTGGCGGTCGCCGATGATCAGCTCGCGCTGGCCGCGGCCGACAGGGGTCATGGCGTCAACGGCCTTGGCACCGGTGTAGCAGGGCTCGTGCACCGACTTCCGGGCAATAACACCCGGGGCCAGGACCTCCATCTTGCGGGTCTCCTTGGCATTGATCGGTCCCTTGCCATCGATGGGCTGGCCGATGCCGTCAACAACGCGTCCCTCCATCTCCGGGCCGACCGGTACCTCGGCGATCCTGCCGGTCCGCTTGACGATGTCGCCCTCCTTGATGTGACGAACGTCACCAAGAACGGCGCAACCGACGTTATCTTCTTCAAGGTTCAGGGCCAGACCGTAGATACCACCGGGAAACTCGAGAAGCTCCATTGCCTGACAGTTCTCAACACCGTAGACACGGGCAATACCATCACCAACGGAGAGAACGGTTCCTGTTTCCTTCAGGTCGACATCACTCTCGTAGCCAGCAATTTGATCCTTTATGATCTGACTGATTTCTTCGGCTTTGATCTGCATTTGACTATTCTCTCCCCTTGATAGATTCTTTTAATCCATTAAGTTGTGTCTTTATACTCCCATCGAGAACCAGGTCACCGACCTTGGCAATGATGCCGCCGATGATGGAGGGATCGACCCTGGTCTCAAGAATGACCTTGTTTCCCGTAATCTTCTCCAGCGTCTGCTGGATCTTCTTCTGCAGGGAAGCATCAAGTTCAATGGCCGAAACAACGGATCCATGGCTGATGTTCTGATCCGCATCCACCATGGCCTGCATCACCTGGGCGATGTCGGGCAGGATCGCGGCCCTTTTTTTCTCGACGAGCAGGTTGAGAAAGCTGGTCATGATCTTGTCCGCCTTGGCCAGCTCGGCGACCTTGGCCATGACCTTCTGCCGCGCCTCGAGCGGATAGAGCGGATTGGTCAGGGCGTCAACCACGGCCTCGGCCTCTGCGTACAGGCCGGCGATCGCCCCCAGCATCTCGCTGTATTCCTCGATCTTGTTCTGCTCCTTACCGAGGGAAAAGAGCGCCTTGGCATACCTTCGTGCTAGGATTGTCTGTCTCACTGTACTGCACCCACTCTGTCAAGATACTGTTCAGTTATCGTGACCTGATCTTCGGGGGTCAGGTTCTTCACGATCAACTCCTCGGCCATGGCGGCAGCCTTGTCGGCAACCTCATCCAGCAGTACGCGCCTGGCATCGACCAGCTCGGCCTGGACCGCGGCCTCGGCCTGGCGCTTGATATCCTCGGCAGCCTTCTCGGCCTCGGCCAGGATGCGGGCCTTTTCATTCTCGGCCTGGGCGATGGCCTTCTCGACCACCCGCTCCATCTCCTTCTCCATGCCGGCCAGCCGGGCCTCAAACTCCTTGTAGGAACGCTCTGCCTCGTCGCGGCGGGCCTCCAGTTCCTCGAGCTCCTCCCGGATCTGCTGCTGCCGGCCGGTGAGGGCCGAGCCGATGGGCTTGGCCAGGAACTTGACCAGGATCACCACCAGGGCGATGAAGTTGACCGTCCGCCAGAAGAGATCCTTGAGCTTGGCAGGCGTGATGGCCGCATGACTCTCGCCATGGCCTTCGGCCCCGCCCTCAACAGCGGCGCCATGGCCAGCCTCGGCCATGGCAGCGTGGCCGCCCTCGGTGGCGGCGTGCACGGTCTCGTGCGTCTGCGCCTCAACAGCCGCCGCGTCATTGGCGGCAGCTCCATGTTCCTGGGTTGCCAGGGCCAGGGTAACGCCACCCAGCAACAGTGCCAGCAGAACCGGCAGGATGATTTTTGCGATTTGCGATCTCATGCTTCCAGACTCCTTCCAAGTATCTTTGCTGCCATATCCCGGGCAAACCCGGCCGCATTATCCTGAAGCTCTTTCCTGGCAGCCTCGATCTGCGAGCGAAGCTCTGCAAGCTGCTTTTCCTTTTCGCCTTCTGCTTCCTGGCGAATGGCGGCCAGTTTCTCCGCCCCGGCAGCCTGCGCTTCACTTCGGGCACCATCAAGAGCTTTTTTCGCCTTGGCGCTTGCCTCACGCATCTTCCTGTCCACTTCTGCCTGGCGCTGGCGGGCATTCTGCTCAAACTGCTCGACATCGGTGTTCAGGGAATCGATCCTCTCCTGCCTCTTGTCCAGGATGGCAAGGACAGGCTTATAGAGGATTACGTTGAGGACCAACATCAATACGATCATGTTCACAATGTGAATGAACAGCGTGATATCAAGTGTAATCATGCCAACCACTCCTGATGATTAAAAAAAGTAAGATTCCCTATGCCTCAAAGTGAATGATGGTTCAGCTCACGAACTGGATAACTAATGAAAAAACGTCAAGCTGTCAAATCTTTTTTCCGTAAAATTCGTCCCATATTCCCGCTCCGCTACCACATTGCGCTCCTCCTGGCCCCCCTCTGCCATCCCTGCCCTCCGCGGGGATGGCAGGCCGGAAAACGGGCGATCCCGCCCCAACCTCGCTGCTGCCGCGCCCGTGCCGGGGACAGCGCCTCCGGCAGCAGCGACAGCGGCCTGGCGATCCGGTGTTCTGCCCCACGGCCCGGGGCCGTGATCTGCAAAAGAACTGAACAGTACAATAGATATTATTTAAGCATCATCACCCCGGTACCCGCCCTGGCCGCTGCCGCCTGCCGCCGCCGGGACAGGACACGGTTCCTCTCCTTTCAGCCATCGCTGCAGGCGCGCCAGTCCCTCCTGCGTGGACACCAGCGGCCGGTAGCCGAGGATCTGCCGGGCCCTGGCGCCGGAAAACCAGTGCGAACGGGCCAGCTGGTGGGCGACAAACCGGGTCATGGGCGGCTCCCGGGTGCGTCCCAGCGCGCCATAGAGCATCTCCAGCAGCCAGCCGGCGCCATGGGCAACAGCAAAGGGGACCCGGGCCCTGACCCGCGGGATGTCCAGGCCGGCAAAGAGCGTGTTGATCCACTGCCAGAGGTTCACCGGTTCGGCCTGGGCAATGAAAAAGGGGTGGCCGGCCGCCCGGCCCGCGGTGGCGAGCTCATCCGCGGCCAGGAGGTGGGCATCTGCCACGTTGTCGATATAGGCGATATCGACCAGGTTGGTGCCGTTGCCGACGATCTTCAGCCTGCCGGCCCTGCCCCGGGCGAGCAGGCGCGGGATGAGGTTGGTGTCCCCGGGTCCCCAGACCAGGTGCGGCCGCAGGGCCGTGGTCAGCAGGTGCGGGGAATTGGCGGCCAGGACCAGCTTTTCGGCAATGATCTTGCTGGTGGCATAGTGGCACAGGGTGCGGCGCGCATAGGGTGCCGACTCATCCACCCCCTCCAGGCTGTGCCGGTCAAAGACCACCGACGGCGTGGAGGTATGGACCAGGATGCCAACCCGGTTCTCCCTGCAGGCCCGGATCACGTTGACCGTGCCCTGGACATTGATGGCGGCATACTCCTGCCACGGCCCCCAGATTCCCGCCTTGGCCGCGACATGGAAGACGGCGTCCTGGCCCGCGGCTGCCCGGCCGACGGTCTCGCGGTCCCGGATGTCGCCGCGGATACAGGTGGCCCCGGCCCGCTCCAGGGCGGGATAACGGTTCCTGCCCAGGACCGTGACCCGGATGCCCCTGTCCAGCAGCCGCAGGGTGATGGCCGAGCCGATAAAGCCGCCTCCGCCGGTTACCAGCGCGCTGTTCATGGTCATGGTGTTCCCCTGTTCATTGACCGGTGCCTGCCGCCCATGGCGCCGCCACGGGTATGCGCCCTATCAGAGCCCGTCCTTGTTCTTGACACAGTTCCTGGCCCGCAGGCGCCGCTCGGCCCACTCGGCCAGCTGCTCGCGGAAGATCTTGGCGTTGTGGCGGATATCCACCGGAAAGGAGGAGTGGATGAGAAAGGTCTGCACCGGCCGGGTCACGGCATGGGCCCCTGCGATCTGCCGCAGTTCCCCGAGGAACTTCTTCCGGTCCCTGATGCGGCCGGCCGGTTCCACCACCAGGACCGGCCGCTGGCAGCAGGCAGGCCCGACGCCGACCAGGGCCGAGCGGAAGACCAGGGGATGGGTGTTGAAGATCGTCTCCACCGGCATGGTGTCCAGGGGACCGTCCGCGGTCAGGACCCGGTGCGCCTTGCGGCCGCAGAACCAGAGCCGGCCCTCCCGGTCCAGGTAGCCCACGTCGCCCATCCGGTGCCAGAAGGTATGGCCATCGGCGATCTTGGCCATCCTGGTCTGTTCCGGGTCGTGGTCATAGGACCTGGTGACCACCGGCCCGCGGACCACGATCTCGCCGGTCTCGCCCGGCGGCAGGGGAGCCGCCTGGTCCCAGGAGGCGATCTCCCCCTCCTCCGGCCGGATGATGCGGATCTCCATGCCGGGCAGGGCCCTGCCCACGCAGATCCCGGCGCCGCGCAGGGACAGGGGCCAGGTCTCTGCAAGGA
>WFUT01000199.1 GCA_015484845.1 Desulfobulbaceae bacterium
GCTGGTTAGAGCGCACGGCTCATATCCGTGGTGTCCGGGGTTCAAGTCCCTGCATCGCCACCAGAAATCCCAATAACCCGAGCATAATATATTGATTATGCTCGGGTTATTTTGTGTGAGCCCTTCGCGGTGACTATGCGCTGTACCGGTGGCACAACGGCAGTTCCCAGCGGCTCAAATGTCCCTCACAACCAAGGGATCAGAGCCATGCACACACCATCCTCCCTGCTGAAAAATTCCTGTGGTATTTATCATCCCCGCCTTGCCGTTCCTCGATGTGACCTCGGGGACCTTACGCATTTCTTACTGAGAGAGAACATTTGTCACCTCGTGACATCGCTCTGCGGTGTCACGAGGTGACAAATGCTGCCTTTTTTTCGACCGTCTTTTCTTGCAGGCGAGAGGAACCGTTGCTCAGCAGCGGCCCGTACCCAGGCACGGGCTGCTGCAGCTTTTCCGGGCTCGCCGTTTGAGGACCAAAGGCCCTGGTCGCTGTTACTGGTCGATTGTCCGTGGGAAAGGCTTGATGGAATCGAGTGGTTCAGATCGCTCAGGTGACGTTTCACTTTTTTGCAAAGAGCTTTTTCAGGCAGGTCAGATTGAAACAGACGGGAGGCACCTTTTGGGCGTAGGCTTCGTAGTCGGCGCCGAATTTCTTTCGACACTCCCTCTCTTCGAGGGTCATGACCATGATGACGATAAATAGCATCTCTATCGGGGCGATGACCGTGATGAAGGTGGGCGAGCCGATTATCAGCGCCAGGGCGAGGGGAACGAGCGTGAGTCCGAAAAGCATCGGATGGCGCATATGCTCATAGATTCCGCTCGTGACCAGGCGGTTGGTCTCCAGGCGTGCTACGTCGCCTTCCCTGCCGTGCCTGGCAAGCTCCCGTCCGCCGGTGGCTGCGGCACGAAATGCCATCCTCATCAGGATATACCCGACGACGAACGTGAGCAGGTGATAGAGGGGATTGAAAAAGAGTTTTCGAAAATGGATGAGATCGAAGTATATCCCCCCGGCGGCCCCGCCTATGAGCATCAGCGCCCAGAGCAGGATGCGGATGACCACGGAGGGGGTGGTTTTAAGTTTCATGACCCTTTGCGAACTCTTCGAGCCGCTCCATTGTCAACAGATGCTCGACATTTCTCCGGGAAGGTGCCGGAAGGAAGTCAGGGCCATTCTCCGGGACAAAAGATGCGGTTGGTTGGTGTGGCGCTTACGCACGGCACGCCGGGATCAGGCGATCCACTCCTCGACTTCGGCCTGTTTCGGCACCCGGCCGACACACTTGACCTCGCCGTCAACAACGATGGCAGGTGTTGAAAAGATGCCCATCTTGGCGATCTCGGCAAAATCCGAGACCTTGGTCACTGTCGCCTCGACACCCCTGGCGGCAAGGGCCGCCTCGACAACCTTCCGGGCCTGCTCGCAGGATGCGCACCCTGGCCCGCATACCTTGATTTCCATAATTCTTCCTCGCTTGGCTGTTTTGTGTATGTGGTGAGATGGCTCGAAAACGTCGCTTCCGCACCGTTCGTGGCGGCATGGCGCTTCCCGGAACCGGCATTCCTGTTCCCCCTGTTGGCCTCCCTATATAATCAGGTTGAAGAGAAAGCCTGTAAAGAGGATGCCGCTGCCGACAACGGCGATAAAGACCGCAATGAGCTTGGGCTTGAGCACCTTGCGCAGGATGACCATTTCCGGAAACGAAAGGGCAATGACGCTCATCATGAAGGCCAGCACCGTTCCCAGGGCCGCGCCCTTGCCGAGCAGGGCCTCGACCACCGGCACGATCCCGGCCGCGTTGGAATACATGGGAATGCCCACGAGAACGGCGGCCGGCACGGACCACCAGGCGTCCTTGCCCATGATCGCCGCCATCAGCGATTCCGGCACGTATCCGTGAATGAGGGCCCCGACACTGATGCCGAGGACAACATAAAACCATACCTTGCCGACGATGTCACGGACCGCCTCCCTGCCCCGGTCGACCCGGTCGGCCCAAGTCAGTTTCTCCTCGATGACCACCGCTTCTGCCGCCCGCAGCTCCTGGACCCAGTCCTCCACCCAGTGTTCCAGCCCGAAGCGGCCGATCACCCAGCCGGCAATGATGGCGATGAGCAGGCCGGTGACCAGGTAGATGGCTGCAACCTTCCAGCCCAGCAGTCCGTAGAGCAGGACCAGGGCGATCTCGTTGACCATGGGTGCCGCGATGAGAAAGGAAAATGTTACTCCCAGGGGCACCCCGGCCTGGACAAAGCCCAGGAAAAGCGGCACGGCGGAACAGGAGCAGAAGGGCGTGACAATGCCCAGCAGGGCCGCCATCACGTTGCCGACCGTTTCCCGTTTGCCGGCCAGGTACTTCCTGGTCCGTTCCTGGGTAAAAAAGGAGCGGACCATGCCGATGATGAACACCACCAGCACCAGGAGCATGAGCACCTTGGGGGTATCATAGACGAAAAACTGGACAGCCTCTCCCAGGTGGGTTCCGTGCCTGATCCCGAGCAGGGAATAGGTGAAGAAGAGGGAGAACGGCTCCAGTTGCCTGTAGACCAGGTACCAGAGAACGAGAGCAGCGGCACCGAGAAGGAGGGATAATCCCATGCCCATTCTCTTCTGGCCGGTGCCTGTTTTCCGGTGGTCATCGGCAGCGCCGCAGTCACATCCGGCAGGTTGGATAGGTTCCATGGTTTTCCTCTTGCTGTTGAACAGGGTGTGTCGTGATCTATATATCGCTATTTAACGATATAGTAACACCGTCCTGTTCTTTGTCAAACGATTTTCTTCCCCAAAAAAAGGAAAAAAATGGGGCCGGGGGCGGGCGGCGATGGCGGCGGAATGTGCCTCCGGCCGGTCCCGGGCATGGCGGCAGCACCACCGGCTGCCCGTGATGATCGCCTGTGAGGCTGCGGCGACTGCTGTCGCTACCGGCAGGGGTGGTGAGAAAGGCTTGAACGAGCTGCAAATAAAAAAAAGCCATCAAGGGGATTGATGTCCCTGGATGGCTTTTTGCAAAAGAGAGGGGCTGTACCTGCCTGTTCCCGCTCCTTCAAAAAAAATGGCGTCCCCAACCGGATTTGAACCGGTGTTGCCGGCGTGAAAGGCCGGTGTCCTGGACCTGACTAGACGATGGGGACCTGTCCGTATTTCTGACTGGTGGGTCGTGCGCGACTCGAACGCGCGACTCTCTGCTTAAAAGGCAGATACTCTACCAGCTGAGTTAACGACCCCTTTTTTGAGAGAGTTTTCTCTACCCTTTTTTATATACCGTGTCAACGAAAAATATGCAAAGCGGTTGTGAAAAATTACCGTCCTGCAAAGGCATTCTCCGGGGGGTCGTATTTCCTTGTTGCCTGGGTGCAGGTCTGCTATATCAAGGGACGAAACAGAAGAGGCGCTCTCCGCTCGGGGGATCGCCATCATATTGATTTCGTATCGTGAATGTGTTGACCCATGGGCCTGTTATCCGGTTCTGCATCGTTTGTTCGTTTCGTGGTCGAGGGCGAGATGCCCGACCGTTTCTGGGATTTTGTCGCCGACCGGGTGGCGGCCAACAGTTTCCAGGACATAGATGATTCCCTGGACGAGTATTCCATCGGCTGGGTCTCGGTGGCCAACATGTTTGATGCCGAGTTCGCCTACAGCTCCTATGCGGCCGGCGATTACGTGGTGCTGACCATGCGGGTCGACGAGCGCAAGGTCTCGCCGGCGGTCCTGAAGAAGTGTGTCATGAAGGAGGAGGAGCGCATCCGCCAGGAGAAGCAGTTGCCACGGCTTTCCCGCGCCGTGCGCCTGGAGATCAAGGAGCGGGTGCGGGCGGAGCTGGTGCGCAAGTCCGTGCCCGTGCCCGCGACCTATGACCTCTGCTGGAATCTCTCGGACAACACCCTGCTCTTCTTCTCCACCTCGAAAAAGGCCATGGCCCTGCTGGAGGAACTCTTCTCCGATACGTTCGACATGACCCTGGTGCCGCAGATTCCCTGGTTCTCGGCCATCCGCGTGCTGGATGGAGAGGACGCGGAGCAGCGCCTGGAAGAGCTGCGGCCCGCGATCCTTATCTGAGATGCGGCGGACACCGGCGACAATCACCTACCCGCGGAGTGACAAGCAATGGATCTCGTCGATCTGATACAGGAAAAGCGGTTCATCGGCCAGGAGTTCCTGGCCTGGCTCTGGTACAAGTCCGAAGAGCGGGGCGGCTCGGTGGAGGTGGAGGGGCTGGGCGATGTGCTGGTGGTCTTTGAAAAACACATGCTCCTGGAGTATGGTGAGGGCGAAGCCAGTGAAAAGGTCATCTGCCGCGGCCTGCAGACCGAGCTGAAAGAGGCCCGCGCCGGGCTGGGTCTGGGCAAGAAGCCGGAGCAGGCGCGCCTGCGCCTGGCCAGGGGCGATTACGAGTTCGGGGTCACCCTGACCGCGACCCTGTTCGAGTTCCGCAACGTGCGCCTGCCCAAGACCGTTGCCGCGGCCGACGAGGGCACGGACCCGGATTCCATCGAGGGCCAGATCCTGGAACGGATCGCGCTCTTCGAGGAGCTGACCGGGCTGGTGGGCGAGCTGTTCAGGATGTTCATCACCATCCGCGCTTCGGACCAGTGGCCCGATGAGCTGCTCAGGATACGGGCCTGGGTGGGCGAGGTCGAGGAGTAGAAGGCAGGGCGTTGGTGGGAACGAGTGATTGCAACGAGTATGTACAGGTAGTGACAATGGAATTTGAGACCGTGATCGGGCTGGAGATCCACGCCCAGATGAAAACCAGGAGTAAGATCTTCTGCGGTTGCTCCACCGAGTTCGGGGCCCCGCCCAATACCCATACCTGCCCCGTCTGCCTGGGGATGCCGGGGGTCCTGCCGGTCCTGAATCGCAAGGTGGTGGAGTTCGCCATCAAGCTGGCCCTGGCGACCGAGTCCACCATCAACCTGGAGAACCGGTTTGCACGCAAGAACTATTTTTATCCCGACCTGCCCAAGGGGTACCAGATCTCCCAGTACGAGCTGCCCATAGCCGAGCACGGCCGGATCGGGATCGAGGTGGATGGCGAACAGAAGTATATCGGCATCACCCGCATCCACATGGAGGAGGATGCCGGCAAGCTGGTCCATGACGACGTGGAGCCGGTGAGCTACGTGGACCTGAACCGCACCGGCACGCCGCTTCTGGAGATCGTCTCCGAGCCCGATATCCGTTCCCCGGCCGAGGCCGCCGCCTACCTGAGGAAACTGCATGCCATTGTCCGTTATCTCGACATCTGCGACGGCAACATGCAGGAGGGCAGTTTCCGCTGCGACGCCAACATCTCCCTGCGGCCCAGGGGGCAGGAGGAGTTCGGCATCCGCACCGAGCTCAAGAACATGAACTCGTTTCGCAACGTGCAGCTCGCCCTGGAGTACGAGGAGCGCCGCCAGCGCGACATCCTCCTCGACGGTGGCCAGGTGGTCCAGCAGACCATGCTCTGGAACCCGGACAAGGGCCGGACCGAGCCCATGCGCGGCAAGGAGGAGGCCCACGACTACCGCTATTTTCCCGACCCCGACCTGGTGCCGGTGGAGGTGGACGAGGCCTGGATCGAGGCGGTGCGCCGCGACCTGCCCGAGCTGCCCGACATCCGCAGGCAACGGTTCATGACCGAGCTGGGGCTGCCGGAGTACGACGCCACCATCCTCACCGCCTCCCGCGAGCTGGCCGACTTCTTCGAGGCCGCCCTGGCCGGCTTTGCCAATGCCAAGAAGCTGAGCAACTTCATCGGCACCGAGCTCCTGCGCGAGTATGGCCCGGAGCGCATCACCGAGTGCCCGGTGGCGCCGGCCCAGCTCGCCCGCCTGCTGGCCATGGCCGACGAGGGCACCATCTCGGGCAAGATCGCCAAGACGGTCTTTGTCGAGATGCTGGCCTCGGGAACCGACCCGGACGTGATCGTCAAGGAGAAGGGACTGGTGCAGATGAGCGACGAGGGCGAGCTGGTGGCCCTGGTCCGGGAGATCATCGAGGCCAACCCCGCCCAGGCGCAGCAGTACCGGGACGGCAAGACCAAGGTGATCGGCTTCTTTGTCGGCCAGCTCATGAAGAAGACCCGCGGCCAGGCCAACCCGCAGCTTGCCAACAGGCTCTTTCAGCAGGAACTTTCCTAGCAGGGCCGTCGACCGGCAGGCAGGCGGAACCGTGGCGCCACAGCGGAAAGGGCAGAAGCAGCAGCGCGGGGCAGGGCACCGGCAGCGGCTGCGGGACAAGTTCCTCGAGCGGGGCATCGAGGCCTTTGGCGATGACGAACTGATCGAGCTGCTCCTCACCTTTGGCACGCCGCGCACCGATACCCGGCAGACCGCCCGCGCGGCCCTGGCCCGCTTCGGCTCCCTGCCCGCGGTCCTGGACGCCCCGGCGTCCGAGCTGCAGCAGGTCCGGGGCCTGGGGCCGAAGAATATCTTTGCCCTCCACTTCATCCAGGGCGTGGCCCGCCGCTACCTCCGGCAGCGCATCATCGGCAAGAAGTACATCGCCTCGTCCCGGGACGTGGCCGAGTACCTGATCCACGAGATGCGCGGCCTGGAGCGCGAGGTCTTCATGGTGGTCTACCTGGACGCCTCGCACGCGGTCCTGGACAGCGAGATCCTCTCGCAGGGTACAGTGAATGTCAACACCGTCTATCCCCGCGAGGTGGTCCGCGCGGCCCTGGCGCGCAACGCCAGCGCCCTGGTTATCGCCCACAACCACCCCTCGGGCAGCCTCACCCCATCGGCCCAGGACGAGCGCCTTACCCGCACCCTGCACCTGGTCTGCTCCTTCATGCACCTCACCCTGCTCGACCACCTGGTCATCGGCCAGGGCGAGACCGCCTTCAGTTTTGCCGATCACGGCCTCATGGCCCGCATCCGCCGGGAATGCGGGGAGCTGCTGGACCGGCTCGGCTGACCGGCTGCCCGGCCCGGCGCAGGGCCTGCCCGGCCGCGCCGGGGTTCATCAGCGGCCGTAGGTGACCATGATCCTGGCCCGGGCCAGGGCGTGCTGGTGCAGGTAGAAGCCCACCATGGCCGGCGAGGCATCGCTGTCCAGGGGCAGGCTGGCCGTGTCCAGGGCATAGATCGTGAACAGGTAGTGGTGGGGCGCATCGCCCGCGGGCGGACAGGCGCCGCCATAGCCCGGCCTGCCGAAATCGGTCCTGCTCTGCACCGCGCCGGCCGGGGCCAGGCCGCTGGCCGGATCGCCGGCGCCCGCGGCCAGGTGGTGCACGCTGGCCGGGATATTGAAGATCACCCAGTGCCACCAGCCGCTGCCCGTGGGCGCGTCCGGGTCATAGACCGTGATGGCGAAACTTTTCGTGTTGGCCGGTTCCCCGTGCCAGTCCAGCTCCGGCGAGATGTTCCGGCCGGAGCAGCCAAAGCCGTTGAACACCTGGGCGTTGGCCATGGTGCCTCCCGGTTGCAGTTGCGGGCTGCTGAGGGTGAAGTCCGCGGCCCGGGCCTGGCCGGTTGCCAGGAGCAGCAGGGCCGTGAGTGTCGCGCAGATCCATCGTAATTGCATGTCGTCCTCCTTGTTTCTGGGGTGATTACGGTTTTGCTTTGAGCAGGTTCTCCACCTCGCCTGCCGGCAGGACCCGGGCATAGACCGCGGCCAGGGCGGCCATGAAGGCGGCGTGCACCTGGGCGGCCGGGACCGTCCGGTGGCCGAAGCACAGGTCACGGGTGGCGCAGGCGTCATGGGCCACAATGCATTCAAGGCCCAGGTCAAAGGCGGCCCGGACCGTGGCATCCACGCACATGTGGCTCATCATGCCGCACAGGACCAGGCGTTCGGTCCCCGCCCGGCGCAGGGTCTCTGCCAGGCCGGTCTCCCGGAAGCTGTTGGGAAAGTGCTTGCTGATCACCTCCTCGCCGTCCAGGGGCCGGACCGGGTCGGCAAACCGGATCCCTTCCGAGCCGGGCAGGAAAGAGTCCGCACCCGGCCGGGTTGTGATGTGGCGCACGTGGATGACGGGGATGTTCCGTTCGCGGCAGCGCGCCAGCAGCCGGGCCGCTGTCCGCGCGGCTGCGCGGCCCCCTGCAAGCTCCATCCTGCCGCCGGGCAAGTACTCGTTCTGGATGTCGATAAGCAGCAGTCCCGTCTTCATACCTAAATCCTCCACTTCGAAAATGAAGAAAAAATTTTCTTTTGCCGTATCAGTGGATTATGCGAACGTGATCGTTTTTCTCGAATCATTGACCGTGTGAAGGATTTTTTCTTCATTTTCTCGCCCTCCGGGATTTCAATTGCAGGATTTGGGTCATATCTTTTCTCTCCTGTTCTGTTGTCTTTGCTTTACCCGGGCACGGTAAGAGGCTACCCTGACCGGAGAAGAATTGCCAATCATAGCTTGTGATCTCCCTGATCCGGAAACCTGATCAATGGAACTCTATCACCTGCGCAGTTTCGTGGCCGTGGCCCGGGAGGGACACCTGACCCGGGCCGCGCGCCGGCTCCATACCAGCCAGCCGGCGGTGAGCGCCCATGTCAGGACCCTGGAAGAGGAGCTGGGCCTGCGCCTCTTTGAGCGCACTCCCAGGGGCATGCGGTTGACCAACGCCGGCCGGGAACTGCTGGCGCCGGCCGAGGAGGTCCTGGCCGGGGTGGCCGGGCTCGAGGCCCGGGCGCGGGGACTGGCGGGCAGCCTGGCTGGCAGCCTGGTCATCGGGGTGCGCAGCGATGCGGCCATGCTGCGCCTGGACGCCATCTACCGGCAGCTGGCGGACCGCCATCCGGGCATCGGCCTGGCCCTGCTCCAGGCCATGTCGGCCCAGGTGATCGAGCAGGTCGGCGACCGCCGCATGGACGCTGGCTTTGTCTTCGGTCCCTGGCCCAGGGACCGGTTTGACGGCCTTCTCCTCACCCGGGTGCGGGTGCGGGTCATCGGGCCGCCCGGGTGGCAGGAGCGCCTTGCCCGCGCCGACTGGCAGGACCTGGCCGCCATGCCCTGGGTCTGGACGCCGGAGGACTGTCCCTTTCACCTGGTCGCCCGCAGCGAGTTCGAGGGCAGGGGCCTGGCCCCGGCCCGGGTCATCGAGGCGGACAGCGAGGCCACCATCGCCAGCCTGGTGGCCTCCGGTGTTGGCCTGGGCCTGCAGCTCGAGGCCGGCGCCCTGCGGGCCCGGGACGCGGGCCGGGTCAGCCTCTGGGAGCGCGGCGCCCTGGCCATGGACCTCTCCTTCATCCACCTGCGGGAGCGGGGTCGCGATCCCCTGCTCCAGGCCGTTGTCGCGGCCGTGCGCCGGGCCTGGCAGCCGGAGACCTGCGCATGAACGGTCCCCGATCCCGGCCCGGGCCCCTTGGCCTCTACCTGCACCTGCCGTTTTGCCGCGCCAAGTGCCCCTACTGCGATTTTTATTCCCTTGCCGGCCGCACCGATCTTGTCAGCGCCTACCTGGACGCCCTGGCCCGGCAGGCGCACCACATGGCGGAGCTGCCCTGGACAGGATCGCGGCAGGTGAGCACCATCTTTTTCGGTGGCGGCACCCCCAGTATCCTGGCCCCGGCGGAACTGGCCGGCCTGCTCGCCCTCTGCCGCCGTCTCTTCCCGGTACCGGCCGCCGGGGTCGAGACCACGGTGGAGGTCAACCCGGCCACCGTGGAACGGCGCGCCCTGGACCTGCTGCGCCGGGCCGGGTTCAACCGGGTCTCCATCGGGGTCCAGTCCCTGGATGACCGGCTGCTTGGCCGCATCGGCAGGGTGCACACGGCGGCTGACGCGGTGCGGACCGTCCGCTCCGCCAGGCAGGCCGGGTTCGCCAACCTGGGGCTGGACCTGATGTACGGCCTGCCCGGCCAGGACCTCGCCACCTGGCGCCGCACCCTGGAGCAGGCCCTGGCCCTGGTCCCGGACCATCTCTCCCTCTACGAGCTGACCCTGGAGGAGGGGACCCCGTTTGCCCGCCGGGCCGCGGCCGGGGAGCTGCTCCTGCCGGACGAGGAAGAGGTCCTGGCCATGATGGCGCTTGGCCGGGAACTGGCCGAGGGTGCCGGCCTGCACCGCTACGAGATCTCCAACTACGCGCGGCCGGGCCACGAATGCCGCCACAATATCAACTACTGGCAAAACGGCTCCTACATCGGCCTGGGCGCGGGCGCGGTCTCCTGCCTCTCCGGCCGGCGGCTGACCGCGGTGGCGGACGTGGAGGCCTTCTGCCGGCGCCTGGCGGCCGGAGAGCCGGTCTGGTCCGACGAGGAGCGGCTGACGCCGGCGGCCCGCTTCCGGGAGACCGTGGTCATGGGGTTGCGGATGATCCGCGGTGTCGACCTGGCCGGGCTGGAGGCCCGGTTCGGCATGGATGCCCGCAGCCACTACGGCCCGACCCTGGAGCGGCTCCTGGACCAGGGGTTGCTGGCCGTGCGCGACGGCCGCCTCTGTCTCACCGGGCAGGGGTTGCCGCTGGCCAACAGGGTCATGGCCGAGTTGGTATAGCGGCTCGGAAAAGGTGTACCTGGTTACGGGATATTTACCGGAACAGTGTTCTGTTCCTCTTCGCTGCAGGTGATCAGGGGGCCGGGCGGTCCAGGCCGTGGTGGCGGTAGATGGTCGTGACCTCGTCTGCGGCGAGAAAGTCGAGGAACTGCCTGCCCCAGGGGCCGCCGTCACCCACCAGGCCGGCATGGATCCGGCCGATCCTGTTGCCCGGGCCGGGCAGGGGCACCAGCTCGAAGAGATCGGGAAATACCCGGCAGAAGCGCAGGGCCAGGTGATAGTAGAGGATGGCAACATCGGCGCGGCCGTCGGCCACGGCCTGGGGCGCCTCGCGGTGGTGGATCAGCCTGCCGTAGACGATCTCGCCGCGTCCCTCCTTGGCGGCCAGGAAATCGTCAGCCAGCCCCTGGTTGCGGGCAAGGGCCAGCAGGGTGTCCCGGTAGCCGCGAAAGCTGACCGCCTCGGTGTCGGGATTGGAGAGAAAGAGGCGGATGCCGGGCCGGGCCAGGGCGGCCAGGTCGATCTGTTGCGGGTTGCCACGGCGCACCAGCAGCGCGGAGCCGCGGTTCTGCATAAAGGGGAGGCGCCGGCTGATCCTGCCCTCGTCCGCCAGGGTGTCGAGGACGTGCGGCGGGCTGAGAAAGAGATGGGGCCGTACCGAGAGCACCAGGTTGCCCATGCGCAGGCGGCCGCGGCGCAGCAGCTCCAGGATGGGGGCGGGCGGCGTGGTGGCGTAGAAGATCACGCAGTCCGGGTGCAGTTCCCGGAAGCGCTGCACGCATTCCTGCAGGGCCATGTGGTGGTTGCCGTCGGAGAGGATCGCCAGGTTCGCCCCGGCCGGATCGCCGTGGAAATCCAGGCAGATGTTGGAGGCGGCCGCAAAGAGCGGCAGCGTGTCCGCATCGGGGCAGGGCAGTTCGGCGGGCCAGTCGAGCAGCGTCATTGCATTCCTCCACTTTCATTGTGCCCTTGGGCCGTGGATAGGGTAGAGTAGAAATCTACCATTATTTCCATTTTTTTTCATGAGAACGGCACGGCAATCCTTTTCCGAGATCATCTTTCCCCTGCTCCTGGCCCTGGCCATCGGCGGCCTGGCCGGGCTGGGCGCGGTCTTTTTCCGCTGGCTGATCACCTTTGAGGTCCGCTTGTTCTGGTCCGGCGACGACTCGTTCCTGCACCTCTACCAGCAGGCGCCCTGGCTGCTGCGCTTCGCTATCCCGGTGGTGGCCGGCCTGGCCCTGGGGCCGCTGCTGGCCTGGTTCGCGCCGGAGATCCGCGGTCCGGGCGTGCCCGAGGTCATGGCCTCCCTGGCCCTGCGCGACGGCATCATCCGCCACCGGGTGACCCTGGCCAAGAGCTTTGCCACCGCCACCTTCATCGCCGCCGGGGGCTCGGTGGGCCGGGAAGGTCCCATTGTCCAGATCGGCTCCTCCATCGGTTCCTCCATCACCCAGTTGTTCCGCCTCGGCCCTGACCACCGCAAGCTGGCCGTGGCCTGCGGCGCCGCGGCCGGCATCGCCGCCACCTTCCAGGCCCCCATGGCCGGGACCCTCTTCGTGGTCGAGATCCTGCTCTTTGACCTGGAGGTCGCCTCGCTTTCCAACATCGTCATTGCCGCTGTCACCGGCACCGTGGTCTCCAAGCTGTTCTGGTCCGACGAGACCGTGTTCCAGATCCCTTTCTTCACCATGTCGCACCCGGGCGAGCTGCTCCTCTACTTTGGCCTGGGCATCGCGGCCGGCCTGTTCAGCCTGCTGTTCATGGCCGTGGTCTTCGGCCTGACCCGGTTCCTGGACCGGCTGCGGGTGCCGGTCTGGCTGGCCCCGGCCGTGGGCGGCCTGGTGGTGGGCGTGGTCGGCCTGGTCCGTCCCGAGACCCTGGGCGTGGGCTATGTCACGGTCAACGAGATGCTGCACGGCCACGTCCTGCTGACCGCCGCGGCCTGGCTCCTCCTGGCCAAGCTGATCACCACCGGCGGCTGTGTCGGCTCGGGCATGAGCGGCGGAATATTTGCGCCGTCGCTCTTTCTCGGCGCCTCCCTGGGCTCCATTGTCGGCTCCCTCGCCCAGATGATCTGGCCCGACACCCCGCTCTCCCCGGCCCACTACGCCCTGGTCGGCATGGGCGCGGTGGTGGCCGGCACCACCCTGGCCCCCATCACCGCCATCCTGACCATCTTCGAGCTGACCTACAACTACCAGGTGGTCCTGCCGCTGATGGCGGCCTGCATCCCCAGCATCATCGTGGTCCGGCTCCTGCACGGCTATTCCATCTACGAGACCAAGCTGCTGGTGCAGGGCATCCGCATCGTCCGCGGCCACGACGTCAACCGGCTCCGGACCATGAAGGTGCGGGACTACGTGTGCCGGGATTTTCAATACCTTCGGAAAAACACGCCGTTCCATGACCTGGTCCACGACGTGCTCACCAGCCCGTTCCCCCATTTCGTGGTCCTGGACGAGCACGACCGGCTGGCCGGGGTGCTGACCCTGCGCGATATCCGTGCCCTGCTTGCCGATCCGGAGTATGATGGCGAGGGCGTGATCGCCGGCGACCTGATGCGGCGCGACGTGGTCACGGTGCGCGAGGACCAGAACCTGGAGGAGGCCTTTCACCTCTTTTCCCGGGGCAATTTTTCCTTTCTGCCGGTGATCTCGGCCACGGACCCGGAGCGGGTGGTGGGCTGCCTGAAAAAGGACGACCTGATCACGGCCTATAACCAGCACGTGCTGCGGGACCAGGTCCAGCCCTCGGCACGGTGGATCTGCAGGCTGCCCGGCGGCAGCAGGCAGAAGAGCGAACAAGGGCGCAACCCTTCCCGCGCCTGCACGACGGAGAAGACTTCATGAAATTTTTCTACCAGGATCCCTTTCCCCTGCGCGGGGAGACCACCGAATACCGGCTCCTGCCCGGCTCGGAGACCCTTGTCCGCCTGGAGCGGTTCCAGGACCAGGACATGCTGGTGGTCGATCCCCGGGCCCTGGCCGAGCTGGCCCGCCAGGCCATGCATGACGCCTCCTTTTTCCTGCGCCGCCGCCACAACGAGAAGGTGGCCGCCATCCTCGACGATCCCGGGGCCTCGGACAATGACCGGGCCGTGGCCCTGGCCATGCTGCGCAACGCCGAGATCGCGGCCCGCGGCGTCCTGCCCGTCTGCCAGGACACCGGCACCGCCATCGTGATCGGCAAGAAGGGGCAGCAGGTCTGGACCGGCTGCAATGACGCCGAGGAGATCAGCCGCGGCATCTTTACCACCTACACGACCGAGAACCTGCGCTATTCCCAGCTTGCGCCGCTGACCATGTACGAGGAGCGCAACACCGGCACCAACCTGCCGGCCCAGATCGATATCTATGCCACGCCAGGGGCGGCATACCATTTCCTGTTCGTGGCCAAGGGCGGCGGCAGCGCCAACAAGACCTTTCTCTACCAGGAGACCAGGGCCCTGCTCGAGCCGGAGACGCTGTTCCGTTTCCTGGTCGCAAAGATGAAGACCCTGGGCACGGCCGCCTGCCCGCCCTATCACATCGCCTTTGTCATCGGCGGCACCAGCGTGGAGGCCAACACCAAGCTGGTCAAGCTGGCCTCCACCGGCTACCTCGACACCCTGCCGGAGAGCGGCAACGAGTATGGCCGCGCCTTCCGCGACCGCGACCTGGAGGAGCGGCTGCTGCGGGCCAGCCGCGAGCTGGGCATCGGCGCCCAGTTCGGCGGCCGCTTTTTTGCGCACGACGTGCGCGTGGTGCGCCTGCCGCGCCACGGCGCCTCCTGTCCCGTGGGCATGGGGGTCTCCTGTTCCGCGGACCGCAACATCCTGGCCCGCATCGACGCCCGCGGCCTGTGGCTGGAGCAACTGGACACCGATCCGGGCAGCCTGATCCCGGAACGCTACCGCGGCCGGGAGGATGCCGGCGCCGTGGCGATCGACCTGGACCGGCCCATGGCCGAGGTCCTGGCCGATCTTGGCCGCCACCCCGTGGCCACCCGGGTCCGTCTCAACGGCACCATCATCGTGGGGCGCGACATCGCCCATGCCCGCTGGAAGGCCCTCCTGGACCAGGGCAGGCCCCTGCCGGAGTACCTGAAGAATCACCCGGTCTACTATGCCGGCCCGGCCAAGACCCCGCCCGGCAGGCCATCGGGTTCCTTCGGCCCCACCACGGCCGGCCGCATGGACTCCTATGTCGAGCTGCTGCAGAGCCACGGCGGCTCCCTTGTCATGATCGCCAAGGGCAACCGTTCCCCGGAGGTAACCGAGAGCTGCCGCCGGTACGGCGGCTTCTACCTGGGATCCATCGGCGGCCCGGCCGCCCTGATCGCCGAGGAGTGCATCCGGCAGGTGGAGTGTATCGACTACCCGGAGCTGGGCATGGAGGCGGTGTGGCGGATCAAGGTCAGGGATTTCCCTGCCTTCATCCTCATCGACGACAAGGGCAACGACTTCTTTGCCGGCCTGGTGTGATGATGGTTGAGCATGGCGGACCTGTTGTGGCGTAGCGCGATATGGTGAACCTGCTGACCGGCATGCGGGGCATGGCCTTTTCCCTGCTCCCGCTGAGTCTCCTGCTGCTCTTCTCCTGCCTGGCCCTGGTCTCCGGCTCGCCCGGGTTCCGGGTCGACAAGGTCCCGGAAGGGTTGCTGGTCTCCCAGGTCACCCGGCCGCTGAACCCGGTGCGGAAAGGAGACCTGATCGTGGCGGTGGACGGGATCCCCTATGACCGGTTGCTGGCCGCCCTTGTCACCGGTCCCCGCGGCCTGCAGCCTCCCGCGACCATCACGCTGCTGCGCGGCGGCGAGCGGATCCGGCTCGGCCTGCGCCTGGCCCCGCTCCCGCCCGCCGCCTGCCTGGCCATCGCCTGGCCCCACCTGCTCCTGATCACGGTCTTTCTGTTCCTGGCCGGCATTGCCCTCCTCAGGGCGCCGCCCGGCCAGCCGGTCCATCTCTTCGCCCTCATGCTGTTTGGCTTTGCGACCTCCATCGCCAGCACCCTTGTCTCCCACTTCAGCCTGCTGCAGCCGGTGGCGGTGTCGCTCAGCTTTTTCGTGCTCATGGTCAGCAACTGGATCGCCTTCGGGGCCTGGGCCCATTTCATCTGCCGCTTTCCGCCGGAACGGGACCTGCTGCGGACCAGGAGATGGCCCGTTCCCCTCTTCTACCTGCTGCCGCTTGTCCTCTCGGTCACGGTCGGGCTCTACGAGGCCGGACCGTCTCCCGCCTTCTGGGGCTGGATGCAGCGGCTGCGCAACCTCTTTGTGCCGCTGATCATCGTCGGCGCCTTTGGCAAGCACCTGCTCGACTATCTCCGCCTTTCGTCCTCCCTTGCCAGGAACCAGCTCAAGCTGCCCCTGGCGGCCTACTGGCTGTCGTTTGGGCCCTACCTGTTTCTCTACCTGCTGCCCAACCTTGTCGTTGGTCATCCCTTCATTCCCTTCCGCTGGGTCCTCATCTCGGGCCTGGCCCTGCCCATGGCCTACATGGTGGCGCTGCTGCGCTACCGCCTCCTGGGGGTTGACCGGCTCATCAGCCGCGTCCTGGCCCACATCATCCTGGTCATCGCCCTGACCCTGCTCTACTCGGTCTTCCTTGTCGAGATCAAGCGATGGTTCTGGGGCAGGGAGGTCGTTTCCGAGGAGCTGTTCCTGCTCTTTCTCATCCTGGTGGCCCTTCTCTTCAATCCCCTGGCCAGGAGGGTGCAGGCGGTCATCGACCGCGTGGTATTCCACCATCGTTCCGACGATTCCTATCTCCTGGCCGGGTTCAGCCGCAAGATGGCCTCCTCCCTGCACATGGAGCAACTGGCCCGGGTGCTGACAGAAGAGCTGGCCGACGGGTTCAGGCTCAGCCGGGCCGCACTGCTGACCATTGATGAAAACGGCTGCCGCCTCTATCCCGGGGACGCCGCCATGGGCGAGCGGGCCTGGGAGAAGGGCCGGCTGCTCCATCGTCTCGGCCACGGCGATCCCTGCCTGTTCACCCTGGCCGCCGGCGACGACCCGGAGCTGCAGCCGGAGCTTGCGGAGATCAGGCGGGCGGGGTATTCTCTGGTTCTCGGCCTGCGGGGCAGTGCGCAGCTCGTCGGCGTTCTGCTGCTGGGGGCGCGCCGGGACGGGCACCTGTTCAGTGACCAGGATCTCCGTACCTTCTCCACCCTTGCCAACCAGGCGGCCATTGCCCTGGAAAACGCCATGCGCTACGAGTCCCTGGAGGCCTCCAAGCGCGACATGCAGGAGCTGTTCGCCAAGGTGGTGCAGAGCGAGAAGCTGGCCGCCCTGGGCGAGATGACCGCCGTGCTCGCCCATGAGCTGAAAAATCCCCTGGCTATCATCCGCAGTTCGGCCCAGTACCTGGCCGGTGGTGACCGTCCGGCCCCGGTACGGGAAGAGATGCTGGGCTACATCATCGAGGAGGTGGACGACCTGAACCGCGTGGTCTCCAACCTCCTGGGACTGGCCCGTTTCCGGCCGCCGCTGTTCGGGCCGGTGGACCTGGAGCGGGAGCTTCCGGCCCTGGTGGACCGGTGGCTGCGCAGCGAGGGGCACAACCCGGCCGTCACGATCAGGGTAACCCTGGATGGCGCCATCCCCACCCTGTATGCCGATGGCAAGCAGCTGGAGCAGGTCTTTCATAACCTGCTGGCCAACGGCGAGGAGGCCATGCCGGATGGCGGCGCCATCGAGATCCGGGTGCGGGGCCGGGCCAGGGACGTGGAGATAACCATCCGTGATCACGGGCCCGGGATCAGTGGCCGGGACCTGGACAAGGTGTTCAGGAAGTTTTTTACCACCAGGGAGGAGGGCCTGGGCCTGGGCCTGCCGGTCTGCCGGCAGATCGTCCGGGCCCACAACGGCGAGATCAGCCTGGACAATGCGGCCGGCGGCGGCGCGGTGGTGACGCTCCGCCTGCCCTGCCATCCCCTGGGACACGCATAGGGCCGCCGGTGGGCGGTTGAAGGAAGCGGACAAGGCAATGACGGGAAAAGTCCTGATCCTGGAAGACGAGGCCCGCATGCGGCGGCTGCTGGAGCTGGTCCTGGCCGAACAGGGCCTCGAGGTGCGAACCGCGGCCGATGGCCGGGCCGGGGTGGAACTCTGGCGGCAGTGGCGGCCCGACGTGGTCCTCAGTGACCTGAAGATGCCCGGCATGGATGGCCTGGAGGTCCTGCGCCTGCGCAACAGTGAGTTCCCGGGTGTGCCTTTTGTCCTGCTCACCGCCTTTGGTACCGTGGATACCGCCGTGGCGGCCATGAAGGACGGCGCCTTTGATTATCTCACCAAGCCGGTGGACAACGACCAGGTCCTGGAGGTGGTTGCCAGGGCCCTGGCCAGCACCTGCAGGCCGTCCGGCCAGGTCATGATCGGTTCTTCCCCGTTCATGCAGGAGCTGGCGCGCGAGATCGCCATGGTCAGCCGGACCGATTCCGCGGTCCTCGTCACCGGCGCCTCGGGCACGGGCAAGGAGCTGGTCGCCCGGGCCATTCACCATGGTTTTGCCAGCCCCGGCGCGCCCTTTGTCCGGGTCAACTGTCCCGCCATTCCCCGGGAGCTCCTGGAGAGCGAGCTGTTCGGTCACCGGCGGGGCGCCTTCACCGGCGCGGTCGGTGACCGGCCCGGCTGCTTTGTCCAGGCCGACGGCGGCACGCTTTTTCTCGACGAGATCGGCGACCTGCCCCTGTCCCTGCAGCCCAAGCTACTGCACGCGGTGGAGGAGAAATCCGTGCTGCCCGTGGGTGGTTCACGGCCCAGGAAGGTACGGGTGAAGATCATCTCGGCCACCAACCGCGACCTGGAGGCCATGGTTGGGGAGGGCGGCTTCCGCGAGGACCTCTTCCATCGCCTCAATATCTTCCGGATCCACCTGCGCCCCCTCCGGGAACGGGGAGACGACGTGGTCGAGCTGGCGCACCATTTCCTGGCCGGGTTTGCCGCCCGCCATGGCAGGAGCGCCCCCGCAATCGAGCCCGGGGCCCTGGCGCTGCTGCGCGCCTATGCCTGGCCCGGCAATGTCCGGGAACTGCGGAATATCATGGAACGGCTGATCCTGGAGGGACGGGAGGAGATCAGGGCGGAAGACCTGTCGAACCGGCTCCGGCCGGCGCAGGAACAGGACGCGGCCGCGGAGACGGCACCGGAGCGCCTGGACCTGGCGGCCCGGGAAAGGGAGCTGATCCGCGAGGCGCTGGTCCGTTGCGGCTGGAACCAGTCGCAGGCCGCCCGCTGCCTCGGCATCACCCGGAACACGCTGCGCTACCGGGTGCGGAAGTACGGCATCAGGAGGGAGGATCAGGGCTCGGTGTAGGCGATGCCGAGCCGGCCGGCCGCCTGGTCGAGCCAGATGATCCTGCCCCTGATCTGCACCGGGTGGCGTTCATGCTGCCGGTAGCGGTCCACGGCCGGCATGCAGATGACCTCGATCTCGGTTCCCTGTTCCAGGTTCGAGAGATCGGTACCGCTTATCTGCAGACCGTCCATGCTGGCATCGCGGGTCTCGCCGAAATGCCACTGGTTGGCGTGGACGCTGGGTTCCATGCACCGGAAGGAGATGGGAAGTCGAATGGGCCTGCGGGCGTACCGGCGTCGTTCCGCAGGCGCCGGGGAGTGATCCGGTTCTGTGTTCATGTTCGTGTCGTGGTCGGTTTCGGGTTTGCTGGGGGGCGACCGGGTCCCGGGGGCACCTTCCGGGCAGGGTCCGGGCCGGTCATGGGAATAGCCTATGCAGGGGACGTGCCAGCCAGGTCGTCCTGCCTGCCCCTGTTCCACATGTCGATGATGTGATCTCTTTCCGGGCTGTTGCGGAATCTCGCTGCCCGGGGCCGTGATGTCGTGTTTTCCTCGTAACCGGTCGGCTGGTGCAAAAGCACCACCGGAACCGGTGCTTTTGCACCGGTTGGGGGCGTGCTGCCACGGGCCGGTCGCGGCCACTTTCCTGCAGAAAATTTTTTGGTTTAATGCTATGGTCGGGGGGACAGGAGCGGCAGGATCGGCTGTCCCCGGCAGGTATGCCGCTCTGTCCACATGATGAGGCCACAGCACGCATGCCCCGCGACCAGTTGCGTTTTTCCCGCAGAGGGGGCGGGTATCAACAAGGCGATCCGCTGCCGGCGGATCGGAGAAGGTAGAACTATGGGAGCCATTGTCAGTCGGTTGTACCGGAAGATCAGCGAGGAGTTTGCCTACTGCTACAACGTCGAGTCGTCGCGGCCGCTCACGGAACAGGAAATGGAGCGGCTGCGGTTGATCCTGGCGGATGGCTTTCTCGCCCGCACCGTGTCCCTGGAGCCGGTTCTCGAGGGAGAACGGGTGGTGGAGGTGGGGCCGCGGCTCAACTTTGCCACGGCCTGGTCCTCGAACATGGTCTCCATCTGCCGGGCCACGGGGCTGGACTGCATCACCCGGGTGGAGCGTTCGCGCCGGTACCTGGTGCCCGGGGACGAGGATATCCAGTCCTTCATCGACGCCCACCATGACCGGATGACCGAGTGCCACTACCCCGAGCCGCTCACCACCTTCGAGACCGGCATCACCCCGGAACCGGTCTACGAGGTGGACATGCTGGGCAAGGGGCCCGATGCCCTGCTCGAGATCCCGGGCATCTCCATGGACGAGTGGGACCGCAACTTCTATTACGACTATTTTGTCGGCCGCCACGGCCGCAACCCCACCATTGTCGAGATCATGGATCTCAACAATGCCAACTCCGAGCACTCCCGGCACGGTTTCTTCCGCGGCCGGCAGATCATTGACGGCAGGGAGCTGCCCGAGACCCTGTTCCAGGTGGTGACCGCCACCCTGGAGGCCAATCCCAGGGGCTCGGTGGTCGCCTTCAAGGACAACTCCAGCGTGGTCGCCGGCCACGGGATCACCACCCTGCACCCGCAGCGTCCCGGCGAGCCGTCGCCGCTGGTGCCGGTGGATGTGCACTACCACGTGCTGCTCACCGCCGAGACCCACAACTTTCCCACCGGTGTTGCGCCCTTTCCCGGTGCCGAGACCGGCACCGGCGGCCGCATCCGCGACGTGCAGGCCACGGGCAAGGGCGGTTTTGTCATGGCCGGCACGGCCGGCTACTGCGTGGCCAACCTGCACATTCCCGGCTACGAGCTGCCCTGGGAGAACCGCTATCCCTGTCCCGACAACCTGGCCCCGGCGCTGGAGATCGAGATCGAGGCCAGCAACGGCGCCTCGGACTATGGCAACAAGTTCGGCGAGCCCCTGGTCCAGGGGTTCACCCGCTCCTTTGACCTGCGCCTGGAGAACGGCGAGCGCTGGGGCTATCTCAAGCCCATCATGTTCACCGGCGGCATCGGCCAGATTGATGCCCGCCACACCGAAAAGGCGGCCGAGGAAAAGGGCATGCTCATTGTCCAGGTGGGCGGCCCGGCCTACCGGGTCGGGTTTGGCGGCGGCGCCGCCTCTTCCATGCTCCAGGGCGAGAATGTCTCGGAGCTGGACTTTGACGCGGTCCAGCGGGGCGATGCCGAGATGGAGCAGAAGATGAACCGGGTCATCCGCGCCTGCAACGAGATGGGTGACCGGACGCTCATCGACGTGATCCACGACCAGGGCGCGGGCGGGCCGGCCAACGTGCTCAAGGAGCTGGTCGAGCACTCGGGCGGCTGGGTGGAGATCCGCAACATCCACGTCGGCGATCCCACCATGAGCGTGCTCGAGATCTACGTGGCCGAGTACCAGGAGCGCAACGGCTTCCTGATCCGGCCGGAAAACATCGACCGTTTCAAAAAGATCTGCGAGCGGGAAAAGGTGGCCTGCGAGGTCCTGGGCGAGGTGACCGGCGACCTGCGCTTCGTGGTCCACGACGCCAGCGACGACACCACGCCGGTGGACCTGGAACTGGACAGGGTCCTGGGCGGCATGCCGCAGAAGACCTTTACCGACAACCACGTGGATCCGGGCCTTGCCCCCCTGGAGGTCCCGGCCGACCTCACGGTGCGCCAGGCCCTGGAGAACGTGTTTCGCCTGGTCTCGGTGGGCTCCAAGCGCTTTTTGACCAGCAAGGTGGACCGGGCCGTCACCGGCCTGATCGCGGCCCAGCAGTGCTGCGGTCCCCTGCAGCTGCCGCTCACCGACGTGGCCGTGGTGGCGCAGAGCCACTTCAGCCTCTCCGGCTGCGCCACCGCCATCGGCGAGCAGCCGATCAAGATGGTGGTGGACCCGGCCGCCGGCGCCCGCATGGCCGTGGGCGAGTCGCTCACCAACCTGGCCTGGGCGAAAATCGACGATCCCCTGCAGATCAAGTGCTCGGCCAACTGGATGTGGGCGCCCAAGCTGCCCGGCGAGGGCGCGGCCTTAAATGATGCGGCCCGGGCCATGCGCGATGCCATGATCGGCGTGGGCATGGCCGTGGACGGCGGCAAGGACTCCCTGTCCATGGCCACCATGGTGGGCGACGAGACGGTCAAGTCGCCCCGCCAGCTCGTGATCTCGGCCTATGCGGCCATGGCGGACGTGCGCAGGGTGGTGACCCCGGACATCAAGGAGCCGGGCAGCACCCTTCTCTTCATCGACCTGGCGCCGGGCCGCAACCGGCTGGGGGGCACGGCCCTGGCCCAGACCCTGGGCCGGCTGGGCAACGAGGTGCCGGACCTGGAGGACCCGGACCTGCTGCGGCGCGCCTTTGGGGCCGTGCAGGAGCTCATCGGCGACGACCTGGTCCTGGCCGGTCACGACCGCAGCGACGGCGGCCTGGTCACCACGGTGCTGGAGATGGCCTTTGCCGGCAACTGCGGCCTTGATCTCGAGCTCAAGGGCGGCGATCCCGCCCTGGCCGCGCTCTTTTCCGAGGAGCTGGGCCTGGTGCTCGAGTGCCGTACCAGCGACCTGGACCGGGTGCGCGGGGTCCTGGACCGGGCCGGCGTGGAGGGCGTTGTCCTTGGCAGGACCACGGCCGAACCGCAGGTCCGCATCCGCTACAACGGCGAGTCCGTGCTCGACGAGGACATGCGCCTCTTGCGGCAATGGTGGGAGGAGACCAGCTACCGGATCGAGCGGCTGCAGATGAACGCGGCCTGCGCGGACGAGGAAAAAGAGAACATCTTTGACCGGCCGGGCCCTGCCTACCGGGTGCCTTTTTCCCTGCAGGGGCTCGGGCTGCGGCGCCCTGCCAGGGACGACAGGCCCAGGGTGGCCATCCTCCGCGACGAGGGCTCCAACTCGGACCGGGAGATGAGCTCGGCCTTTTTTGCCGCAGGCTTCGAGCCCTGGGACGTCTGCATGACCGACCTGCTCGAGGGCCGGGTCAGCCTGGAGCAGTTTCGCGGCCTGGCGGCGGTGGGCGGCTTTTCCTATGCCGACGTGCCCGAGTCGGCCAAGGGCTGGGCCGCGACCATCCTGTTCAACGACCGCTTGAGGGGGATGTTCCAGGAGTTTTACCAGCGCAGCGATACCTTTACCCTGGGGATCTGCAACGGCTGCCAGCTCTTCGGCCTCCTGGGCTGGGTACCGTTCACCGGTATCGAGCCGGAGCGGCAGCCCCGTTTTGTCCGCAACACCTCGGGCCGGTTCGAGTCGCGCTGGGTGACCGTCAGGGTCCTGGACAACCCGGCCATCATGCTGCGCGGCATGCAGGAGATGGTCTTCGGCATCCATGTCGACCACGGCGAGGGCAGGCTCCACTTCCCTGACCCGGCCCTCCGCAGCCGGGTGGAGGCGGAGCGGCTGGTGCCGCTGGTCTACGTGGACGACACCGGCGCTGCCACCGAGCGCTATCCCTTCAATCCCAACGGCTCGGCCGGCGGCTGGGCCGGCCTCTGTTCCCCGGACGGCCGTCACCTGGCCATGATGCCGCACCCGGAGCGCGCCTTCCTGCCCTGGCAGTGTCACTGGCTGCCGACAGAGATGCGGCTCCAGGAGGCCACGCCCTGGCTGCGCATGTTCCACAACGCCTGGACATGGTGCATGGAGGGGTGAGCCGATTGCGCCTGCTCCCCGGGACACCCGGAGAAAGGGAATATTTCTTGCAGTAATTGATCTCGTACAGGAGACCCCGGGCCGGTTGGCAAAGGCCGGCCCGCAAGAAAAGCCATGCAGGCGCAGACCGCGCTTCGGGAGGAACATACGATGGGAAAAAAGGGAATCGTCGCGATACTGGTTCTGATGATGCTGGGCAGCCTGCAGGTGGGCTGCAGCCGGGATTTTGTTGGTGGCGCTGCTGTCGGTGCCGTGGGCGCCGGCGCGGCCTACGAGTACCGGACCAAGAAGCAGCTCGACCGGCTGGACCGTGACTTCGAGGCCGGCAGGATATCGCGGCAGGAGTATCTGAAGCGGAAAAAAGAGATCGAGGCCGGCTCGCTCATCTACTGATCCCCCGGTCGCCACCGCAGGCGCAGGCTTTTTCCGCTTGCATTCTCCCGGATGTCCTGTTTACCATGTCCTGTTCATGGACAGTCCTGCAGCCATGACGCCCGGCCACTGCCTGAAATCCGGGCAGGCCTGCCATCATGGAAAAGGAAAGCAGGAAAGACAACAGAATCCACGGGGGAAAGACATGTTTGGCATACGCAGACTCGTTATCCTGTCCCTGGCAGCGCTCCTGCTGCTGGGCTCGTGTGGCGGCAAAAAGGCGGTGATCTACACGGGCAAGACCTACCCGCCCACGGAAAAGGTGGGCTATGCCTTCCTGCCCAGCCAGGTGCCGCCGACGTGCCGTGTCTTTGCCCAGGTCCTGGTGACCCTGCCCGCCGACTCCACGGGCAAGAGCATCCGCGACAGCATCACGGACGAGGCCAGGATGCGCGGCGCCGACATGATCCTGATCGGCCAGAGCCGCCAGATGAAGGAGGATGAGGGCCTGAACTTCGTCTACTACGGACCGGAGCGGGAATACCTGTGCAACGAGAAGTGGTGCGGCTGGAAATACGGCTATGACGCCTGGGAAAAGCAGGGTGACTGGGTCAATATCGGGCTCAAGGAGTGGGGTAACGCGAAGATCCGCTTTGACTACCCCATCATGATGCAGGCCGCCTTCCTGCGCTGCCGGTGAGGCCGGTGCGACAGGGGGGAGTGGCCGGTACAGGCAGCAGTCACTCTTTCCCGTTCCGGGCCGGGTAGGCGGCGCAGGATCCGCCCCGGGCCAGGAGCACGGTCATTTCCCGGGCCGTCATGGGCCTGGCCAGCAGGTAACCCTGGACCTTGTCGCACTCCTGGTCGAGCAGCTTGGCAAGCTGGGCCTGGGTCTCCACGCCTTCCGCCACCACGCTCAGGTCCAGGCCGTGGGCCATGGCGATCACCGCCCTGGTGATGGCCGCATCCTCGGGGGCCACCGCGATATCGCGGACAAAGAACCGGTCGATCTTCAGGTGATCGACCGGAAACTGTTTCAGGTAGCTGAGCGACGAGTAGCCGGTCCCGAAATCGTCGATGGAGACCGTGCCCCCGAGTTCCCTGAATCCCTGGATGAAGCGGCTCGAGTGTTCCAGGTGCTGGATAATGGTGTTCTCGGTGATCTCCAGCTCCAGGTAACGGGCCGGCATGCCGGTCTCCTCCAGGACCTCGACGATCAGCTGCAGGTAATCCTTCTGCAGGAACTGTTTCGGCGAGATGTTGACCGCGATGGTGATGGGCGGATAGCCCGCATCCTGCCACTCTTTTCCCTGCCGGCACGCCTTTTCCAGGACCCACCTGCCAATGGCCAGGATCAACTCGCTCTCTTCGGCAACAGGAATGAACCGGGCCGGCGAGATGTTCCTGCCGTCCCTGGTCTGCCAGCGCAGCAGCGCCTCGACCCCCATGAGGCGGCCGTCACTGAGGCGGACCTGGGGCTGGTAATAGAGCTCGAGCTCGTCGTTTTCCAGGGCCAGGCGCAGGTTTTTCTCCATATCCAGCCGTTCCTGCAGCCAGTCCTGCATCCTGCCGGTGAAGACCATGATATCGTTGCCGCTGGTCTCCTTGACATGGCTCATGGCGATATCGGCATTGCGCAGCAGTTCATCGACCCGGCAGCCGTGATCGGGGAACAGGCTGATCCCGATGGAGGCCGAGAGCCGGATGGCCTGGTCCTGGATGACAAAGGGTCTGCGCAGACCGGCGAGCAGCCCTTCCGCCACCTCCGTCACCTGCTCCCTCCTGACCAGTTCCTCCTGCAGAACAACGAACTCGTCCGCTCCCAGCCGACTGACGGTCATCTCCCGGCCGGCCACTGCCTGCAGCCGCGCCGCTGCCTCCTGCAGGAGCAGGTCGGCGCCGGCATGGCCCAGCATGTCGTTGGCCTTCTTGAATGAATCCAGGTCGATATGGTAGATCGCCACCCGCAGCCTGCGGCGGTCTGCCCGGCTGATGGCCTGGCCGAGGCGATCCTTGAGCAGGGCGCGGTTGGGCAGCCTTGTCAACGGGTCATGGGTGGCCTGAAAGGCGAGCCGCTCCGCCATGGAGCGCGTCTCGGTGAGATCGCTGATCCCGAGCACCACGCCGCTGTTCCGTTGCCGGGCCCGGATGGTGCCGGCGCTGACGTGGACGATGTATTCCCGGCCGTCCCGGTTGGCCAGCCGGGCGTCCACCTGCACGGTCGCGGGCCGGTCCGCCTGCAGGCAGCGGTCGAGCAGCGGGCCCAGGTCCCGGCCGTGCCGTTCGTCACGCAGCTGCACCAGCTCTGCCAGCGGCCGGCCGAATGCCCTGTCACCCGTGCAGGCGGTCAGTTGTTCCGCCATGGGGTTCAGGTAGCGGACCCGCCCCTGCCGGTCGAGGCGGATTACGCCGTCGCCAATGGAATGGAGGGTCACCAGGGCCTGTTCCCGTTCCCGGGCCAGCGCGGCCACGGTCCACTCCAGGCGGCGCCAGGTCCAGAGCAGGTACCCCAGCACCAGGCAGACCAGCAGGGCCACCGGCGGATACCAGAGGTGCAGCAGGCGCAGGAGCAGGGCACTGGCAAGAAGGGCCAGGGCCAGGAACAGGATCACTGCCGCCAGGCTGGCCCTGGGCCGGAGCCGGGGGTAGAGGAGGAAGGAGAACAGGAGAAGGCAGCCGCCCAGCGCCAGTTGCAGGGGCAGGCCCAGGGGCAGGATGGCGTGGCCGGTGCGCAGGGTGTCGAGGATGTTGGCGTTCAGCTCCACGCCCGGCATGGGCACGCCATTGCCGGACACCGGGGTGGGCAGGCCGTCGCCCAGGCCCAGGGCGGTCATGCCGACCAGGACATAGGCATTGTTGAGCCGGCGGGTGTCAAAGGATGGATCGAGAAAATCGGCCACCGAGATGCGCCGGAAATGGCCGGGTGGGCCGGCGAAAGGAATCAGGACCTGGTAGTCGCGGACCCAGGCGCCGGCAGATGTCCCCTCCGGAGCCGGGTTGCGCAGGCCGGGCAGGTTGTCGGCCGCGTCCGGGTTCTCGACCAGCAGCATGGCCAGGGCAAAGGCGGGCAGGTCGGGGCGGCCGGGACCGGCCATGAGGAAGGTGCGGCGGACGATGCCGTCCGGGTCCATCTCCACGTCCACGTGGCCGAGAGCTGCCGCGGCCCCGGCGAGCAGCGGCAGGGGCCGGGTAAGGCCGAGGGGCCCGCCGGTCCTGGATGCCTCGCTGACCAGGGGCAGGACCACGCGGCCGTTGTGGCGGATGGCCCGGGCCAGTACCTGGTCGTCATCGCTTCCGGCCGGCGAGGGCTCGGCGAAGAGGATGTCCAGGCCGACGGCCCTCGTGGCGCAGCGGCTCAGCTTGTCCACCACCCGGGCATGGATGCGGCGCGGCCAGGGCCAGCGGCCCAGCCGTGCCAGGCTGTGCTCGTCAATGGCCAGGATGACAATGTCCGCGGGCGCCGGCCGCCGGAAGAGGGGAGCGGCAAGATCATAGAGGGTGAAGTCCCAGCGCCGGACCAGGTGGCCGCTCGTGAGCAGGAGAAGCACAGCGGCCAGCAGCAGGCTGAAGAGCAGGGGATGGCCCCGGTATTTCTCCTGCTCGGCCACGACTAGAGAATGATGCCGAGGAAGAACAGCGGCCCGAGGATCAGGCCCCAGGGATTGGGCGGGGACGGAACCCTCAGGTGCTGCGGACTGCTGAACGGGCCCTGGAAGTCATCGGGTTCGATGGTCGCCACCCGGATGTAGTAGTCGCCCGGCTTCAGGGAGGCCATTTTGAAGCTGGCCCGGTCGGTCTTCCTGTTGACGAGAATGTGGGTAAAGTCCGCATCGGTGGCGATCTGGATGCGGTAGCGCTGCTTCGGCCCCACGGCCTGCCAGCGGAAGACCATGTCCTTGTCGTCAAACCTGGCCTTGCCCATGTCCGGCGCCGGTTCCGGGATCCGGAAACTCATGACCATGCCCATGGGGCCGGGTTTTCCCTCTGCATCGCGGCCGGCGACCCGCCAGTAGTAGGTGCCGGGCGCCAGCCTGCCTGTGGCCCGCAGGGTCGTCTTGCCATAGGCCTGCAGGTTGATGAGCGGGTTCTTGAATTTCTTGTTATCGGCCAGTTGGAAGAGGTAGCTCCTGGCCTGCTCGGGCGCTGACCAGAGAAAGGTGGGGCGCGGGTCGGTGAGCACGGCCCCGTCCCTGGGCCTGACCCGGATGGGCGGCAGGGGACGGGCGTTGAGGGTGCAGGCATGGTAGGCATCCAGGCCCTCCAGGCCGTTGCCGTCAATGGCCCGCAAGCGCAGGATATAGTCGCCGTCGGCCAGTTGCGGCACTACTATCCGCGGCCGGTCGGAGACCGTGTCCGCCAGCAGGACGTTGAACTGCCGGTCCGTGGCCACCTGCAGCCGGTAGGCGGTGGCGCCCGGCACTGCCGGGAAGCGCAGCATGAAGGGTGACTCCTCCATGACCTTCGGCAGGGAGGAGAGGTCCGGGGGCGGCAGCAGCGGGATCGGCGGCCCGGGTTTTTCCTTCTTCCTGGTCAGGGCCCCGTACCGGGCCGGCACCACGCGGCTGGCCCGGCTGTTGGCCACCTGCACGGCGCCGCCGCTGACCTCGGTGCGCATGAGCTCGGTGTTGCAGCCGATCCGGTAGCTGGTGCCGCGCACCGCGGCCATGGCCGAGGGCGTGCGGATCTCGAAGCGGGAACCGGGCCCTTTCTTGGGCGTCACCTTGTTGTCGGTTCGGCCTTTCTTCAGGTGCAGCCGGGTGTCGGCCATGCCGGTGCCGCCATAGTCCATGAGCAGGTCCAGGGCCAGGACCGAGTCCTGTTCCAGGAGGACCCTGGAGTCGTCGGCAAAGCGGAGAGTGGCATTGCCGCCGGAACCGGTATGGACCTCGTCCCCTGCCCAGAGGGCCATGCCGGGCCGGGCCGGGACAGTGGCGCCGCTGCCGGCCCGCAGGACCGTCACTGCGCCGTGGACCGACTGCAGGGTGGCCATGACGGCGCCGGACTTGAGCCACTGCAGCCGGAAACGAAGCGTGCTGCCGGGGGCGATGCGGCGGGGGTCGCTGATCTGGTTGAGCTTCTTGAACTCCCGCCAGTAGCGCATGCTCCTGAGATACCGTTTGCCCACGTCCCAGGCATTGTCACCCGGCCGGACCGTGTAGAGCCAGAAGTCCTGGCCGAGGGCGGGCCCGGGCAGCAGGAGGAGCAGGCACAGCAGGGAGAGAAGAAGGTGTGCGGCAAACAGGTGGCGGTCATGCGGTCTCATGAATATGGCACCCGGTGGCGGGGATTGATCAGGACCTCGATGTCTGTCTGTACTATAGGCCAGGAGAGCTGCTCCAGTCAACGCGGTTGTCCGGTCCGCGCGCAGGACAGGGGCCGTGGCTACCATACCGCGCGCAATCCTTTCTGTTTCCGGACCTGGTCGATCCTGCGCTCCAGGTCCACCCGCCACTGGGCGTGGATCCTGGCCGCTGACGGCGCGATCAGCTCGGGCAGGCCGTAGACCAGCCGGTCCGCGGCGCGGCTTGCCTCGATGACCGCCTCGATGGAGCGGGCCCCGAACTTGTAGTCGGCCAGCAGCAGGCGCAGGAGCAGGCCCGAGGTCTTGCGGGCCGCCGAGCGCCAGTGGGTCTGCATCTGGTGGGCGATGATGAAGGCCCGCTTGAGCAGGATCCTGCGCAGTTCCTCGAGTTCCTCTTCCGAGGCCGAATCGCGCAGCAGGTGCTCCTGGATCTCGATGCCGTCGATGTCGAGCACCACCCGCAGGCGGCTCATGAAGTCCGGTATCTTGAGGGTCTTGGCCCGCTGCAGCTTTTCCGGGCTGTCCGGGGTCAGCAGGGCCTCCATGTCGGCCCAGCTCGCCTTGACGCCGCCGGCAAAGACGAAGATGGCCCGGCCGATGTGGTAGGGGATGCCGTGCACGTAGGTGACCCCGTCCTGCATGGAGGGGAGAAAGTAGCGCAGGTAGCCGAACTCCTGGTCATCGTAACGGCAGTCGAACTCGTCCCAGAAGGCGATGGGAACCTTGCCCTGGGCCACCGAGGCCCGGACCGGGTCGATGGCGGAGTTGATCTCGTCGGGGCTGGCGAACTGGGTCAGGTTGAATTCAAAGAAATCGAACGGGCTGCCCTCGAAGTTCCTGGCAATCACGCCGGCCACCTGCTTGACGGCAAAGGACTTGCCGGAGCCGGGCGGGCCGAAGACGCCGATGCACAGGGGCCTGAGTACCTGGGTCTTGGAGACGTAGGACTCCATCACGTTGTGCAGGGTGATGACCGGGTCGATCTCGGCCGGATCGGTGGTGCGCAGGTGGCCGAGCTGGAAGATGGGCAGCTCGGCAAAGCCCCGGCCCCGGTTGACCTCTTCCTTGAGATGGTGGAGGACCGAGACGATCACGTCCAGGTAGTCAAACGGCGGCGCCTCGTAGGGAGCCGCCGACACGCCCCGCGCCGGCCGCCGGAAAAAGGAGCGCAGGGCCTTTTTCTTGCCCTCGTTCCAGACCTGGCTGGCCACCAGGTCGAGGGTGCTGTCGAAGTCGGCGGAAAAGGCCGGCAGCTCGATGAAGGAGGGATCCGGCGTGGTGTTGATGAACGAGCAGGGCGAGCCGTCGGGAAAGGTGGCCGAGAGATCGAGGTTGGGAAACTCCAGGCCGTCGTTGAAATAATAGCCGTGCTCGTAGAGGATGTGCCAGTTGAGCAGGACCTGCTTGGAGAAGTCGAAGATGTAGTTGCGGCAGAACTCGAAGCCGCCGAAGCGCATGGCATCCATGGTCAGCATGGAGGTGACCATGGTGTCGTAGCAGGGGACCGAGCCCCGCTGCCGGGGGGTGGATTTCTCCGGCAGGTGATTCTTGCGATAGCGGAAAAAGGTGCCTTCCGGACCGACATAGAGGATGCCGTGCGGGAACATCTCCACCACTATATGACAGCGAAAACGGTTTCTTTCCCGGTCCCACAGGCCGACCTCCGGCGTGCGCAGGGCACGCAGGCTCATGGCGACGATGGTCTCCCAGTTGACCGAGCTGTCCATCTCCATGCGGGTGGTCTCCAGGTCGGAGAGGCGGCAGAACAGGGTGAACCGGTCTCCGAGCCTGTCGGCCCACTGCTGCCAGTGGGCCACCGAGATGCCCATGGCGATGCACCAGAAGCCGGGGTTCAGGTCGGCCAGGTCGTCGCAGACCCGGGGCGGGACCCCGGAGTCGTCGATGATGACGATGCCGGAGTTGCCCCGCATCACCTCCAGGTTGCCGTTGTCGATGACCAGGGGATCGGCCTCGGAACCACGGCCCTCGGAGGGCAGGATCTGGTTGACCATGAACCAGCCGTGATCCGGCTTTTCCACGGCCGCGCTCTTACGCTTGCGGAAGATCTGGTAGACCTGCTTCTCGCTGCCATAGGCCATGGAGTTGATCCGCGGCGTCAGTTCCGAGCTGGCCAGGTAGATGGAGAGCCAGGTCAGGCACTGCTCCAGGCGGCCGTTTTCAATGGAGACCCGCCCGGCCAGCAGGTCGATGGCATCGCCCGGATTGTAGCCATAGGCGGGCAGGCTGCCCTCCTCGAGCAGGCTGACCTCCTTGATGGGCAGGTTGGTGATCTTGACGTTGGAGCCGAGCAGCAGGATCTTGGGCGATGTCTGTTCCATGGCAGCGGGTGATGGAAGGAAAGCGGGCGGCCGGGGAAAAGGAGAAGACCCGGCCGCCCTGGAGGAGGTATCGTGGTTACAACAGGTTCAGCTTGTCAAGGGCATAGACGGCGCCGCGGTAGGATACAACGATCAGTGCCACCCAGCAGATAAGCAGTACGGTACTCATTGGCGAACTCCTTGTCAGAAATCGAAAGTCGGTAATCGGTTGCCGGGGCCGGCGGTCGGAGCCGGCCCCGGTCCGGTTCAATACGCCTTGCCGCTGACCTCGTCGGCGGTGAGCCTTCTCCGGTCCATGGCCCACCAGACATAGGCGATGTAGGCGAGCACAAAGGGAATGGCAATGGCGACATAGGTCATGACCCTCAGGGTGTAGGGACTGGAGGAGGCATTGAAGATGGTCAGGCTCGACTGCAGGTCCACCCTGGAGGGGTAGAAGGCCGTGTTGTTGTAGGCCGGCAGCAGGAGCACCGTGAGCCCGACCAGTACCGTGCCGGGACCGGCAAACCAGATCCCGGCCCTGCTGGCGGACTTGGCGCCGCGCAGGACACCGATGATGACCAGGACCAGGCCGCCGGCGAGCAGGCCGAGCAGCCAGGGATTGGCCAGCAGGTTGGCCAGGTACTTGCGGGTCACCAGCTCGATGGTGCCCTTGTCATCGACAATCCCGTATCCCTTCATCAGGAGCAGGCTGATCAGCACGTAGAGGAGAAAGGGCAGGGAGCAGATGAAGCTGGTCCAGACCGCCTTGCGCAGCCGGGGCTCCATCTCGGTGGCACCGGCCAGGTCGATGTTGTTGAGCAGGTAGAGTGCGCCCAGGGTGCGGGCGTTGAAGACCAGGAACAGGCCCAGCGACAGGTTGAAGAG
>WFUT01000200.1 GCA_015484845.1 Desulfobulbaceae bacterium
GCTACATCTCCAGGGGGAGGGGCTCCAGGAGCTCTTCCTTTCCTGCCGGCCGCGGGAAGGGGTGGATCTTCTTTCCAGGTTGTGCGGCGGGCCGTGGCAGCGGCAGGCTCTTGACGGCCGGCTGCCGGCGCTGCACATCACCTCCCCGCACCGCCCGCACGGAATAGAGCCGGGTCTTGTAGCCGCCGCCGTATTCCAGGCCCGTGGAAAAGTCCATGGTCCAGGCAAAGGCGGGGCGGTCGCTCCTGGTGGTCGAGGACCAGTAGGGTTCCGGCCGGCAGCCCGGAAAGACCTTGCTGTCAAGGGCCGGTTCCTGCAGCCTTGGGTCGACCAGGGTCTGCAGTTCCCTGATCGAGGGCAGCCGCCAGTCCCGGTGACCGGCCAGCTCAAGGCGCTCGCAGTAGGCCAGGGCCTGTTGCCAGGTCATGGGCCGGGTCTCGGTCTGTTGCCACTCCAGGCCGGTACTGAGATCGGTCACTGTGCCGTCGCCGTTGTCCCGGAAGGAGGGGCCGGGCAGGGGTTTTCCCCGTACCGCCCGCACCGCCCTCTTGAGATCCTTGTTCGTATCCCGGACCTGGTTGATTGCGCCGAGGCAGACGCTTTGGGCGTCCAGGGCAGGGAATTTCCTCGTGGTAAAGGACCAGAAACAGGGCTCCCCTGCTGGCAGGGGAAACCGGCACGCCTCTTTTTTCTCTTTTCCTCCCGGCTCTCCGAAGCGCATGATCGTACGCAGTTCCCTGCTTTCAGGAAGACGCCAGTCCGTGAATCCTCCCAGCGCCAGTGCGTCGGTATAGTCCAGGGCCGCACTCCAGTCCAGTGGTTTCGGCGCTGTCTGCAGCTGCCAGGTCAGGCCGGTGACATGGTCGATGAGCAGCGTGGCGCCGGCCACGGTCTTTTTCTCGCACCGGGGCGGATTGACGAGATATTCCGCATCCTGGCCATAAAACGGGGCCCCGGGCGGAGGACAGGCGATCCGGTGCAGGTTGTCGTAGCAGGCGTTCTGGCCCGTGTCCGGGACATGGACCGGCCAGGCGGCCGGTTTATCCGGCCGTGATGTGCCGGCAACGGCCGGCTGCGACAGGACAAGCAGCGCCAGCAGGGCCGGGAGCAGCCGGCTCCACCCGGATGGGCGCGGGGATCGGGCATCTGTTGTGCAGGTAGATGAGATCATGCCGGTCATCGTACAATGGAATGCGCCACGCCATGGCAGCTGCCGCAGGTGCGGAAGTTTTTTATCAGCCTGGGCGGGTGCGGAATGCCGTGGCACTGCCGGCACCGCTTGATGGTCTTGTGCTGCCCCGGGTGGCACTTGACGCAGTGGAAGGCGGCATGCTTGGTGCCGCTGGCCCTGAGCATGGTGTAGGCGTTGCGATGGCAGAGGGCGCAGGTGGTGTTTGGGGTGGTGGGCGGAAAATGGACCTTCAGGGCCTTGTGCGGGTTATGGCAGTTGGTGCACTTGTCCAGCGGCGCCCGGTCCGGCCGGATGGCGGTGGCCATGGGCGGCGTCCCCCGGTGGGGCTGGTGGCACTGGGTGCACTGGGGCTTGTAGCCGTGCCTGGTATGGTGACAGGCGGTGCAGTAGAGTCGCGTGTGCTGGGTGGTGAAGGTCTTGATCTCCTTGTCGATCTTGGGGTGGCAGACATAGCAGCCATTGGCCAGGGCCCGGCTGGCCGGGATGTCCAGGGGGGTGTGCGCCTGCTGGTGGCAACTGGTGCAGTGGGTCAGCCTGGGGCCGTGCGGGTGGTCATGGCACCTGGTGCACTTGGGCAGGATATCCTGGCGCCTGGTCTTGCCGGGTTCATAGGTGTGGAAGCGGAGATGGCACTGGCGGCAGTCCAGCTGGCCATGTTTGCCGCCATTGGTCCGCAGGAGGTTGGCGATCACCGGGTGGCACTGCTCGCACTGTTGCCGCGAGGGGGGGGCAGGGATCTTGCGGTAGATGGCCGCGCCCCTTTCCTCCCGGTTGTCCCCCCCGGACGGGGCGGTACATCCGGCCAGGACAGAGAAGAGGACCAGGCAGGCAAGCACGGGCAAGAGCAGCGGCAGCAGGACGCGATGGCGGCGTCCCGGCGCCGCGGGATCCAGCGGTCTCATCGCGTACCTCCTTGCGGGGTGCGGTCTTCCCTGAAGCCATGCGGACCGCCGGTGGCGCCCATGTCAATGCCGGCGCTGAAGAGGCCGCCGGCACCGTAGATATCCTTGCCGGCCCCGCGGGCCGGCGAGTCGGGTTGCAGGAAGAAGTTGTACCGGTCCGGATCAACGAACATGGGGTCGGTGATCAGGCCGCCGCTTCCCCGGCCCGGACAGCTGGCGTACTGGATCTTCTCGACCCAGAAGGGGATCCGGCCCTGGTCGGTGCAGCAGTTGGGTGCCTCGCCGTTGGCAAAGAGCAGGTTGTGGGAATAGTCGTCGCAGTCCGTGGTGAGGATTCCCGAGGTGAAGTTGTAGGCGATGATGTTGTTGACGATCTCCACCGCACTGCCGACATCGGCCCGGATGCCGGCACCTTCCACCTCCGAGCCGTTGCCGACAATGGTGTTGTTGAGGATCCGGACATTGATCCGCCGGCGCCTGGACGAGCCCAGGATGCCACAGGCGATACCGGCCCGCAGGTTGTTGTGGATCCAGTTGTTGCTGATGGCGTCTTTCCCGGTGATACCGCTGTCAACATTGATGCCCGATCCCCGGTTGAAGGCGATGGTGTTACGGTAGATATCGAGCAGGGGCGGGCTGGTGCCGTCGCTCCAGGAAGAGATGCCGGCAGTGCCGTTTGCGCGGATCCGGTTGTCCGCGGCCTGGAAAAAGGTCCTGTTCTCCACCCGGATCCCGGCCTTCCTGTTGCGGAAGATCCGGTCGCCCCGGACGGTGAGTTGTACCCGCGAGTCACCGGCCGGCCAGGACAGGATGCCGTCCTGGTGGTTGCGGAAGATGCGGCTGTCGATGACGTCGGCGCGGGTATGGTTGGCGCGGCCGGCCGCTGTCCGTATCCGCAGGCCGCCTGTGCCGTTCTGGTGGATACTGCTGTTGGCGAGGAGGAAGCGGGTCGCGTTTCTCAGGTTGATGCCGGCATTGTGGTTTGCAAAGATCTCACAGCGGCTCACGGTGGTCTCTGCCTGGTCCTGGAGGTTGATCCCGGCCCGGCCGTTCTGGTAGACCTTGCCACCCCTGATGGCAACGGGCAGTGAACCCCGGACCCTGATACCGCTGCGGTTGTTCTGGAAGACGGCGTTGTCCTCCATGACAATGGCCGGCCTGGCCATGGCCGGGACCAAAGAGGTGGCCCGGGCCGGGCCGGCTGACGCCACCAGGGTGCCGAGCCCGACAAGGACCGCCATCGAAAGGACGGTTATGGAGAGAGACGCATTCTGCAATGGAAATCCGGGTCTCTGTTGTGGTTGCCATGTTCACGGGGCAGCCGGTGTCCCCTGTCCCTTCCCGCCGCAGCCAGCCGCAGGAGCGGCCTGCGCCGACTTCACGCCCTTGCCGCGGTTGACAGGATACCTTGCCCGGGGCTGTTGCTCAATATCCATCCGGGACCGCGGCGAAAAAAGTCTGCCCGGCCGCTGGCCTCAGAAGATTGTCTTGGTCATGCCCACGTGCAGGACCAAGCCCTCCTGCCAGCCGTCGTCCTCCTTGACCACCGGGATCTTGACCCCCACCTCCAGCTTCAGTCCCCGGGCCACGGTAAACTGCATGCCCGGTGACACGAACAGGGTGCTGCCCCCCTTTTCCGTGAACCAGGTGTCGACCTCCACGGCCCCGGCGGCCACCGGGTCAAAGGAGGGGCCGATGAATTCCGGCCGCGCCTTCATCAGGATGATGCGCTGTTTTTTCCTGGCCTCGCCACGCCAGCGGTAATTCAGCTCCAGCAGGGAGTTGACCGCCTTGTTCAGAGGCCAGATCAGGGCCAGATTGGCGTCCAGTTCGTCCCCCACCTCGACCCCGTCGGTGATCCGGTACTGGAGGTTTCCCTGGACCGTGTAGGGGTCCCGGCCGCTGCTGAACGATATGCCCGGCGTGAAATCAAAGCTGCCGGAACCAAGCGGGATCCAGCGGAAGATCCCCTTGTCCTGGCCATTGGCGTTCTCGTCACCGGTGGGGATGCTGAGCAGGTTGTAGATGGAGAGGTGGTTCCGCCGCTCGCCGTAGAGGCGGTACTTGAGCATGAACACGGTGTCACCGAAACCACTGACCTCGGGCGTGGCCACCTCGTCCCACGCCTCCAGGCGCACCTCGCTCTCCCGGATAAAGAACTTGGGCATCAGGCCGATGGTGAGATTATTGGTCAGGCCGTAGCGTATGCCGAGGACCCAGAGGTTGACCTGCGACTTGCGCTGCAGGGGGGCGAAGTTGAACGGGATCTCCTGGGGCAGGTCCAGCTCCGGCACATCCATGGGCAGGAAGGGAACGGTATCCGCCAGCTGGTACTCAAAGGCCGGTGCGGTCTGGATCCAGGTCTGGTACTGGGCATCGAGGAGAAATCCGCCCTTGGGCAGGGTCATGCCCGGGATGCGGGCAAAGATGGCCGTGGTCATCATCTGGATACGCGGCGGCAGGATGGAGGCGTAGCGGTCCTGTCGCTTGTAGATGTACTGGAGCTGGTTCTGGGCAAACAGGGAACCGGGTTCCACGCCCAGGGCCCGTTGGAACTCGGCCGCCGCCTGGTCATACCGGCCCTGCCTGCGGTAGATCTCGCCGCTGGTGACAAGCGGCTGGATGAAGACCCTGCCGGAACCGGGCTCGCGCGTGAAGGTATTGCTGGTCAGCGAGTGGATCCGGCCCCGGCGAAGGACCGCCAGGGCCAGTTTTTCACGGCCCTGGTTGCGGTAGACCTCACCCAGCCTGGTATAGGCCTCGACGAGATCCGGGCAGAGCTCCAGGGCCCGCTGGTAGCAGAAGGCCTCCCGGGTGGAGTTGTCCGACAGGCCCAGCCCCTCCTGGTACCAGTTCCAGGCCCTGTTACAACGGTCGCCGGCCAGGGTGCGGCCTGTGGGCAGCAGCAGCAGGACGAGCAGCAGGGCGGTGAGGGTCTGTTTTCCCGGGAACATGGTCTAAGGAGTCAAGGGGAGCGGGTTATGGTTTCACCTGAATCCTGCACTTCGAAGATGAAGAAAAAATTTCCGTACCGCCGGATCATACGAACGTGGCCGTTTCTTTTGACTCACTGGCCGCGTGTCAGGATTTTTTTCTTTATTCTCCCGCCGTTCGGGATTGGCCAATTGCAGGATGCAGGTTTCAGAAAACCGGCTCCCCGTCTGGGTTCATCGTCTGTCGGGCGGCACCGGGCCGGCGGCCTGGCGCCCTCTGGCTGGTCCTCTCTGCCCGACCCTGTTCTCATTTAGAATACTTTTGAGAAAAACTCTATAAAATCATCAGCCTTTTTCCGGGTCGGCGCACGCCGTTGCCGCGCTGCCGGCCAGGTGGGGTTCTGTTTTTCCTGTATTTTCAGGCCAGCCGGCCGCTGCCGGCCGGCCATGGCCGTGGGCCGTGGCACGCTGAGGGGAGATTATATTTTTCCGCGGCAGAGGTGGCAACCGTTTTTCGGAGAACGGATCACGGAGAACGCAGCTCGCCCTGTCCGGCAGGGACGGCGGCGGAAAGGGGAAGGGAAGGCCAAGGTTGGGCCGACGCGCAGCCCTCTCCTATGGCCGGCCAATCCAGGGGCGAGGCAAGAACGGTCCCCTGGCCGGTCCGGCGGATGGCCGATGAGGAGGACCTGCCCCGGTCGGCTCCGAACGTGGGCCATGGGGCGTCGGCGGTTTCATGCCCCTGTCTGCCCGCCCTCCTGTCCCCTGCCGCCGCAGACCGGGCAGTCCGGGTTTCTTGCAATCTCCAGTTCCTGGAACCGCATGGTCTGGTAGTCCATGATCAGCATCCGGCCGGCCAGGGTGGGGCGGGACGAGGAGAGGTAGTTGATCGCCTCCAGGGCCTGCAGGCTGCCGGATGTACAGGCGACGCCGCCAAGGACCGGGATCTCGTGTCGTTCAGGTGCCCGGGGAAAGAGGCAGCTCAGGCAGGGCGTGGCCGGCGGGTGGAGAAAGGTGAGCCGTCCCTCCATGCCCCAGATGGCGGCAAAGACCAGGGGGATATTGTTTTCGGCAGCGTGCTTGCTGAGGGTGTAGCGGCCGGGAAAGTTGTCCAGGCAGTCGAGAATCAGGTCCGCGTCACCGACCAGCTCTGCCACGCTCTCTTCGTTGATCTCCCGGGTCACGGGTTCGATGGCAATGGCCGAGTTCAGGCCGCGCAGGGTCTCGGTGGCGGACAGGGTCTTTTCCCTGCCGATGTTCTGTTCCGGGTGCAGGAACTGCCTGTTGAGATTGGTCAGCTCCACGGTGTCCGAGTCGCAGATCCTGATATGGCCCACCCCGGCCAGGGTCAGGTTCAGGGCCGCGGCGCAGCCAAGGCCGCCGGCACCGGCGACAAACACCTTGCTGTTGCGCAGTTTTTCCTGGGTCCCGGGGCCCCAGCCGTCGAGGATGAGCTGGCGGCGGTAGCGGCCCAGTTCGTGTTCAGAGAGGCTCATGTGTATCTTCCTGGTGGAGTTGTCTGTTTCCGGGCCATGGTGGTCACGACCCGGCGATCCGGCAGGTTACCCGGTCCCCGGCCAGGGGACATCCCCGTTCCCGGTCCGGCGGCAGGGAGAGTTGTGACAGTCCCCTGTTCACCCGCTCGATGGTCTGCCGGGTCAGCTCGGCCGACTTGCCGACATGGTTCTCCGGGCTGATCCGGGTCTCCAGCTCGGAACGGCGGAAGTTCTGCCGGATCTCGGGCTGTTCCATCAGCAGGTCGATGAGCGGCCGCTCGGATTCCACCGCGTGCATGGAGGTCTCGTAGATGATCCGGTGGGCCGTGTTCTTGCCGATCTTCTGGCCGAGAAAGAACATCAGGGCCTCGGTGCAGATCATGATCGCGGCCCGGTCCACGTTGCGGCGGATGGCGTCCTCGTGGACAATAAGGTTGGCCAGGATCTCCTTCATCATGGCGAGCTGGCCGCTGATGAACAGCGAGGTGTCGGCGACGGTGACCCATTCCATGCGCACCGAGCGGTAGTCCCGTTCGTGCTCGCTGACCAGTCCTTCCAGGCCGAGACCGGCATTGGCATTGATCAGCCGCGACAGGACCACCACCTGTTCGCACATCTCGGGGTTGCGCTTGTGGGGCATGGTGGAGGATCCGATCTTGCCCATCTGGAAGGGTTCCTCCATCTCGCCGATCTCGTTGCGGGCCAGGCAGCGGATCTCGTCCGCTATCCTGGCCAGGGCGCCCCCGATCATGGCCATGGTGGAGAGAAATTCCGCGATGCGGTCCCGGGCCGCGTGCCAGGCGGTGTGCGCCGGCTGCAGGCCCAGGCGGCGGGAAAAGAGCGCCAGGAGCTCGAAGCCCTTGTCGCCAAAGGCGTCCATGGTGCCCACCCCGCCGAAGAGCTGGCTGACCAGGACCCGGTCGCGCATGGCCAGGAACCGCTGCTGGTTGCGCCACAGCTCGTCCAGCCAGACCGCCATCTTCAGGCCGAGCGTCATGGGCAGGGCGTGCTGGGTATGGGTGCGGCCGATGGTGACCGTGTCCCTGTACTTTCCGGCCAGGGCCATCACCTGGCGGATGATGGCGGCCAGGTCCCGCTGGACGATATCGAGCACGTCGCGGATCTCCAGGCTCTGGGCCGTGTCCTGGATATCCTGGGTGGTGGCGCCGAAGTGGATAAACTGGCCGGCGGCGGGATCGCAGACCGCGCGCCAGGCGTCCAGCAGCGGCATGAGGGAGTGGCTGGTGGTCCGCAATCCCCGTTCGATGGCCTCCAGGTCCAGGGCGTCCAGCCGGGCCCTGGCCGTGATCGCCTCGGCCGCCGGGGCCGGGATGATCCCCAGCTCGGCCTGGCTCAGGGCCAGGGCCGATTCCACGTCCAGCCAGCGCTGGTAGCGGTAGCGGTCGCAGAAGATCCTTCTCGCCTCGTCGGTGCAGTAACCCCTGCCGTAGAACCGTGAATCGACGATGTGGCCGGGGAATTGGCAGTCACCCATGGGCACCTCCTTGTCTCAGGTTCTTGCGGGCGGGCGGCACGGTGGCGGCCGGCGGCGGTGCTTTCGGCGGCCTTGCCGTTCCTGTCACCGGTCGCCGTGGCGATCGGTGGCGTCGAGCTCCGCCGGTTCGGCCCGCCGCGCCTCTTCGCAGCGCTGGATCGCCCTGGTCACGATCTCCTCGGCCTGGCCGGTGTAGCGCTCCGGGTGCTCGAGCAGGGCCAGGTCATCCCGGCTGAAGTGCTCGCCGATCTCGCTGTCGGCGAGCACGGCCTCGGCAAGTGCTCCCGGCTGCTCCCCGGCCAGGGCGGCCAGGGAATGGACCTTTTCCAGGGCCGCCATCTTGCCCATGCTCTCGCTCAACCGGAAGAGCAGCCACTCGGTGGTGACCATGCTCTTCTGCATCATGAGATTGGCAAGCATCCGGTCGGTCCGGATCTCGAGGCCGTCCAGCACACGCCGCATCGAATCGACCGTGTTGCCGGTGTAGATGCAGAGCTGGGGCACGGCCAGCCACTCGGCCCACAGGCTGCGGGGATCGCGTTCATGTTCGTGCAGCATGCTCTCGCAGACCGTTGCGGCCAGGGCGCGGACATGGCGCGACAGGGCCACCACCCGCTGGCAGAGCACGGGATTACGCTTGTGCGGCATGGTGGAGGAGGCCAGGGCGCCCCGGGCCGACGGCTCGGCCAGCTCACCGATCTCGGTCTTCTGGAGCTCGAACACCTCGTTGGCGATCCTGGCCATGGTCATGGTCAGGATGGCAAAGAGGGAGGCGGCCTCGGCAACAGTGTCCCGCGCCGTGTGCCAGGGCACCGGATCGTGGCGCAGACCCAGGAGCTCCATGGTCCGCTGTGCCGTTTCCATGGCCCGGGGACCCAGGGCCGCCATGGTGCCCACGGCCCCGGCGAGCTGGCCACAGCCGACCAGGTGGTGGAGGCGCACAAGCCGCTCGACGTGGCGGCGGATCTCGCCGAGCCAGCCGGCCACCTTCATGCCAAAGGTGAAGGGCAGGGCCTGCTGGCCGTGGGTACGCGCCACCATGGGGGTCTGGCAGTGGTCGCGGGCCAGGTGCAGGCAACGCTCCTCGACCCGGCGCAGGTCGCGGTAGATGATGGCAATGGTCCGGCGCAGGGCCAGGATCTCGCCGGTGTCCAGGACATCCTGGGTGGTGGCGCCGAAGTGGACATATTCGCCCAGGTCGTCGGCACAGGCCCGCCGCAGGCCGGCCAGCAGGGGAAGCAGCGAGTTGCGGCTCCTGGCATAGCCCTGCCGGACCAGGTCCAGGTCCAGGTATTCGATCCGGGCCCTGCGGGCGATTTCGGCCGCGGCCCGGGCCGGGATGACCCCCAGTTCGCCTTGGGCCGTGGCCAGGGCGGCCTCGAAGTCGAGCCACCGCTGGTAGACGGCCTGCTCGGCAAACAGTCCGGTCAGCTCGGGCGTGCCAAAGACATGGGGGTTGATGTCAAAGTCCAGGGGATGGCTGGCCATGGATATTCTCTTTCGGGTTTGCGGCCCTGGCGTTGCAGGAAGCAGGTGTCAGTCGTCCAGGGCGCCGTAGGGCCTGGCGTCCGGGTGGATGGGGGTCTCCCGGCACAGGGCCAGGGCGGCCGCCCGGGGCAGGATGTCGTCCTGCCGGCTCCGCTCGAGGACCCGGGTGACAATGGCGCGCATCTTTCGGGCCACGCTCTCCAGGACCTGGTCCACGTCCGGTTGCTGCCTGGGACCGAACAGGCCGTCCATGGACAGGGAACCGCCGCAGCCCGCCACCATGTCCGGCACCAGGATGATGCCGCGGTCGTGGAGGACCATCTCGGCCTCCGGGGTGACCGCCAGGTTGGCGCCGCAGACCAGGGCCCTGGTCGGCAGGGAACCGGCCTCCGGGACCGTGACCGACTGTTCCACCGCCGCCGGGACAAAGACATCGCAGGGAATATCGTAGATCCTGGCGCTGGGGCCGTACCGGCCGCAGGAGGCGTTGTGGGGCAGCAGGCCGTGGTCGCCCTCGGCGAGCAGGCCGTCGATGTCCAGTGAACCACCGTCCTCGGCGCAGAGACTCTTTTCGCAGTCGGCAATGGCCACGATCCTGGCCCCGCTCCTGTTGAGGAAGTATGCGGCTGCAGCGCCCAGGCCGCCAAATCCCTGGATGGCCACCGTGGCCCGGTGGGCGGGGATACCGAGAAATTCAAGGGCCCCCAGGCAGGCGGCGGCCAGGCCGGAGCCGGCCCGCATCCGGCCGAGGGTGGCAAAACCGGCGGGCTGTTGCAGGATCCTGATCCGCTGCTCGAACTGTTCCTGGTCAAGGCCCTGGGCGTGGGCAATGGCGATCTTGATGGAGGGGATCCCGAGACGGGCGGCCACGGCATCGAGCTCCTGCATGGTGGTGTTCAGGTCCGGGCCCATGGAGTAGCGCTGGCGGAGAAAGGGCTCCATGGCGCGGAAGAAGCGGTACAGGGCCTCCTGCCTGCCCGGGGCGCAGGGGTCATAGTCGATGCCGCTCTTGGCGCCGTCGGCCCGGATGCCGGCGATGCGCATCTTGAGGGTCATGTTGCGGGCCAGCTGCATCACGCATTCGCGGGTCAACCCCTTCTGGACCCGGAGGCCGCCGGCACAGAGGCGGTGGGCAAGGCAGTCGATGGCCAGCCAGCCCCTGAACCCCTCCAGGGGATCCACGTACTCCAGGACGAGTTCCGGCTGTTTCTGCAGGCTGTTCTCGATGACTTCTGGAAGCGGGCGCACGTCTTATCCTGTGATGTTGATGGGAATCTCCCGGTCGGGCCGCCCCTCGAAGAAGGCCCTCATGGAGGGGTGCCTCTCGTCCACCATGGAGATGATGAACGAGACCAGGTTGGAGCCGCGGGCCAGGACCGTGTCCAGGCGGGTGGGCGTGTCCCTGGTCGGGTCGCCGTCCCAGGCAACGATGTGCATGTGGTAGCTGCCGAAGATCACGAGGCCTTCGTCGTCGCAGCGGCGGAAACAGGCCATCAGCTCCTCCGGGTCGGTGATCCAGCCCCGCTGCTCCATGGGCGTGGTGGACTCCACCGCGTGTTCGGCCATGACCGTGTCCATGTAGGTCCGGAAGGGCTCCACGCTGCGGGCATTCTTCTTCACCGGCAGGACCAGCCGCACCTCCATGGTGTTGTCGGCCAGGGTGCCGGCCAGGATGCCGTAGGCGCGCCGGATGGGGGTCTCGCCGGGAAGAAAGTCTCCGGCCAGCTTGCGCCGGCAGTGGCCGAGGATCTCCTGCCAGAGCGTGGCGGGCAGGTCGATGCGGGCGGCGTCTTTAAGTTCGCTCATGCAGCGGCCCTCTCAACCACCGGCAATGGGAATGATCAGGGAGACCTCGTCGTCGCTGCGCAGGGGGACGCTGTCCCACTCCCCGGTCTTGCCCTGCACCTGGCGGCCGTTGATGAACACCGACAGCAGGGCCGGCTGGTCGTTGATGGTCTTCAGGCCCGGATAGCGGTGGACCAGGCCCTCGATAACCTGGGACAGGCTTGCTCCCTCGATATCGACCTCGCGCCGGTTCTCCGTGTGCTTGCGAAAGGGAAAGGGGATGATTATTCTGGCCATGGTTCGTGTCCTCGTCTGGCTGGTTGCTACGTGATGTACCGTGTGGCCGGCAGCCGGCTCAGCGGACCGTTTCGAGCCGCTGCAGCACTTCCTCCAGGGCCTGCGGAATATGCTCCAGGATCTCCTCGACCTGGGTGGCCGGTGTCGGCCTGGTCAGCTCGCCGGCCCGCCGGTTGACCCGGCCCGCTATGCGGCAGGCCTCCAGGGGCGTCCTGCCGGCATGGATCAGGCCGCTGATCATGCCGGTGATCAGGTCGCCGGTGCCGCCGATGGGCTCCATGGTCTCCACCATGGGCTCGTCAATGGTGTCCACGATCTCGCCGTCCTGGCAGACATAGTCGATCCGCCCCTTGACGAACATGGACGGCGGCGCGTTGCCGGCGGCGTAGGCCCTGCGGATCAGCTCGGGTACATCGTGTTCCATGTGGAAAATGAAGCCGCGGGTGTAGGTGGGGTGGTCCGCCTTGTCGTCGGCGAGAAAGGCGGCCTCGCCCAGGTCCGGGGTGAAGACGTCGTAGGCGGTGGCGTCGCCGCCGGCCTTGGCCACGTACATGCTGCCGGCGTCGGCGATCAGGACCGGCCGCCTGGCCATGGTGTCAACGGTGGCAAGCACCAGCTTGTTCAGTTTCAGGTCCGGCATCATGTAGTGGAAGGTGAGGATATCCACCTCCATGGAGCCCAGGTTGTCGATCAGGTGGTGGTAGACCTTCTCGCTGCCGTCCCGCTTGCCGATGTCGCCGGCCACCAGGCCGTGTGGACTGTCCGCTCCCAGTTCCCGGCAGATGAGAAAGGCGGCCTTCATCATGGCCTCGCAGCCCCGGTTGATGGCAAGGGGTTTGCCGTCAATGGTGATGCCGGAGGCATTGATGCCGATCTCTCCGGTCAGCAGGGGAAGGCCGTCCACGGGAACAGAGCCTGTCAGCAGAAGCATTGCTTAATCTCCAATCATTTTGACTAGTTCCTCCTTGGCCGTATTCAGGGAATAGGCGCAGAGGGAAAAGGCGATCTCGGCCGGGTCGGGCGCGTCGCGCAGCCGTTTACCGATCATGGCCGTAGCAAGATAGGGGACATCGGGGCAGCCGCCGCCGGAGATATTGACGATCTCTTTTGTCCTCTTGTCCACGGTGATCTTCATGTTGGCCGCCCGCACCATCAGGTAGTCGCCATAGTCCTTGCTCCGGATAAACTGGAGCGGTTCCATACCCTTGGAGGTGATGGGCACCACGTCCAGGGGGACCATGTTGACGTTATGCAGGAGCTCGGTGATGGCCGCCTCGGCCTCCAGGGGAAACTCGACGCTCAGGTCGCAGCCGGTCCTGTACTCGGGTGGCGGGCTGACCACACGGATCTCGTACCCCTCGTCGCGCAGCAGTTCCTCCACGGAGATGACCGTGGTCGGGTGGGCAAAGACCAGCAGCCCCCTGGTGATCTCGTCTTTCTTGAAGGGTTTATTGTTCTTTTTTTTCTTTTTAAACCATTTCATGGCATGTCCTTGGGGTGAGAGGGACTTCAGCGCGTGGGCCGGGTCCGGTGGCGATAGCTCATCACCACGACGATGGAGAAGGCGAGCCCGGTCAGGACCGCGATCTTGCCCCCGAATGACGGGCCGGCAGAGGTGCTCTGCAGGGACCAGGAAATGGCCACCGCGGCACCGGCCAGCATGCCGAAGCTGGCCAGGGCGGCGTCGATATCACCCTGGCCCGCCTTGATGAGCTGCCGGAAGGGGCAGCCGTCGATGATCACCGAGGCAAGACCGACCAGGGTCATGGCCAGAAAGGTCCAGCCATGGCTCAGGTGGGAGGCGGGCTGGCCGTTCATGCCCAGGTGGAACTGGCCCGTGGCCAGGCTGGTCACGAAGACAGACCCGAGGGCGGCAAGCACGCCGAAGAGCAGGGTCGTCTCCCGGACCAGGAAGAAATTCCTGATACCGCCGGTGATGCACAGGCCGGAGCGCTGGGCAAAGCCGCCGATGACCAGGCCGATGGCCAGGGAGACCAGCAACGGCGCGTGCAGGGCCGCCGGACCGGAGGCGCCCAGGCGGATGAAGCCCGGCCTGAGCAGCAGGAAGATCAGCATGAGCAGGGCGAGCAGGGGCATGATGTAGCCGTTGATGCGCGGCATCTCCTTTTCCCTGTCCAGGAAGGTGCCCTTGCGGATGTATTTCGCCCCCAGCCAGACACCGAACACCAGGCCCAGGGTGGCGGCCACGGCGGTGAGGTCACCGGAACCCAGGCGCTGCAGCATCTTGATGGGGCAGCCGATGAAGACGGAGCAGCCCAGGATGATGAAGAAGCCGAGAAAGAAGCGGATGACGGGAGAGGAACCGCCGGTCACCCGGAAGCGCCTGGTCCTGGTGGCCACCAGGAAGGAGCCGAGGACAAAACCGATCAGTTCCGGCCGGATGTAGCTCATGCGGAGATTGGGATGAAGCTGCAGGGCGCCGGCCAGGTTCTCCATGAAGCAGGAGACGCAGATTCCCGAGTTGGCCGGATTGCCGAGCAGGGAAAGGAGCACCCCGCCGCTGCCGAGGAGAAGGCCGGTGACCAGGGCCGTGTCGATGCGTTTGAGCCAGTTCATTCGCAGCCTCCGGCCAGTCTTCTCTGCAGGTAATAGACATTCTGCAGGGCGACGACGATACTCTTGTCATCGGGCTTGAGTTTCTTTTCCCGCGGCAGTTTTGCCAGGGCCTCGGTGACCACGGCCTCGATCTCCTTGCCTATGTAGAACGGTGTTTTTTTGTCAACATACTCGGGCCGGGCATCAACGGCCTTGCGGAAGTTGGCGATGGCACCGGTGAGACGGCCGTCGGCAAGGTCCAGGCGCGCCATGGCGACAAAGGAGTAGGGGTTGCCGGGATGGGCCTTCATGATCGCCTTGAGCCTGGCCATGGCCTGCCGCGTCTCGCCCTGCTCGCGCAGGTGACGGACATCCCTGTACAGCCTGGCGTCCCTGGCAACCTGTTCCCGGTAGGCCTTCTGGATACTCGTCCCGGACGAGACGGCAGCACCTCCCTGTTGCCGCGCCGCAAGGCCGTGCTGCACGAGCATGCCCAGGGTGACGGCCACAAGCCCGGCCAGGATCGTGATGTTGATCTTGTCAAGCCAGTCCATGTTGTTGCCTGATTTCAGGAGCATGTCCCGTGTCACCTACAGGGGCAGGCCGGCGCCGACCACCGGGGCCGGGGTGAAGTCGGAGAAGTCCACGCTGCCAAGGCTCTTGTCCTGGCTGTTGTCCCTGATCAGGTTATTGATCTTGGTGGTATCCGTGGTTCCCCACCAGTTGTGGCGCGCATTCACGTCACCTTCCTGGCCCTCCAGCAGGGAAATGTTGTAGTCCGTGTTGCCGGCAATGTTGTTGTCCCTGATCCGGAAGCCCTTGACCGCGTAGAAGAGAACGCCCTTGCCGTTGTCAACGATGTTGTTGTAGCGGATATTGGCCATGCCGCCCTTTTTGACATAAATACCGAAGAACTTGTTGTTGCTGATCTCGTTGTGGGTGATGGTGGGGGTGGAGCCCTTGCCGAACAGGACGCCGCCGCCGTTATCGGTTATGCGGTTATAGAGGATGGAGACCACGCAGCGAACGGCGTTCTTGACGTTTTTCATGCCAATGGCCACACCGTTGTGGTGGAAGAAGCTGTTGGCGATGACCATCTGGGCGCCGTGGGCATGCACCGAGGTGTGGCCGTAGCTGAACTCGCAGAATTCCAGGATATTGTCCCTGCTGTTGAGGAAGTTGACCGCCCCCCAGTCGGCGGGTTTCGGATCCTTGGCAGCGCTGGTGAAGATGATCCTGGCATCCGGTGTTCCCTGGGCAAGCAGCCGTCCCTTGACGATCAGCTCGGCCCGGGGGAAGTGGGCGGTACGGTCGGTGGTCAGCTTGGCCGGACCAAAGGGCTTGATGCGGGCGAAGCGGACAACGGTTCCCGGCATAATGATGAGGGTCACCCCCTGGCTGACCTCCACGTCTCCCTTGACCAGGACCTGGCCCTGCCAGATGGTGTCCTTTTTGAGGACAGATTTCTCGACCACCATGGGCGCAGCTGTTGCCGCGGAACAGAAGAAGAGGAGGAAAACGAGCCCTGCCAGGGCAGGGAGTCCGGCCGTGATTGTCTGAAAACGAACGACAGTTCTATGCATTGGTTGACCTCTTTTGATCAGAAAACAGGAGCCAGGAGACAGGGACCAGGCGAGTTTGCGCCTGCGGCGCATTTAATGGGGGAGATGGCCTCTCTCTGCCTCTGTTCTCATCCTTTGTTGTGCCCAGCGCGCTGGGAATGATGGTTTATCGAAGATGTCTGCCCGCAGCGCACGGGGCGGCGGTATCTTCATGGTTTGCCCGGGCCGCGTCCCTGCATGCAGACATCCGTGTTCTTCCGTACCCCGTGCGTTGTCAGTACTTGGTGTATGGTGCCATGTTGCAGCGTTTGAGGCGTTCCCTGATCGGGTCGTACTCGCTGTCCTTGGCCTTGGCAAAGCCATCGATCAGGGCCCGCTTGAGCACCTTGAGGACCTCGCCGTCAACCAGGACGGTCTCGTCCTTTTTCAGGTCGAGCAGGGTCTTCTGGACCTTGTCGGCCAGGGCGGGGTCCACGCCCGGCACCACACCGATGGTGCAGTAGGGCATGGGCACGGACTCGGCGATGATGTTGAAGTCGCTCATCCTGATCTTGCCGCTGGCCACCATGTCGTCAAGGTCGATGCGCGGAGCGGCGCCAACGTCATAGCGACCGAAATAGACGCCGTAGATCACCTTTTCATGCTTGGCCGATCCCCAGGGAATGGCATAGTAGGAAAGGTCGGTTTCCGGGTTAAACCCGTTTTTCAGCATCAGGTAGTACTGGGCCATGTAGCCGAACGGTGCCAGGGCAGGTCCGAAGACCATGGACTTGCCGCGCATGTCGGCAAAGGTCTTGATCCCGGAGTCCTTGCGGGAGATGATGGTCCCGGTGGCCTTGTAACCGTAGCGGCCCCTGATATCGACGGTCAGGAACCTGATGCCGTATTTTTTCTTCAGCGTGATGGCGACCAGGGAGTTGACGTGGACAAAGTCCACCTTCTTCTGGCGGACCAGGTCCTCGAACTGGTAGGTGTTGGCCAGGATCATCTTGAACTTGCGGCCGGTCTTCTCGCTCAGGTAGGCGGTTATCGGGGCAAACCGCGCCTCGGACTGCACCCGGCTGTCACAGATCATGTAGCCGATCCTGATCGGTTTTTCATCGCTCTTGGTCACGCTGGTCTGCTGGCCCTTGCAGCCGGCCAGAAGCAGCAGGCCGATGCAGAGGGCGAAAAGTAGGCTCTTTTTCATGTCAGCTCCTGTGCGGCACCAGGCTGGCTGGGCCGGGTTGTACGGTATCTCTGTTCAGGCAATCCCAATCTCCTGCGGCTGCAACACCGGTGACGTTCCTGGTCGCTCACGGACCGGCGATCAGCTGCAGTTCCTTGTCGATCTTTTGCTTCATTGCCGGCGTGGTGGCAAGTTCCCTTGCCCGGGCCAGTTCCGCCGCCGCCTTGTCCTTGCGGCCCAGTTTGTCATAGACCGCCGACAGGTGCACATGGACCATCACGTCCTTGTCCCTGAGGGACTGCGCCTTCTCGAGGTACTGCAGGGCCTGCTGGTAGTTTCCCGACTTGAGCAGCACGATTCCCATGCCGTCCAGGGCATCGAAATCGGCGGGATCGTTCTTGAGGATGGTCCCCAGCTCGGTTTTGGCCTCGTCGAGCTTGCCGGTCCTGTACAGGGCCATGGCCAGCTTGTTGCGGGTGGCGTTATTGCCGGGATCCATGTAGAGCAGCATCCGGTACTGCAGGACCTGTACCGAGTCCGGCAGGTTGGAGATGTTGCCGTGCGCATGGACCGTGCCGACCATGAGCAGGGAGACGGCGAAGGCAAAGAACAGCTGTTTCATTTTTTCTCCTTTTCTTTCCTGGTCTGCCGGCGCTCCCGGCTGCCGCGCAAAGACGCCTGCTTCCGGTTTCTCCCGCAGCGGCCCCCCCGGGGGCGGCCATGGTACCCAGGACTGTTGGTGAAGTTTCGGCCCCTGCCGGGAGGGGCCGGGCATTTAGATAATGGTCCGGATCGAGTCCACCAGGGTCGCGATGCCGATCAGGGTTATCAGGCCGGCACTGGCAATGGATATCTTCCTGGCAAAACGCTTGGCGTCCAGGAACCTGGCCGCGAACTTACCGGCACTGACAACGGTGATTCCTATGGCGATCAGGACGATGGCCAGGCCGATGCTGAACAGGAGGATATAGGTCAGTCCCTCGCCCAGTTTGCCGGCGGCAGCCGCGGCAAGGAGTATGGCGATGGCCGCAGGGCAGGGGACGAGCCCGCCGGAGAGACCGAGCAGGAAGAGGCGCCAGTAGCTCACCCGCTCGCCCGGGGCGGTCACCGGGGCATGGCTGTGGTGATGATGCTCCTCTCCGTGGTCGTGGGCGGCATGGACCACCGCATGGTCGTGCTGACCGTGGCTGTCATGATCGTGGCCGTGGTCGTGATCATGGCCGTGGCTGTGGTCATGATCATGGTCATGATCATGGTCGTGGCCGTGGCTGACGCGTTCGTGCACATGGTCGGCCCCGTGGTCGTGTCCATCATGGTGATGGTCATGGACGTGATCGTGATCATGGCCATGGTGGTGGCCATGGTCGTGGGAATGGGAATGGAAATGGAAGATGTCGCGGCCGCGGATGCGCTGGATCAGCATGAGCAGGCCGACGACCAGGATCAGCGCGCCGGCAACCAGGCCCAGGTAGCCATGCAGTGCATTGTCACTCAGGGTCATCCTGTCCGAGGCGATCTTGGCGGCAATGGCGAGCAGGATAACGCTGAATGTGTGGGTCATGGTCACGACCACGCCCAGGAGAAAGGCGTCCATTTTCCTGCCCCTGGAGCCCACCAGGTAGGCTGCAACCACCGTCTTGCCGTGGCCGGGTTCCAGGGCGTGCATGCCGCCGAGCAGGATTGCCGTCAGGTAGTAGATGATGTTTTGCATGGGAAGGGTCCCCTTGGGTGAACAGTTCTTGACGTGGCGCGGACAGGTCCGCCGTCCGCGCTCCCTGTGGCGGTCCGGATCGTCACCGGCCGGTGGTGGCCGTGGCATGGCTCCCGTCGGCCGGGCGACTCTTTCCTATATCAGGTTCTTCTTTTTCAGGAAGCTCTTTGCCACCGCTGCCAGGTCGGCACTGGTGGCATCCTTCTTGAGCTGTACCAGTGTCTGCAGGGAGATCTTGCCGGCGAGCTTGTTGATCAACCTGTCCAGGATGGGAAATTTTTCCAGGACATCGGTGGAGGTGATGGCCGCGGCCAGGCTGCCACTGCCCTGCGGCTGCGACAGGTCGCTGGGGCCCGGGTAGCCGAACGGCTTCAGCCAGACCAGGTGGTACTTCTCCAGGTAGGCCTGTTTGACCAGGGCGCAGGTCTCCTGGGGGGTGGCGCCGGTGGCGTTCCCCAGTTCCGCTGCCGCCTTGCCGATGTAGCTTATATAGATGTTGGCCTTGCCGTCCCGGACCATCTTTCTTGCCGTGTCGATGTCCGGCGCCTTGACCAGGTTGACCGTGGTGCCGGTCCGTTCGGTGATATAGGTGGCCAGGAGCCGGCCCATCACCTGCTGATCGGCGGTATTGGTGATGGCAAGATTGAGGATCCGGCCGACACAGCTGTATCCCTGGTGTGGCACTGCCAGGAAAAAGAGAAGGCCCAGCGCCAAGAGAATCGGATTTTTTCCTTTCATTCTATTACCTCGTCAAAGCGTTTGCAAAGGACAACGAAGGAGGACAAGGGTGCCGACGGGAACCACCTGGGGCGGCCCATGATCCGGTCACCGGCCTGGAACCGCTGCAAGAGGGGCCCGGACTACCATTGTGAGATATTCGTTGCCAGATTTATTCCATCCATGTCTCCATGTTCGGCCCGGTACCGCCGGGACCGTGGCGCCTGGCCGGGACGGGCCATCTCCGGCGCTGCCCCCTGTGGTTGTCACCAGGCGACCCGCACGCTGTATCAGTGTATTTTTGCGTGGGGATTTGACAGCTTCCCGGGGGTGGGCTATTCCGGATGTTCGGAATCCCTGCGTGGTCAATCCCCTGGCATGTCCAGAAAAATGTCCCTGCGGAGAGTAACTCTTGTCAAATTTAGCATAAAATCCTGGAAAAACATAATATGAAAACGCGCTGTGCCTGCATTTTTCTGTAACAC
>WFUT01000201.1 GCA_015484845.1 Desulfobulbaceae bacterium
GGGTTCCAGCGTTACGGCTTTCTCATGCGCTCCGGCAAGGCCTACCTGGCCACACCCCTGGGCCGTTTCCGGGTGAGCCGTTCACCGGGGACCACTCTCCTCGGTCACCTGGATCGGCATGGATGGCTGGAGCGGTTACGCCGCTTCGCCCGTACTGACAGTGCCCCTGCCGCCCTGCGGCAACTGGTCCGGCGGCTGGAAGACCAGGTGTTCGCACTCGGCCGGGACGATGGCAGGAGGGCCATGCAGAACCTGCTGGTCCTGCTGGGCACTATCCAGCAGGCTGTCGCGTCCCGGACAGAGGCCCGGGACGCCGTGCCTCCCATGCCCCTGCTTGGTCCGGAGTGGGTCCATGCCGCCGACGACGCCACGCCGGAGTACCGGCTTGCCTGTGCCCTGGCAGGTCTCGAGCGTATGCGGTCCTTTGTTCTGCCACTTGCCACCGACCCTGCCACGGGCAAGGCCGGGTGGCAGCCGGGTAGTGCGCTGGCAAGTTGGAGTGACGGTGAACCGGTGACCGTCCTGGCCCGGATCCTTGGCCGCCGCCTGCTCGAGGCCCGGCGGGATGGCGGGGAATGGTCACCTTTTCGCGGTGCCCCGGCAGCGGCCTGTGGCGAGGTAATGGCCTTCCTGCACGGCCTGACCGACGACCGGCGGCTCGCGGCCCTGTTCGCCGGCCTGGTCAATGCGCGCCTGCCCCGTTCCCTGGCCGGACCCGGAACAGGGCCGACCGTGGCGCCGGCGGCCTTCCGGGTCTTCAAGCCGTTGTTTACCCCGGCGTCGCTTCTGCACCGCGCCGGCATTGTTCCGGACAGGACGGAGCAGGGGAGGTTGCCCCTGCCGGCCGAGATCGTCCGCCTGCTGGTCTCCGGCAGCCGTCAACAGGCGGAACGTGGCCTGGGCCTGGCCTGGCAGCGGCTGCGTATCGCCGGCCTGCGGGTGGTGCCGGGCCCGCCTCCGGACCTGGGTCCCGGCGATTGCACCCGCCTGGCAGTGGCCCTGATGATTCCCCTGGGGGTGGCTGATCTCCGGCGCATCTGCAGGCCGCTCATGCCGTTTAGAGCTTCTGACAATACTGATGAAGATAATCTGCACCAAGGAGGACACCATGACGCTTGATTTTTCCGAACTTGCCACGTCTCCCCGCCTGCTTGTCGAGGCCGACCTGCAGCCGATCCAGGGCACGCGCTTCCAGCCGACCGGTTTCCCGGACCTGGGCGCGGCCCGCTATGACGGGCCGGACGGCCGCTCCATGCTGCTGGTGGAATCGGCCCAGTCCATGGCTAACCGCCTCGAGGCAGTGTGCTGGGATACGGCCGCCGATGACTGGTGTCCGCCCCTCAAGGGATTGCCCCTCATCCGGGTGGTCGATGAAGCGGGGCGGCCGCTGACCAATTCCCTGCTCGAGGCCCATCGCATCAACTCGCCCTACATCCTCGAGGGCAAGGACCGGTCTGTGCTCGATATGCTCAAGTCCGAGCTGGCCGGCATGGAGGAGGGCGCGGTGGATTTGCGCGGCCTGGCCCGGGTCCTGCTGCGCCTGGACACCAATGCCCTGGTGCACGGGGTCTTCCTGGCCAAGAAGGAGCTTGCCGGCGGCCGGTTGCGCCTGCCGCGCATCCTGTCGGCCTTTATCGAGGCCAGCGACGCCAGGGTGGCGCAGAGCGGCGGCGTGAAGAACGACCATGTCAACCCCTCGGGAGACACGGCCAGGGGGTTTGGCAATGTGCCCTTTTCCCGGGACGAGTATACCGCCCCGCGGATCACTGCGTTTTTCAATATCGACCTGGCCCAGTTGCGCGGCCTTGCCCTCGGACCGGAGGCCGAGACCCTGCTCCTGGCGCTGATGTGTTACAAGATCCGGGCCTTTCTGGCCAAGGGACTGCGGCTGCGAACCGCCTGCGATCTTGACCTGCAGGACCTGCGGGTGACCAGGCCCGTTGGTTTCGACCTGCCCGGGCTCGCGGAGCTGGAACGCGACCTGCCCGCTCTTGTCGGGGAGGCGGCCGGGGCAGGGCTGTTTGCCGATCCGCCGGAAACCGTTGTTACCTGGAGGAAGTGAGATGCTGGCCATCGGATTTCGTTTCATCGCCGGCCGCTACCATGCCACCCCCTGGGGACGACATGTCAACGAGGCGGCCGTGGAGTGGCCGCCCTCGCCCTGGCGCATTGTCCGTGCCCTGGCCGCCACCTGGTACCGCAAGCTCGACCGGGGGCAGCAGCAGGATTTGCTCGAATCACTGCTCGCCTCCCTGAGCAGTGAACCGCCCGTTTACCGGCTCATCGCGGGCGTCCATGCCCATGTCCGCCACTACATGCCTGTGCGCAAGGGCAGGCAGGACAAGAACACCCTCATCTTTGACGCCTTTCTGCGCGTATCCCGCCGGGACGAGCTGGTGGCCTGCTGGCCGGGTCTCGAACTCGGCAGCGACGAGACCCGTCTGCTGGATGAGCTGCTCGGGGCGCTCTCGTTCCTTGGCCGGGCCGAAAGCTGGGTCGAGGCCAGGCGGATCGACTCGTGGCGCGGGATACCGGACTGTGTACCCGGCAGCAGCGCCGCCGACCCGGAGACCGGGGAGCCGGGCGAGGTGGTTCCCCTGTTCTGTCCCCTGCCGCCAGGGGACTATGCCGTCCTGCGCGCCGGATTTCTTGCCGCCGGCCAGGGAAAGAAGAAAAAGACTGCCGCCACCCTGCCCGAGGCATGGCTCGCTGCCCTCGACCTGCAGAGCAGCGAGCTGCAGGCTGCCGGCTGGAGCCAGCCGCCGGCGGCAAGGCAGGTGCTCTACCGGCGGCCGGCCGGCTGCCTCGCCCCGGTCGCGCCCTCGGTGACGCCGCCTCGTCCGCCGGTGCGGGCAGGGGTGACCACCCTGCGGTATATCCTCTATGGCCGGCCCCTGCCGCGGATGGAGGACGCGGTCCGCATCGGGGAACTGGCCCGGGCCGCCTGCATGCGCCTGGCAGACAGGCAGCTTGGCCGTATCCCGCCGTCTCTTTCCGGGCATGGCACGGGCAGGGAAGGTTGCCATGGTCACGCCTTTTTCCTGGCCGAGGCCGATGACAATGGCCGGGTCCGTCACCTGCTGCTCCACGTGCCGACCGGGCTCAGCCCGGAGGAACAGGCCGCCATGCAGGGACTGGCCCGGCTCTATGACGGTAGGGGAGGGGAATGGGAGGTTTTCTGTGAAGGCGCTGGTTGTGTGACGGACTTTTCACCTGTTTCTACGCCCCTTGCCAAGGCGCGCTGTTGGCGCTCGGTTACGCCCTACCTGCGGCCGTGGTATGCCAAGAAGCGGTTTGGCACCGCGGAACAGATTCGGCGGGAATGCAGGCTGCGCGGCCTGCCAGAACCAGACCACATCAGCCTGCTGCCAGAGGTATCCCTGGGTGGACGGTCGCGGCGGGCCGTGCATTTTCGCCGGTTCCGGAAAAAGCGGGGCCTGGTCCAGCCCGACACCCGGGGAGAGCTGGTGCGGCTCCTGTTTCCCGCTTCTGTGCAGGGGCCGCTGGCCCTGGGGTTTGCCTGTCATTTCGGGCTGGGCCTCTTTGTGCCGGACGACGAAACATGAGGGGGCGCAGGACATGGCCAGTAAGATACAGGTCCGCCATCATTATCCGTCCAGCGAGACGCGTGCTGCAGAAAAAGGGCCGGCCAGGCAGCGAAAGGCACGGGACTGTCCGCCAGGGCCGGCCCGGGAAACCGTGGCCGGCCCGGGGTCATGCTGCGGGCAATGTTGCGTCCGCGATGAATCGCCGCCTGCCCCTGCTGGTCCGGATTCGGATTACCTTGTAACCTGCTCCGTCTGCGGCGGCAGCCTGTCGAGGTTTGCCGATTCCTGTCCCCATTGCGGTGATCCCGGTCCCCGCGGCGACCTGTTCAGTCTTGCGGATGGCTGTTTCTGGGGAATGTTCAGGGGGATGATTGCTCTCCTGCTCCTGTACGGCCTGGTTTCGGCCGCCCTGTCGGCGCTGCTGAAATCATGTGGCCTTTCCTGAGGATCTGTCAGAATGCACCAGGAAGAACTGATCCCTGTTCGCATGGTCAACGAGTATGTCTACTGTCCCAGGCTGGCCTACCTGGAGTGGGTCCAGTCCGAGTGGGCAGAGTCGGCGGATACGGTGGACGGGAAGTTTGTGCATCGTCGCGTGGATCGCGCATCCGGCGACATGCCGGCTGCCCGGGATATGGAACCGGACGAGTCCCTGCAGGCCAGGTCCGTGCTTCTCTCGTCACAGGAGCTGGGCGTGGTGGCCAGGTTTGATCTCATTGAAGGAGAAGACGGCCGGGTCGTGCCGGTGGACTACAAGCGGGGCAAACGTCCGCACGTGGCCCGGCGGGCCTATGACCCGGAGCGGGTCCAGTTGTGCCTGCAGGGGCTGATCCTGCGGGAACACGGTTACGTGTGCAGCGAGGGGATCCTCTATTTCGCCGCCAGCCGGGAGCGGGTCAGGGTGGCCTTTGACGAGGAATTGGTGGCCCTTGCCCGCGCCTCTGTGCAGGCGGTTCGGGACATGGCCGCCGCCGGTGTCCTGCCCGAACCCCTGGAGGACAGCCCCAAGTGCCCCCGCTGCTCCCTGGTGGGGATCTGCCTGCCCGACGAGGTCTGTTTCCTGAGATCACGAAAAGATCCACCCCGGCCCCTGGCCGTGGCCCCGGACGATGCCCTGCCGGTCTATGTCCAGGCGTACCGTGGCAAGGTGGCGAAGAAAAACGATGAACTGGTCATCACCACGGGCGACGACGGGACAGAGACCAGGGCCCGGTTGCGGGATACCTCGCAACTGGCCCTCCTGGGCAATGTCTACCTGACCACGCCCTGCCTGCACGAGTTGCTGCGGCGGCAGATCCCGGTCTGCTGGTACAGCTACGGCGGCTGGTTTTTGGGATATTCCTGCACCATGGGGCACAAGAACGTCGAGCTGCGCACGGCCCAGTACCAGGCAAGTTTTGACGAGCGCAGGTGCCTTGACCTGGCCCGGACCTTTGTCCGGGCCAAGATCCACAATTGCCGGACCCTGCTTCGCCGTAACTGGCGGGGCGAGGAGAAGCCGCAGGAGGTGCTCATCGGGTTGCAGGAGGATAGGCGCCGCGCCGGGCGGGCCCGGAGTATCCAGGAGCTTCTGGGCGTCGAGGGGGCGGCCGCGGCCCGGTATTTTGCCGCTTTTGCCGGCATGCTCAGGGAGGATGACGGGATGGGCCGCGGCTTCGATTTCCGGGGCCGTAACCGCAGACCGCCCACTGACCCGGTCAATGCCCTCCTCTCCTTTGGCTATGCCATGCTGGTGCGGACCTGGAGCGTCACCCTTGCCTGCGTGGGCCTGGATCCCTACCGGGGCTTTTATCACCAGCCCCGCTACGGCCGTCCCGCCCTCGCCCTGGACATGATGGAGTCCTTCCGGCCGCTGGTGGTCGATTCCTGCGTGGTCAGGGTCATCAATAACGGCGAGATACGGCCGGAGGATTTTATTGTCCGGGCCACCGGGGTGGCGCTCAAGGACGGGGCGAGGAGGAAGTTTATCGCCGCCTTTGAACGTCGGCTCGGCGTGGAGATCACCCACCCGGTCTTTTCCTACCGCGTTTCCTGTCGCCGTGTCCTGGAGCTGCAGGCAAGGCTCCTTGGCCGGCATCTTCTTGGCGAGATCCCGGACTACCCGGACCTGACGACTAGATGAGCCGCGGAGAACACCTCTATATCATCGCCTATGACATCGCTGACCAGAAGCGATGGCGGCGGGTGTACAAGACCCTCAGGGGGTATGGTTCCTGGGTACAGCTCTCGGTTTTCCAGTTGCGCCTCAGTGACCGCCGGCACAGGGAACTCATGGGAAGCCTGGACGAGATCATCAACCACCAGGAAGACCATATTCTCTGCTTTGATCTTGGACCTGCAGATGGTAAAAAGGAACCACGGGTCACCAGCCTGGGAAGATCGTTCAGCTTCCTGGAGCGTGACGCCGTCATCGTGTGACGCCAATGAATCATTGTGCCGAAATGGTGCGAGCGCTGCAGTGGCGCCAGGTATACCGGCACCGCTCGCAGTTGTTTTGTTCTTTGAAAATTGAAGAGTTATATGGTAGTGTCAAAACAGGCGCTCAAAGAGGAGGGCATCCACCCGGCCTGAAAACCGCAGTCATCGCAAATCGACCCGCAAAGCACCAACCATTGCGGGGTTGAAAAGAGGCTGTCTTCCCCGGCATCCTGCCGGGGCCCCATTGAAGCTCGTTCCATTTTTTTCTCCTGTTGTTGTTTGCTTAGTCTTCCCCGGCATCCTGCCGGGGCCCCATTGAAGCTCTGGCCAGCTCGATACCGATTTCACGAGTTATTGCAGTCTTCCCCGGCATCCTGCCGGGGCCCCATTGAAGCTTGCCAATATATTTCAACGCACGCAACAC
>WFUT01000202.1 GCA_015484845.1 Desulfobulbaceae bacterium
CCGGCGGGACAACCACGCCCGCACCAATCCAACAACTAGTTGAATTAGCAAACAAAACAAGAAGAAGAAAACACAGGCACCCCGGTTGCAACGAGTGAGGGCAAGACACGCAAGGCAAACCTTTCCCAGGAGAGCGCATCATGCGAGACAAGATTATCCTCCTCCTTGCCGCGGGGCTGGTCATCATGGGTGGCAACAAGGCGGCAGCCACATCCTTTGGCCGTAACATCACCATCTTCGACGGCTCATCGGGCAGTGGTTCCTGGCACGGGACCAACGAGGACCATGAAACCGAACCCGGCATGGTTGGCAGCCAGGCATGGGACCTGGAGGGTTTTTTCCTCAAGGGCCACACCCTGACCATGGCCGGGGGATTCAACTTCAAGGATGGGGTCAGCCAGTACCCCTCGTTCACCATGGGGGACATCTTCATCGACACCAACGGCAGCTACGGCCGGCCCGCCGCACCTCCCGGCTACAGCGCCGCCAATGGCAACTTCACCTACACCGGCAATTTCGGCTATGAATACGTGGTCGACCTGGACCCCGCCAACGAGACCTACTCGGTCTACAAGCTGGACAACGACAAGGCCAAGGTGGAGACGGTCTACGAGAAGGCGAACGAGAGCGGCAACACCCCCGACGATCCCTCCTCCAACCCGTGGCGCTACGTGGAGGGCGGTGACCCGGTAAGCGGTTTCCAGGGGCTGACCATGACCTACTACGACCCCTTTGACGATGGTGACGCCAATGCCACGGACAACGGGCTTACCGGCGGCACCCACTATGCCCTCGGCATTGACCTCTCCTTTCTCACCCTGGCAGGCCACAGCGACTTTGTCGCCCATGCGACCATGGGCTGCGGCAACGACAACCTCATGGGCCGGGGCACGGCGCCGGTACCGGAACCCGCTACCATGCTCCTGTTCGGCACCGGGCTGATCGGCCTGGCCGGGGTGGTCCGCAGGAAACGTTCCGGCGCTGGCACGGCCTGAGCTGTCCGCACCAACCCAGGTTGGATTTTCCACCTCTCCACGGGCGAACCTTCCGGGTTCGCCCTTTTTGCTGGCCGGCCTGCCATCTTCCTGGTATAACCGTCTGCCGTGGCGCCCCTTGCCAGCGGCCGCCCGTGCCAACCGTCCCCAGCAACAACCCGCCCATCGAATCGTTCATGCCGGTTTTCCAGCTGCCGCACGACATCATCTTCCCCCTGCCTGAACACGCCGAACCCGACGGCCTGCTGGCCGTGGGCGGGGACCTGTCGCCGGCCCGCCTCCTGGCCGCGTACTGCCAGGGCATCTTTCCCTGGTACTCGGAAGGCGAGCCCATTCTCTGGTGGTCGCCTGCACCCCGACTCGTCCTCTATCCCGGCGAATTTCACCTGCCCCGGCGCCTGGCCCGGACCATGCGCCGGAATGTCTTCTCCGTCAGCGCAGACACCGCCTTCAAGGAGGTGATGGAGAACTGTGCCCGCGTCCGCACCGAGTCGGGCGAGGGGACCTGGATCACGGCGGAGATGCTGGCCGCCTACTGCCGGCTGCACGAGATCGGTTTTGCCCACAGCATCGAATGCTGGCACCAGGGTCGGCTGGCCGGCGGCCTGTACGGTGTCTGCCTGGACCGGGTCTTTTTCGGCGAATCCATGTTTACCAGGGTCCGGGACGCCTCCAAGGTGGCCCTGGCCCGGCTGGTGGAGCACGCCCGGGCCACCGGCATCGGGATGATCGACTGCCAGATGACCACCGACCACCTGCTCCGCTTCGGCGCCAGGGAGGTCGACCGGCAGCGGTTCCAGGACGAATTGCAGGATCTTATCAGGGAAATCAGGCCGCAAAAAAAATGGCGCCTGCGGTGAACCGACAAGGAGGGGGACGGTTCTGCAGGCGCCTGCCAGGAAGGAGGAGTGTACTGAAGAAGGCTGCTGTCGCTGCCTGGGTCAGTCTGTACGGAGGAAGAAGGATTCGTTGCCAGGTTGCACCCTGCCCGGGGCAGGGTTCAGTTGTCTGTTCTGCTCCAGTCCAGGGGCGGTCCGTCGAGCTGGTCGCACAGCCAGCGTTTCAGCTCCTCGTTGGGAGGATGGACCGTACCGCCCGGCTTGGTGCCGTTTTCTTTCCATGATGCCGTGAACAGCTCTTCCGGGATATCGAGGCTTGCGATCTCCTCGGCGCCGCTCACGGTTCTCCTGATCAGGGTGGCCCTGGGCGGGGTCTCCCAGTCATAGATCACGAAGTATACCGATTCGTCATTGGCACTGGCGACAAAGTCATTGCCACGTACCCAGCCGGTGCCCCACTCGAGGTACATCTCCACCGCCTTTTCCGGTGTCATGTGCCAGTCGATGCAGTTCACCAGCTGCCTGTTGCTTCGCAACTGTTCGAGGTTCATCATCTGGAGGCTCCTGTCGGCTGTCATCACAAGAATAATTTCTATTTGCTTTCAGTATAAGTACCACGATGTGTTAGTGTCAAGAAAAAAATCCCGGCAATGATCTTTTTTGCTGCCTGCACCTGCACCGGTGGAGGGTTGCAGGCAGTAAC
>WFUT01000203.1 GCA_015484845.1 Desulfobulbaceae bacterium
GTGGCAGGCTTCCCCATCAACTTGGAGGGTCGCCACCGCCAATCGTGTAACGAGGCCGAATCGAGTTCACAGATGTTACGGCCTATACTCTATCTGACCTTACGGCCTTTTCCGACCCTGCTTGACGATTCAGGTTACCCCTACACGCCGGGTCGGCGATTTCGCGGTGAACAGGCAATTACCGCGGGTGGCATCTCAGCCACCAGGATTGCCAGAGCTTCGCCTGGCACACAAGTCGTCACAGGCACCCCGCCTTTGTACGGTCGCGCCAGTCCGCATAGACGGTCTATAGCGAACTGGCGCGCCTGCACAAATTCGGAGCACCTGAGACGACTTACACTTATCGGGTCGTGAAAGTAACCAGCTATCAACCCCGTATGTGTTACGAATGAAGAGGGGCGTGTCCGCGCCGTGTCCCGGCACCGGAAGCGGCCATGCCCAACTCTGCACCCCAAACTCCAAACCTGAAACCCCAACCCCGAAGAGAAGACGATGCAGAAGAAGATCACCATCATCGGCGCCGGCAATGTCGGCGCCACCGCCGCCCACTGGGCCCTGGCCCGCAGACTTGGAGATATCGTCCTGCTGGACGTGATGGAAGGAATCCCCCAGGGCAAGGCCCTGGACCTCTGGCAGGCCGGGCCCCTGGACGGGTTCGCCGGCACGGTGACCGGTTCCAATGACTATGCCGACACCGCCGGCTCCGACGTGGTGATCATCACCGCCGGCCTGGCCAGGAAACCCGGCATGTCCCGCGATGACCTGCTGGCCAGGAACGTGGCCATTGTCAGGTCGTGCGCCGAGGAGGCGGTCCGCCACTCGCCCGACTGCGTCATGATCGTGGTCACCAATCCCATCGACGCCATGGTCCATACCGCCTTCAAGGTCTCGGGCCTGCCGAAGAACCGGGTGATCGGCATGGCCGGCGTCCTGGACTCGGCCCGCTACCGGACCTTTCTCGCCGATGCCCTTGGCGTGGCGCCCGCCGATGTCTTTGCGCTGGTCATGGGGATCCACGGCGACAAGATGCTGCCCCTGGTCCGCCTGGCCAACGTGGCCGGTGTGCCGATCACCGATCTCCTTGACCGGGAGACCATTGACGGCATTGTCAGGCGCACCCAGATGGGCGGTATCGAGATCGTCAACCACCTCAAGACCGGCAGTGCCTTCTATACCCCGGGCCTGGCCGCCATCGAGATGGCCGAGGCCATACTGACCGATTCCCGCCGGGTCATGCCGTGCGCCGCCTACCTGGACGGCGAGTTCGGCATCTCGGGCTACTTTCTCGGCGTGCCGGTGGTCCTGGGGAGCAACGGCGTGGAGCGGATCCTCGAGTTCGAGCTGACCGAGGAGGAACGGGCGGCCCTGGACGAGTCGGTGGCCGCGGTCTCCAGGCAGATGGAGGCCACGGGGTTGTGAGCCTGGATGAGTGAGGACGATGACAGGGGCGGCTGTCCGGCCGGCCACGCGGTTTTGCTGCCGGTGACCGGGCCGGTCGGCCGGCGCGGCAGCGCGGGGATGGACAGCTGATGCCCTGCTTTCCGGGGGAGGTGCATGGGACAGGGGATGGACTTTATGCCGGATATCTCGAGCCTGCAGGAGAACCTGCGGGTCCTGACGGATCATGCGCTCACGCCGCTCGACCTGCTTCCCGACGGCAGCTTTGCCGAACGGATCATCTCGCTCCTGCTGACCGGCGCTCCCCCCTGCGGCTCGGCCCGTCTCGCTGCCGAATTCTCCACCCTGGCGCAGCGGTTCGCCGCCCTGGATTCCAGCCAGACCCGGGTGGTGGTCTTCGGCGGCGGCACCGGCCTGTCCAATATCATTGGCGGTGATTCGCGGCGGCACAGCTGGCCCGACCGGCCGTTCATCGGCCTGAAGGAGGTCTTTCCCCGCATCAGCTCCATTGTCTGCGTCACCGATGACGGCGGCTCCACCGGCGAGCTGCTCAAGGACCTGCCCCTGGTCGCCCTGGGCGACCTGCGCCACGTCCTGCTCGCCTCGGTACACAGGCGGGAACTCAAGGGGAGATACGGCCTGGACGATGCCGCTGCAAAGAGCGTGGCCAGGGCGCTGCACGGCATCCTCAACTACCGCTTTATCTCCTGCCCGTCAACGCCGGAACAGCTCCTCGAGGATACGGCCGCCTGGCGGGAACTGCTGCCGCAACGGCTCGACAGCTTCTTCTCCGAGCTGATCGGGCAACTGTTTGCCGACCCGCGCCTGAAACCCACCCTGCACCGCCCCCAGTGCCTGGGCAACCTCCTGCTGGCCGCCACCATCTACCGCCACCTCGATCCCGGCCTGGATTCGGTGCAGCTCATAGCCGGCTACCAGCTCGTCCGCACCGCCACCACGCGGGGCCTGGCCGAGTTTTCTTCCATGATCGGGGTCCGGCGGGGCTCGGTCCTGCCGTGCACCACCACCATATCGCGCCTGCAGATGCTCTATGGCAACGGGGTCCTGGTGACCTCGGAGTACAAGTCGGGCCAGGCACAGCGCGGCTACCCGGTGGACCGGGTGCAGGTGGAGTTCTGCCGCCAGCCCTACCTGCTGCCCGAGGTGGTGGAGCTGATCCGGGAGGCGGATATCCTTGTCTTTGCCCCCGGCAGCCTCTATACCTCCATCATTCCCATCCTCCAGGTGCCTGGCATTGCCGACGCCGTCCGGTCCAACACCGGCGCCCTCAAGGTGCTGACGGCCAATATCTGGGTCCAGAAGGGCGAGACCGACGTGGCCCGCGACGCGCCGGACCGCAAGTTCTACGTCTCCGATCTCATCCTTGCCTACCACCGCAACATCCCCGGCGGTGTCCGCGACCTGTTTTCCCATGTCCTGGGCCTCAACCTCGGCGATATTCCCGGCTCTGTCCTCCAGCGCTACGCCCTGGAAGACAAGGAGCCCATCTACCTGGACCGGGACCGGGTGCACCAGCTGGGTTTCGAACCGGTCGAGGCCTGCGTCTTTTCCAAGGAGCTCCTGCGCGAGCGCCGCGTCATCCAGCACGATCCCGACGCCCTGGCCACCGCCATCCGCGCCCTCTGGGGCCTGAAGGAGACCGGCTTCCTTGACAGCCCGCAGCGGCGGACCGGCCTGCCGGAGCCAAAGATGTTCATTCCCGTGATCAGCGGCAGCCACGAGGTACCCTGTTACCGCTACGAGGCGATCTGCACCCAGTTCGAATACCTGAGCATGGACCAGCTGACCGAGAGTTCGGGCTATGACAAGCGGCTGGTGGAGAACGAACGGCGCTGGCTGCTGGACCGGGTGATCGAGATCGTCTGGCGCCATCCCGACATCCTGCTCGAACACCTGCGCCACATCCGCGGCATCACCCTGGTCGATCCCGCCTGCTGGAGCCGCTGCCAGCAGTGGGACAATATCTTTTCCTTCTACGACCCCCAGGACGGCCGCATCAGGATCCGTCGCGACCAGACCGAGGACCTGAACCGGTTCGAGATGGTCTTCCTGGTCGCGCTGGGCCAGTCCCTGCTCGGCAACTACGCCCAGAAGAAGTACATGGAGGATGTCCTGGTCAGGGGTGAACCGGTGGGACGCATGTTCTGCCTCCTGGTCCGCGAGTGGCCGCATGTCGACTGTTTCCTGTCCGCCGAGGAGCTGGACATCTACCTGCGCCTGGCCCGCATGCGCCGTTCCTCCGGCGATCAACGGCTCTATACCCGGGTCATCAACGACCGGGAAGGCTTCACGCCGCCCGGCCTGCTGTTCGGCCTCTTCTATGCCTGGTATCTCGACAACCGGTTTGCCGCCAACATAGAATACAAGATGTCGATAATGCGCAACGAGATCAGCAACCTCATACCGGAACAGATCCGCCTGGTCCATCGCCGGGTCGGCCTGATCCGTTTTTTCCGGGAGCATGTCTTCCGGCACCGTATTGCCACCACCATGGTCCCTGAATGAAGATGCACGGCGTCCGCGGCAAGACCATAGCGCTTCTCTCGGCCGTGATCCTCCTGGCCAGCGCCGGCTGTATCGCCCTGCTCCTGCGCCGCCAGGAGGCGGATCTCCGGCAACACGTGCAGCAGGCGGAGAAGAACGCCCGCCTGGTCTTCCAGGTCATCGTCGACCAGATGCGCAACCGCTACGAGAGCCGGCTCCAGAGCATGGTCCGGCGCAACAACGATATCGTCCGCGCCTTTGCCCGCCGCGACCGCAGTGGCCTTGCCCGCTCCTCCCTGCCGCTGTTCAACCTGCTGCACAGGGAAAATCCCGGCATTTTCAGGTTGTGTTTTGTCCTGCCCGATGACACCGCCTTCCTGCATCTCCAGTACCCCCACCGCGACAACGACCGCTTGATCGGCAACCATTTTCTCCTGGTCGATGTCAACCGGCGACAGAAGCGGATGAGCGGCTTCGAGTCCGGTCGGTCCGGGTTCTTCTTCTCCATTGCCCAGCCGGTCTTCCAGGGCGAGCAGTACCTTGGTTTCCTCCAGCTCACCATCAGGATCAACACGGTGCTCGAGCAGGTCCGCAACTATCTCGGCGCGCCCTGCGCCATCGTGCTCAACCGGGAGCAGGCCGTCAGGATCAGGCCGGACGGCCATGTCCGCTTCGCCCTGGGCAACGATGTCCTGTTTCCCTGCGGCGATCAGTTCTTTCTGCGCCAGGGAAACGCGCTCAGGGTCGTGGACGGCGGCTGGCGCGTTTCGGTGGACTCCAGCCGCTACTCCGTGTTCCCGGCCCTGGTGCTGCGGGATGCCCGGGGCAGGAACATCGGCCGCCTCCTGGTCGCTCTCAACCTCGATCCGTTCATCATTGCCAGTCGCCAGGCCCTGTACGAGGTCATCGGCCTCAGTGTGCTCCTGCTCCTGGCCTCGGGCCTGATCCTCTCCTTCATCTTCAGTCGTCTGCTGGACCAGGTGACCTCGGAGACCGGGCGGCTGGAAAAGAAGAACCGCGAACAGGCGGCACGGCAGCGGCAGCTCGCGGCCGAGCTGGAGGAGGTGCGGGCCGAGCTTGACCGGACCAGGGGGCGGCTGAGCGAGGAGAAGCAGCGTCACCTGGCCGTGAAGCGTGCCCTGGAGCAGTCCTCGGATGAGTGGATGCGGGCCTTTGACGCCATCAGGGACTGCGTGCTGATCCTGGATACCGACCTGTTTATCCTCAAGGCCAACCGCGCGGCCTCCCTCGTCCTGGGCAGGGACCGCGACCAGATCAAGGGCATCCACTGCCACCAGCTCTTTGCCGACCGCGAAACCCCCTGCCCGGGCTGTCCCACCTTGGACGTGCGGCGGGACGGCCGGCCCCACGAGGTCGAGATCGAGCAGTCCTTTGTCGGTCGGACGTTTCTCGTCAGTTGCGCCCCGATCTCGGTGGAGGGCGAGCTGGTGGGGTTTGTCTACACGGCCAAGGATATCAGCCACCAGCGGAACCTGGAGCGCCAGTTGGTGCAGGTGCAGAAGATGGAGGCCATTGCCACCCTGGCAGGAGGTATTGCCCACGATTTCAACAACATCCTCGGTGCCATCCTCGGCAATGCCGACCTGCTCCTCTACCGGCTGCCGCGCGGGGAGGAGGACGGCGCCAGGGGCGGCGATCCCTCGCTCGGTTTCCCGGAGATCGCCGAACACGTGCAGGCGATCAAGCGGGCCGGTACCAGGGCCAAGGAGCTTGTCAGCCAGATCCTTGCCTTCAGCCGCCAGTCCACCAGCAGGCGCCGCAACGTGATTATCACGCCGGTGGTCAAGGAGGCGGCCAAGCTGCTCCACTCCTCGCTGCCGGCCTATATCGAGGTGAAGACGGATATTGCCACGGATATCGGCCAGATCTATGCCGATCCCACCCAGGTCCACCAGGTCCTGATGAACCTGTGCACCAACGCGGCCCAGGCCATCGGCGACCGGCCCGGCACCATCCTGATCTCCCTGCGCGAGGTGGAGGCGGGCCCGGAGGAGCGGCTGCGCTGCCCGGAACTGAAGGAGGGCCGCTACGTGGTCCTGACGGTGAAGGACACCGGCCGCGGCATGTCGGCCGAGGTCATGGAGCGGATCTTTGATCCCTTCTTCACCACCCGCCAGGTCGGCGAGGGCACCGGCATGGGCCTGGCCGTCCTGCACGGTATCGTGGTCGCCCACGACGGCGCCATCGACGTCCAGTCCGAGGAGGGGCGCGGCACGGTCTTTTCGGTCTACTTCCCCCGCGTCGACGATGCCGAGGCCACGGAGACCGATACCATCACCGCCATGCCGCGGGGCACCGAGACCATCCTCTTTGTCGATGACGAGGAGGACATTGTCCGGATGCGGACCCGGATGCTGGAGTTTCTCGGCTACACGGTCCTTGCCGCCACATCGCCGGAGGAGGCCCTCGCCCTTCTCGGCAACGGCGACAGGCGTGTCGACCTGGTGATCACCGACCACTCCATGCCCAGGATGAGCGGCCTGCAGCTCGCCGCCGAGATAACAAAAATTCAAGGAGATCTTCCCATTATACTCTGTTCCGGATACAGTGAGGCAGTGACCACGGAGGACGCGCGGAAGGTGGGGATCCGGCGTTTTCTCACCAAGCCGCTGGACATGCGGCTCCTGGCCACGGCCATCCGAGAACTCTTGTCAACCCGGGAGTAATCATGCGGATTCTAGTCATTGACGATGACGACCAGATGCGTGTCCTGCTTCGCCAGGTCATGGAATGGGCCGGCTACGAGGTGGTCGAGGCGACCAATGGCCGCCAGGGGATGATGCAGCAGAGGAAGAATCCCGCTGACCTGGTCATCACCGACCTGATCATGCCGGAACAGGAGGGGCTGGAGACCATTGGCCAGCTCAAGAAGGAGTTTGCCGATATCAAGATCATCGCCATCTCCGGGGGAGGGCGCATCGGTCCGGAGGCCTACCTGCCGGCGGCCCGGGAACTGGGGGCCGACCGGGTGTTCAGCAAACCGTTTGACGTCCAGGAACTGGTGAGTTCGGTAAAGGAGCTGCTTGACAATGCGTGACATAAAGGTGCTTGCCGTTGACAACAGTCCGGTCCTGCTCAAGATCATCTCCTCTATCCTGGAGGGCACCGGCTGCGTGCTGCGCACGGCCACCGACGGCATGGATGCCCTGGACGTGATGGAGGAGTTCCGGCCCGATATCATCTTCACCGACCTGGTAATGCCGAGGATAGATGGTGCCAAGCTGGCCTACATAATCCGCAACACGCCGGAGCTCAAGGATATCTTTCTGGTGATCCTCACCGGTATCGCCATGGAGGATGACAACAACCTCCACGAGCTGGACGCGGATCTCTGCATTGCCAAGGGGCCCGCCACCACCATGAAGGCGAACATCCTCCAGGCCCTGGAGATGTTCCAGCGGGGCGAACGCGGCTGCAGCGGCGTGATGGGCAAGCAGGGCCTCCACCCCCGGGAGGTCACCCGCGAGCTGCTGACCAGCAAGCGGCACAACGAGGTGATCCTGGACGCCATGACCGAGGGCGTGGTCGAGTTGGACAGCCAGGGCAGGGTGGTGATGGTCAACAGCGCCGCCATGCGGCTCTTCGATCTGCCCGAGGAGCGGCTGCTGGGCTTCATGTTCACCGATCTCCTGGCCCCGGAGGCCGCGGCCATGATCGTCGAATGGATGGGAGAGCTCCGGAACGGCGGCGATCTCCTGCCGCTCATCTTCGATTATGGCGCCCCCCTGCACGTCAACGGCCGCCAGGTCATGCTCAACCTGGTGCCCGTGCCCGAGGACAGGGAGATCTTCTATATCGGCATCCTGCAGGATGTCTCCAGGCGCAAGGAGATAGAACAGCGGCAGCGGCAGCTGGAAAAGGAGCTGCAGCGTATCCGCAAGCTCGACGCCATGTCCATGATGGCATCCGGTATTGCCCACGACTTCAACAACCTGCTCACCATTATCAACGGCAATATCGAGATGGCGCGGGTCCATACCTCCGAGGAACAGGTGGCCCACCTGCTGGAGGAATCGGCCCGGGCCCTGCAGCTCACCACCGGCCTGATCCGCCAGTTCACCACCTTTTCCGAGAACTACCTGCCCTCCAAGTCGCGGGTGGAACTGAAGGCCCTGGTCGAGCAGGTGCTTGCCCGGGAACTGGGGGGATCCGGCATCGGCTATACCATCGAGTCGGGCGATCCTTCCCTGGTGGTGGACCTGGACAGCGAACTGATGGAACAGGTCTTTCACAACATCATCCAGAACAGCCGGGAGGCCATGGCCGGCCAGGGGAGCATCTCGGTCCGCATCGACCGGGTCGACGGCGAAAAGGAGGCAGAGAGCATCGACCAGCCCATTCCGCCCGGCGAGTTTGTCCGCATCAAGGTCAGCGATACCGGCCCCGGCATCGACCCCGAGTTCATCGACCAGGTCTTTGATCCCTACTTTTCCACCAAGCAGAAGGGGGCCCAGAAGGGCATGGGCCTGGGACTGACCATTGTCCATGCCATTGTCAAGAAACATGGCGGCTTTGTCTGGATTCGCTCCGATCCCGGCGAGGGGTGCACGATCATTCTCTACCTGGCCTGCGGCAACTGGACCGAAAAGCTCCTCGAGGACGCCGGGCCGCAGAAACCGCGCCGCGTCCTGATCATGGACGACGACGAGATGATGCGGATGATCTCCGGCAAGATGTTCGAGACCTTCGGCTGCGAGGTGGAGGTGGCCGAGAACGGCGAGGAGGTGCTGGAGCTGTTCCGCAGGGCAGAGGATGATGGCCGTGGCTTTGGCCTGGTCCTGCTCGATCTCCGCATCGACAATGGAATGAACGGCACCGAGGCCGCAAGCGAACTGAAGGAGCTTGCGCCCGGGATTCCCCTGGTGGCCATCAGCGGCGATTTCGCCGACGAGGTCATGGTCAACTATACAGACTATAATTTTTCCGCCGCCGTGGCCAAGCCCTTTTCCCTGGACGTGGTCGAGGACCTGATCCGGCGCTACCTGGTCTGAGCCCGCGGCGATCCCTACCGATTCCATGTACCTGGCACGTCGATTCATCAACAACCGCATCCATTATGTCCTGCGCGAGTCCTACCTGGACGGCGACCTGCTCACCAACCGTGACCTGATCGATCTCGGTGACCGGCCTGGCCGGTTCATCCTCTACCCGGGCGGGTCCTCCTTCTTTATCGACCAGTGGCTGGTGGAACAGCTCGAGGCCAAGGGACTGCGCGCGGTGGAGGATGAGCTGGAGGAACTGCTGCTCCCCTTTCTCGATCCCTACATCCGGCAGCGGACCGAGCCCTTCCGCAACAGGACCAGGAACCGGAACTGGAAGCCCCTCAACCGCGCCATGCGGGCGCACATCATCGCCGAGACCCATGTCTTTGACCGGCGCCGGCTCCACTTTCTCCGCTTCGGCATGACCGACCAGCGGCAGCTCGACCGGACGCCGGCCCTGTATCGGGTCCTGCTGGGCAAGTCCCGCGACGAGTTGGAGCAGCTCATGATCGAACGGGAACAGGAACTGCGGCCGCACCAGTACAAGAGCTACATCTACACCATCTTCGACCTGCAGCGTTTCTTCACCGAGAGCTATGCCCGCACCATGCCCCAGGCCCTGGACGGTGAGAAGATGGACGAGTTCTTCCTGGCCGAGATCTGCCGCCTGGACAGCGACAGCCGTTTCTGGCAGGGCATGGCCCGCAGTGACACCCTGCCGTCCTACCTGGTCCGCTACCTGGTGATGTACTTTGACTATTCCTTTGCCAATGCCAGGACCTGGGACGAGTATGTCCGTTCCTTCATGGACTCCCGCCGCCGGCATCGGCCGCTGAAGGGCTCCCGCCGCATGAGCGTCCAGGAGGCGACCACCATCTTCGGGGTCAGCCGGCAGGAGCTGGCCGGCATGGACGAGAAACAGATCAACCGGCTGTACCGGCGCAAGGCCATGGAGCTGCACCCGGACAAGGGGGGCGATCACGAACAGTTCATCGAGCTGACCGCGGCCTACAACGAGCTGATCCGCCTGCGGTCGTGAACATCAAGGCCTTCCTCTTTCCCGGCCGCAAGCGGTCCGAGGCAGTGGACTTCTCCGCCGCCCTCCGGGTCCTGGCCCCGATCTTCCGCCGCTACCGGGGCCGGCTCGCGCTGGGCCTCATCTCCCTGCTGGTGGTGGATTCCCTGCAGCTCACCATCCCGCAGCTGCTCCGGCACGGGGTCGATTCCCTGGCTGCCGGCAGGGCCACCTCCACTAGCCTCCTGCTCCTGGCCGGCCTGCTCCTGCTTGCCGCTGCCTGCATCGGTCTCTTCCGCTTCCTCTGGCGCTTCATGATCCTCGGTTTTTCCCGCCACCTGGAACGGACCCTGCGGGACCGGATCTTCGAGCATATCATGGTCATGGACCGCGCCTTTTTTTCGACCTGGACCACGGGCAATATCATGGCCCATGCCAGCAATGACCTGTCCGCCGTGCAGATGGCCTGCGGCATGGGCATGGTGGCGGCCCTGGACGCGGTGGTCATGTCTGTTGCCGCCATCACCCTGATGCTGTTCATCGATGTCCGCCTCACCCTGATCGCCCTGCTGCCCATGCCGCTGCTCGCCGCCTGCACGCGGTTGCTTTCGCGGCACCTGCACCAGCGGTTCGACCTGGTCCAGGCCCAGTTCTCCCTGCTCACCGAGTTCGCCCGCACCACCCTGGTCTCCATCCAGATGGTCAAGGCCTATACCCTGGAGCGGCTGCAGGAGCGCCGCTTCGACGAGCTGGGCAGGCGCTACGTGCGCAGCAACCTCAAGGTCGCGGTCATCCAGGGGCTGCTCTTTCCGGTGGCCACCCTGGTGGGCAATATCGGCATGCTCCTGGTCCTCTATTTCGGCGGCAGGCTGGTGATCCATTCCACCATCACCCTGGGCGGCTTTGTCGCCTTTGTCAGTTATCTCGCCCTGCTGGTCTGGCCCATGATGGCCGTGGGCTGGGTCACCAACCTGGCCCAGCGGGGGCTCACCTCGCTGCGCCGCATCCACCACCTGCTCCTCCAGCAGCCGCTGCTCAGCGACCGCGATGTCACGCCGGCCACGCCGTGCGAGCCGCCCGCCTGCCGGCCGCGCTTTGTCTTTGACCACCTCGATTTCACCTATCCCGGCGCGCAGCAGCCGACGCTGCGGGACATCTGCCTGGAGATCGGGCCCGGCGTCACCGGTCTCACCGGGCCCACCGGTTCGGGCAAGTCGACCCTGTGCCGGCTGCTGCTCAGGCTCTACCCGGTGCCGGAAGGCACCCTGTTCCTCGACGGCCGTGACGTCAACACCCTCTCCATCGCCGCGGTACGCCGCCTGATCGCCTACGTGGGACAGGAGGTGGTGCTCTTCTCCGACACCGTGGCCAACAACATCGCCTTTGGCCGGCCGGACTGCGGGCCGGAGGATATCGAGGCCGCGGCCCGGGCGGCGGCGGTGCACGAGGACATCATGGAATTTCCGGACGGCTACGGGACCATGGTCGGCGAGCGCGGCGTGCGGCTCTCCGGCGGCCAGCAGCAGCGGATCGCCCTGGCCCGGGCCCTGCTCGCCGACCGGCCGGTGCTGATCATCGACGACGGCCTGTCGGCCATTGACGTGGCGACCGAGCAGCGGGTCCTGGCGGGGATCAGGGCGCACCTGGAGGGCAGGACCGTGCTCATCGTCTCCCACCGGATCAACGTGCTTGCGGCCGCGGACCGAATCGTGGTCCTCGAGCAGGGAACCATCCGCAGCCAGGGCAGCCACGAGCAGCTCCTGGCCCAAGACGACTTTTACCGGGCAATGATGGCAAGGCAGCGGTTCGATGCGTAACTACGGCTACTTCGAGGAAGGACAGATCGGCTCGGTCCGGGATCTCAGGCTCTGGCGCCGCATCCTGGCCTACTGCCGGCCGCACCTGGCCTGGCTCGTTGCCGCGGTCCTGCTCTCCCTCCTGGTGGCCGGCGCCACCCTGAGCCTGCCGCGGCTCCTGCAGTGGGCCATTGACCACTACATGGTCGCGCCGAACCTGGCCGCCGAGGCGCGGATCAGCGGCCTGGGCAGGACAGCGCTGGTCTACGGCCTGCTGGTGGCCACGGTCTTTACCGGCGGCTTTGTCCAGGTGGTGGTCCTGGAGTGGGTGGGCCAGTCCATCATGCACCGGATGCGGCAGGATCTTTTCATACACATCATGGACCTGGATCTCGCCTTTTTCCATGACCAGCCCACCGGCCGCCTGGTCACCAGGCTGACCAATGATATCCAGAACATGCACGAGATGTTCACCTCGGTCATGGTGACCCTGTTCAATGACTTCCTCAGGATCATCGGCATCCTGGCCATCCTCTTCTGGATGAACTGGCGCCTGGCCCTGGTGATGTCCATCTTCGTGCCCCTCTCCATCACCTCCACCGCGCTTTTCTCCCGCCTGGCAAGGGACCGGTTCCGGGCCATTCGCAGCCAGCTCGCCCTGCTCAACAGTTTCCTGCAGGAGTCGGTGGCCCTGATCACCGTGATCCAGCTCTTCGGCCGCCAGCAGGAGACGCTGCGCCGCTACGGCGAACTCAACAGCGAGTACCTGCGCCGGGCCCTGAGCCAGGTCAAGCTGTTCGGTACCTTCATGCCGCTGACCGAGTTCATGGGCTCGGCCGCCGTGGCCCTGATCCTCTGGTACGGTGGCGGCGAGATCATGGACCATCGGCTGACCCTGGGCGAGCTGGTGGCCTTTTTCTCCTACATGCGGCTCTTTTTCCAGCCCATGCGCGAGCTGTCCCAGAAGTACTCCATTGTCCAGTCGGCCATGGCCTCGGCGGAGCGGATCTTCCAGCTCCTGGACAGGAGATCGCGGCTCACCGTCCTGGCGCCGCCCTGGCGGCAGCGGCCCGTGCAGGGCCACGTACGCTACGAGGGGGTGAGCTACAGCTATGACCGCAGGAAGGAGGCGGTGCGCGACATCGATCTCGAGATCAGGGCTGGCGAGACCGTGGCCCTGGTCGGCGCCACCGGCTCGGGCAAGACCACCCTGGTCAGCCTGCTGCTGCGCTTCTACGATCCCGACCAGGGCCGTATTCTCCTCGATGGCACCGACCTGCGCCATTTCCCGCCCCGACAGCTCCGCCGCATCATCGGCATCGTGACCCAGGATGTCTTTCTCCTGCCCGATACGGTGCTGGCCAACATCGTCCTCGACTCGGGTGCCGGTGCAACGGAGGTGGAAAAACTGCTTGCAGAGCTGGGCATGACCCGGTTCGTGCACCGGCTGCCCGCTGGCCTGGATACCCGCATCGGCGAGGGCGGCCTTGAGCTTTCGGCGGGCGAAAAGCAGCTCCTCTGTTTTGCCCGGGCCATGTTCCGCTCCCCCACCGTGCTGGTCCTGGACGAGGCCACGGCCTCCATCGATTCCGCCAGCGAGGCCCTGCTCGAGGAGGCCGTGGCCCGTGCCTTCAGGGGGCGGACATCGCTGGTCATCGCCCACCGCCTCTCCACGATCCGGCGGGTGGACCGGATCGTGGTCCTGGCCCATGGCCGCATCGTCGAGCAGGGCAGCCACCATGAGCTGGTGGCTGCCGGCGGCGTCTACAGCGAGCTGGTGCAAAAGGAGCTGAGCGGCCTTTCGGACAGGGCAGGGGAGTGGAAACCGGTCTGATCCACCCGTTCGTGCATGATCCGTCCCTGGGCAATAAAGAGGTTTTCCTCCCAGACCTGTTCGATGTGGATCAGACCGCACTGCCGCTCGCAGAACAGAAGATGCTGCAGAGTGGAAAGGGGGAACAGATTGTCTTCGGTAACCATCAAAAATCACCGGCAATCAGGTTGACGGTCAGTCGCACCAGAATTTCCTTCTGCGAGGGAGCGCTAGTTGCAATCAGCAGGGTCAGGGCCACCATGGCGTTGTTGGAAAAACGCTGCCGCTCCTGGAGCCGGTTTTTCCTGAGAAAGAGCAGAAAGAGGAAGGCTCCGATCCGCTTGTTGCCATCACTGAAGGGATGGTCCTTGATGATGAAATAGAGGAGATGGGCCGCCTTCAGGGCCACACCGGGATAAAGGTCCTGGCCACCGAATCCCTGGCCGATCGCGCCCAAGACTGCGGCCAGCCCCTCGTCCCGCTCCTGGCCGAACAGGTCGCCAGCCTCGCCCTTGCGTACCAGCTCGGCCTTGAGCACGGCAATGGCGGCCCGTGCCTCTTCCAGTTGTAACAGCTCGCACCCGGTCGCTTTTTCGGCAGGCAGCGGCAAGCGGTCTTCGTCGTACTGCAACAACAGATTCCATGTCGCCGCGTAGCCGGACACGATCTCCAGCACGGCCCGCCCCTCGTCGCTCACCAGGTCATGGCTCTCAAGGGTGGAGGCCAGCAGGGAAACGGCCTCCCGCAGCTCGTCGGCGCCTTTCTCCGCCAGACGTTTCCGGTTGAGAGTATAGCCCCTGACCAGATGCTCCTTGAGGACCGAGGTGGCCCAGATGCGGAACCTGGTGCCCCGCTGTGACCTCACGCGGTATCCCACCGAGATGATGACATCGAGGTTGTAGAAGGCAACCGGTTTATCAGAATTTGCAATATGCATTTTTTGCATATTGCTTTCCCGGTCCAATTCTCCCTCCCGGAACACGTTGTTAACATGTCGAGAAATGACAGACTGATCCCGCTGGAACAGCTCTGCCATCTGGGCCTGGCTCAGCCAGACCGTTTCGTCCTGAAGGCGCACCTCGAGGGCGTTATTTCCATCATCGTCCTGGTATAAAACGATTTCACCCAGGCCGGACAGTTCTTGCTCTCTCTCCACGTTTACATTCCATCTGTCTGTTGTTTTCAGAAAAGGCGGACAACTTCAAAGCATCTCGATCGCTTCCACCCCGGCCGGCACATTGCCGCCATCCACGGTCACCATGTAATCGGCAAAGGAGCGCGGCGGACCGTCACCGTAGTTCTTCTCCCAGACTTCGTAATATACCAATAAATATGGTTGTATTTTTGGACAAGACACCTGTGGTGCATTGTGTACAACAAGTGGTATACGTTCTGCGACTTGGCACATAATCATCCATGCCAGCAGAGCGGGCACAATCAATAATGAAAATGGGCAGGAATCATTACGTGACACCGCAGAGCGGTGTCACGAGGTTGCAGTGGCGCCCAGAGTACAGAGGGGAACCTGGAGGGTGGTTGCTTTTGTTGCACCGCTCTGCGGTGCAACAC
>WFUT01000204.1 GCA_015484845.1 Desulfobulbaceae bacterium
CTATATGATAGACCGTCCCTGGTATCCTGTACACCAAATTCAGCACAGGGGTGCTGGACAACCGGAAACAGCCGATACCAGGAGGTGTCCCATGCAGTACAGGATGATCGTCAGCAGGGCGATGTTCGACTTTACGCTCTCAGGTCGCGGCAGGCTGAAGCTCCGCTCGGTCCGCTTTCTTGACGATTCGGTGGTCAGGGAAAAAAATGACGTGCTCCTGTTGAGCGAGAATGGTGGGGTCCAGTTCTTTCTCAAGGGCTCGACCCCGATGTCCCGTCTCAGCGGCGAGCAGTTCCGGTTCGTGGCCGCGGCGGCCAGGTTCTTCGGACACCTGCCGGACCAGGAGAGGATGCCGGTCTGGCTCTGGGCCGACAGCCTGCAGATGGAGCCGGGCAGGGCGGCACAGCCCGAGGCGGCCATGGCCTGCTAGCCCGGCTGTTGTGCCCGGCCGCCCGGAGGGACAGGCGCAGCGGCGGTGCCATGGGCAGTGGCCGGGCATCCCGGCTCCCTGCCCTGCCAGCGCCCCCCCTTCTAGGAGCCAAGGCCGTCGGTGTATCGAACGCCGATGCGACCGGGCGAGACATTGACCACGCGGATCTTGCGGGTGATGTTCCTGCCCAGGGACTTGTACCTGATGAGCAGATCCTGGCCAGGGTGAAAGGAACGGGTCAGGCCCCGGACCAGGATGCCGAGACCGTGGGGCGACATGTTGCACAGGTGCACCTTGACCGTGCGCGAGGGTGAGAAGATGACCTCTGCGGGCATGGCACAGGACTCCCGTTTGCCGGCGCGATGCTCAAACCGGCAGAGCGTGGTCTTGCCGCAGCGGTGACAACGCACATTTTTCTGGCGGACACCGGGGGCGATGGCGTGGTAACGATACCCCCCGCATCGCGGGCACCGGATCCGCACCCGACGTCCCCGCAAAACAATGTATTGACTGATTGCCATGATACGGTCTTGCTCCCTTGATCCCGGCCGACGGGGCTGTTGCAGAAGACGGGCCGGGTAGCGGAAAACAGGTGCCGGACGGCAGACGCCGGGCCAGGCTGCACCCGGGGCGGGCTCCACGGGACACGGACCTCTCCGTCTTCTGTCTCCATTGCCCGCTGTTTTTCCATCGGCGATGAAGTTTTTTCCAGTATGCCGCATTTTCGGCGGCATTGTCCAGGCCGCAACAGGAAAAACAAGGCCGTGACCAGTGATGCGCGGCCTGTTGCGGCCCGGCGGCGGGTTCCATCCGGCTGCCGCGGTGAACCTGCCACCAGAAAAGGCAGCTCTCCGTCCAACGGTTGCCGGTTACCGGGGGCGGTGGTCCTGCGGCCCTGTCCATCTTCCGGGGATAATTGAGCATTTTTCTATACCTTTTTGCGGGCTGATGGTATAGTCCGGGCCGGGTACCCCGTGGTCCACTTATGCTGTTCTGCCTTGGTCGTGACAGATGAAGTCGGAAATCGAAGCATTCAGGATTATCTGCATGTTCGGAATCGTATGGTTTCATTCCGGTGTCGGGGTCTGCAGGGTTGTTGCCCACGGCGGACTGATGTTCTTCATCATAATCTCCGTCTATTTCGCGGTCACTTCCAGGAGAAGGCACAGTCTTGCCGAGCGGGCGGGACGACTGCTTGTTCCCTGCCTGGCCTGGTCGGTGTTTTACGGACTTATCTTTTACGTACGGAGGGGGCACGTTTTTCCCGAAAATTATACGCTGCCAAGCATGGTCCTGGCGACCCCCTCCATTCATCTCTGGTTTTTGCCCTTTATCTTCCTCGTCCTCGTCGGCATTGACAGTCTGCGCAATATTTTTGAAAAACCGGCCGTGCCGGCCCTGGCAGGGGCGGCTGCCATCGTATCCCTGCTGTCTGCCCCGCTCTGGCAGGATATGCACCTGGCCGATCCCTTCACGCAGTACCTGTACTCCGTCCCGGCAGTCTTCATCGGCATATTTTTCGGCTGTTACGGCAGGGGCGATCCTCTGCCCGGCAGGTTGATCTCGGCAATCATTGTGCTCTCCCTGCTTGTCCTGATCTGTCGGTTTCACTCGGAAGTGGGGACCCTCTACATGGTCGGCATAGCTCCCTGTATCTTTCTCTTTTACAGTAATGTGATCCTGGCCGGCAACAAGACGCTGTTCCTCCTGTCTTCCTCTGTCTTCGGTATCTACCTCCTGCACCCGTTCTGGCAGATGTTTTTTCGTTTTATCGGCGTAACCTCATGTTTTCTGCCCATTGCCACCTTTGTCCTGTCAATGGCCTCCGTCCTCCTGGTGAAGGAGCTGTTTCCCGGCGGCATTGCCGCTGTATGGCGTCCGGTCCGAAACCGGTGGCATCTTCCGCTGGTCCGGCCGGCATCAGCTCAAAGACCGTGAGTCATCACGGCGGTATGTACGCGTCCAATGGTGTGTCTCCCGGTCGGCCGGGAGGGGTGGCGTGGCGCCCGGGCCTGTTGCGGGGACGGTGGCCCGGAGCCTACAGGCAGCTCCCTGGTTTGCAGGCCCGGCCGTCCAGGCAGGTCACCTCGAGATCATGGAGTCTTTCCGGCAGCATGGCCGGTGTGGTGCGGGCCACGAGAAAACGGGCCGGTCTGCCTGCCCTGATGCCCCATTGGTGTTCGAGGCCGAGCAGCCTTGCCCCGTTTATGCTGGCAAGGCGGATCACCGTTGCCATGGAAAAGCCGGCTGTCAGAAACAGCCTGATCTCGCTGGCCATGGCCTCGCCGTGCAGGACGCCGGGACAGCCGGCATCGGTTCCCAGGGCGATAGGGACGCCCAGTGTCCCTGCCAGGGCGAGCTGTTCCAGCTGGTGGTCCAGGGTTCGTGCCGCCACGTCCGGGTCAATGCCCGGAAGGCGGGGTGGAGTCGGGTCTGCCATGGCTTGGATGGTATGGATCGTCGGTACCCAGGTTGTCTGCTGATCGGCCATCCGCCGCAGGTTGTCCCTGCCCATGAAAAAGCCGTGTTCCAGGGAGTCGCATCCCGCCTCCAGCGCCCTGCGCACCGGCTCTCTGCCATTGGCGTGCACCATCACCTTCCTGTTGCTCTTGTGCGCCAGGACGACAAGGTCCCGCAGTTCGGCCAGGGTGAACTGCGGCTCTGTTTCCCTGCCGAACGAGACGAGACTGTTGATGCCCGAGTTGATCACCTTGACGTGGTCGCACTGTCGGCCAGCCCGCAGGAAGACCCCGGCCAGGGATTCTCCCGCCCGTACCGGCCGGCCGATGCTCCTGCCGTACCTGCCCTGCCGGCAGAAGGCCGGTCCCGCCCTGACCACAACAGCCGGCTCTCCCGGCGATGACGACGACCGGTTCCGGAAGATAATGACCTGGCCCGACCTGTCGCCGCCGTCGCGAACGGCGAGAACGCCATGGAGGACATGGTGGTGCAGGTGCTCCGCGATCCGGCTTCGTGTCCGGTCCGGGTCTGCTGCAAGCTGCTCTTTCCTGGTCCGTTCATCCGTGGAACCGGACCAGGCCAGGTGCACATGACAGTCCACCAGGGGCGGCAGGATGGTGGTCCGGCCAAGATCGGTGAGCCGGTCCGGAGCCACGACACGATCCCGCCTGTACTCTTCAATTCGTTCGAAAACACCGTCCCTGACGGTCAGCAGCATGTCTTTCCCGGCCCTGTTGCCACTGCCGTCTAGCAGCCAGCCGGTCCGGATGTGGCAGATGTTGTCCATGCCTTTACTGTATCATGACAGGATGTTGTGGAG
>WFUT01000205.1 GCA_015484845.1 Desulfobulbaceae bacterium
CCACCATCATGACCGATCCCGGCCTGGCCGACCGTACCTATATCGAGCCCATCACGCCCGAGTGCGTGATCAAGGTGATCGAGCGGGAGCGGCCAGACGCCCTGCTGCCCACCCTGGGCGGCCAGACCGGGCTCAACACCGCCATCAGGGTCGCCGAGACCGGTATCCTGGAGGAGTACGGGGTCGAGATGCTGGCCGCGGACATCGATGTCATCCGCAAGGCCGAGGGGCGGGAGGAGTTCCGCGACGCCATGAAACGGATCGGCCTCAACGTGCCCGAGTCGGCCATTGTCCACACCCTGGAAGAGGCCATGGCCGCGGGCGAGGAGATCGGCTTTCCCATCATCGTCCGGCCCAGTTTCACGCTGGGCGGCACCGGCGGCGGCGTGGCCTACAACCGCAGGGAGCTGCAGGAGCTGTGCATTGCCGGCCTGGATCTCTCCATGACCACGGAGATCATGCTCGAGCGCAGCCTGCTCGGCTGGAAGGAGTACGAGCTCGAGGTGATGCGGGACAAAAACGACAACGTGGTCATCATCTGTTCCATCGAGAACTTCGACGCCATGGGGGTCCATACCGGCGACTCCGTCACCGTGGCCCCGGCCCAGACCCTGTCCGACCGCGAGTACCAGCAGATGCGGGACGCGGCCATCGCCATCATCCGCGAGATCGGGGTGGAGACCGGCGGCTCCAATGTCCAGTTCGCGGTCAATCCCGCCGACGGCGAGCTGATGGTGATCGAGATGAACCCGCGCGTCTCCCGCTCCTCGGCCCTGGCGTCCAAGGCCACCGGTTTTCCCATCGCCAAGATCGCGGCCAAGCTGGCCATCGGCTATACCCTGGACGAGATCAAAAACGACATCACCCGCGAGACCTATGCCGCCTTTGAGCCGACCATCGATTACTGCGTGGTCAAGATCCCGCGCTGGACATTTGAAAAATTTCCCGAGGCCGACGACCTGCTGACCACGGCCATGAAGTCGGTGGGCGAGACCATGGCCATCGGCCGGACCTTCAAGGAGGCCTTCCAGAAGGGGATGCGCTCCCTGGAGACCGGGCGGATGGGGTTTGGCTTCGACGGCCGCGAGGAGATGCACGACCTGGAGCAGGACGACCTGGAGATCGGCCTGACCCGGCCCAGTTCCCGACGGCTCGGTTTCCTGTTCGAGGCCCTGCGCCGCGGCATGGAGATCGAACGTATCCACGAGCTCAGCCACATCGATCCCTGGTTTCTCTACAACCTGCGCCAGATCGTGGACATGGGCGGCGAGATCAGGCAGCGGGGCTTTGCCGGCCTGGACGCGGAGTTTCTCTACCAGGCCAAGCAGTACGGATTTTCCGATGTCCAGCTTGCCCGTCTCACCGGCACATCCGAGGACGATATCCGTGACCTGCGCCTGAAAAACGGCCTGGTCCCGGCCTACAAGCTGGTGGACACCTGCGCCGCCGAGTTCGAGTCCTACACTCCCTACTATTACTCTGCCTACGAGCAGGAGGACGAGGCCCGGATCAGTGACCGGAAGAAGATCATGATCCTGGGCGGCGGCCCGAACCGGATCGGCCAGGGGATCGAGTTCGACTACTGCTGCGTGCACGCCTCGTTCGCCCTGCGCGAGATCGGTGTCGAGTCGATCATGGTCAACTCCAACCCGGAGACGGTCTCCACGGACTATGACACCTCGGACAAGCTCTACTTCGAGCCGCTGACCCGGGAGGACGTGCTCAATATCATCGAGCGGGAGCGCCCGGACGGCGTCATTGTCCAGTTCGGCGGCCAGACGCCGCTCAACCTGGCCGTTCCCCTGGCCAGCCGCGGTGTGCCCATCATCGGCACGCCGCCCGACGCCATCGACCGGGCCGAGGACCGCAAGCGGTTCCAGCAGTTCCTGCAGAAACTCGGCCTGCGCCAGCCGGACAACGACACCGCCCACACCCTGGAAGAGGCCCTGGCCGCGGCCGGGAAGATCGGCTATCCCGTGGTGATGCGGCCCTCCTACGTCCTGGGCGGCCGCGACATGCGGATCGTCTACAACGAGGAGGGGATCCGCGAGTTCATGGCCATTCCCGGCATGGCCGGCACCGAGCACCCGGTGCTCCTGGACCAGTTCCTCAAGGATGCCATCGAGGTGGACGTGGACGCGGTCTCCGACGGCAGGATCACGGTCATCGGCGGTATCATGGAGCACATCGAGGAGGCGGGCATCCATTCCGGTGACTCGGCCTGCGTGCTGCCGCCCCATACCCTGTCACCGGCCATGGTGGAGGAGATCAGCCGCGCCACCCGCGCCATGGCCGAGGAGCTGGGGGTGGTCGGCCTGATGAACGTCCAGTTCGCGGTCAAGGGCAAGGATCTCTACGTACTCGAGGTCAATCCCCGCGCCTCGCGGACCGTGCCCTTTGTCTCCAAGGCCACCGGCGTGCCCCTGGCCAAGATCGCCACCAAGGTGATGATGGGCATGTCGCTTGCCGAGCTCGGCTTTACCGGGGAGAAGAACGTGCGCCACTGGGCGGTCAAGGAGGCGGTCTTCCCCTTTGACCGGTTCGAGAACGTCGACACCCTGCTCGGCCCGGAGATGAAGTCCACCGGCGAGGTCATGGGTATTGACGACACCCTGGGGTTGGCCATGGCCAAGTCGCAGCAGGCCGCGGGCCAGGATCTGCCGCTCTCGGGCAACGTCTTCATCAGCGTGCGCCACGACGACAAGGAGGCAGTGGCGCCGGTGGCGGAAAAACTGGTCCGCCTGGGTTTCAAGGTCCTGGCCACCCGCGGCACCGCCCGCCGCCTGGAGGAGCTGGGCATCGAGTGCACGCGGGTCAACAAGATCTCCCAGGGCCGGCCCCACATCCTTGACAAGATCCAGGACGGTGATGTTCAATGGATCATCAATACCTCCTCCGGCAAGCGGACCACCGAGGACTCCTATACTATCCGCCGGGCCGCACTCGACTTCCATATCCCGTATACCACCACGGTCTCCGGGGCATCCTCCATGGCCCAGGCCATCATGGCGCTGACGAAACTGGAAATCGGGGTCAAGACGGTGCAGGAGTTCTCAAAGGATATTGACTAAACAGGAACAGGTATTACACTAAGATAAACAGACAGCGTTTGTGTTTTTCCTCTCAGTGACCGCTTGCGGCGACGTAACCGCCGGGGGATGCGGAACCCCTCGTGGTTGCCCCGGCGCGGCCGCGCATGCCGAGACGACAGCGGTCACCATCGACCATCTGATACAGGAAGTTCCCCCGTTTCCGGCCCTGTTCCGGAGAAAGGAGGCCAGTGGCCCGGGTCTCCCGGCGCCGGAAACCCTCTTGAGACGACGAATCACCGGAGATTAATTTTTTGAATACCTTTTATAAGAACCTGACGATGTGGTTGGTCATCGGGCTGACCATGATCCTGCTGTTCAATCTCTTCAACAAGCCGCCGATTCAGCGCAATTCCATGACCTACAGCGAGTTCTGGTCAAGCGTTGAGAACGGCGCCATCAACAAGGTGACCATCCAGGGCGAGAAGATCCTCGGTACCGGCCAGGACGGCAAACCCTTTGTCACCATTGCGCCCCCTGACCCCCAGCTGATCCCCATGCTGCGCAAGTCCCGGGTCGATATCTCGGTCAAGGAACCGGAAAAGGAGTCCCTGTGGATGTCGATCTTCATCTCCTGGTTTCCCATGCTGCTCCTGATCGGGGTGTGGGTCTTTTTCATGCGCCAGATGCAGATGGGCGGCAAGGGCGGCGCCCTCTCCTTCGGCAAGACCCGGGCCAAGCTGCAGGGCGAGGGCGAGGTCAAGGTGACCTTCAAGGACGTGGCCGGCATTGACGAGGCCAAGGAAGAGCTGGAGGAGATCATTGATTTTCTCCGTGATCCGCAGAAGTTCACCCGCCTGGGCGGCCGTATACCCAAGGGTGTGCTCCTCTCCGGTCCGCCCGGGACCGGCAAGACCCTGCTTGCCAAGGCCATTGCCGGCGAGGCCGGGGTGCCCTTTTTCACCATCAGCGGTTCCGATTTTGTCGAGATGTTCGTCGGCGTCGGCGCCTCCCGGGTGCGTGACCTGTTCAACCAGGGCAAGAAGCATGCGCCGTGCATCATCTTCATCGACGAGATCGATGCCGTGGGCCGGCACCGGGGCGCGGGCCTGGGCGGCGGCCATGACGAGCGGGAGCAGACCCTCAACCAGCTGCTGGTGGAGATGGACGGCTTCGAGGCCAATGACGGCGTGATCATCATCGCGGCCACCAACCGGCCCGATGTCCTGGACCCGGCCCTGCTGAGGCCCGGCCGTTTTGACCGGCAGGTGGTGGTACCCATCCCGGATATCAAGGGCCGGGAGCTGATCCTCGAGATCTACGGCAAAAAGACCAAGCTGGCCGCAGACGTGGACATGGCGGTCATTGCCCGCGGCACGCCCGGTTTTTCCGGTGCCGATCTCGAGAACCTGGTCAACGAGGCCGCGCTCATGGCGGCCCGGGCCGGCAAGGACGAGATCGACCAGCAGATGCTGGAGAAGGCCAAGGACAAGATCATGATGGGTGCCGAGCGCAGGTCCATGATCATCAGCGAGAAGGAAAAGGAGGTGACCGCCTACCACGAGGCCGGTCATGCCCTGGTGGCACGCCTCCTGCCCGACACCGATCCCATCCACAAGGTGACCATCATCCCGCGCGGCCGGGCCCTGGGACTGACCATGCAGCTGCCGGTGGACGAGAAGTACACCCACAGCAGGAAGTTCCTGCTCAATTCGATCTCCATCCTCTTCGGCGGCCGGGTGGCCGAGAAGCTGATCTTCGACGAGATAACCACCGGTGCGGGCAACGATATCGAACGGGCCACCGAGCTGGCCCGCAAGATGGTCTGCGAGTGGGGCATGAGCGATGAGCTCGGCCCGCTCACCTATGGCAAGAAGGAGGAACAGATCTTCCTCGGCCGCGAGATCGCCCAGCACCGCGACTTCAGCGAGGAGACGGCCCGCAAGATCGACGAGGCGGTCAAGAAGATCGTCCTCGACGCCAACGACCGGGTGACGCAGCTGCTCAGCGAGAATATCGATATCCTGAAGGCGGTGGCCGTCGAGCTGCTGGAGAAGGAGACCATTGTCCTCGACGACCTGGACCGGATCATTGCCGAACACCGCGGCGAGCAGGCAGAGGACGAGGCCGAACCGGCCGAGGCATGAGCGTCGCGCCATGAGCAGCCGCACGGCACCGATGCCCCGCATCATGGGCATCCTCAACGTCACCCCGGATTCCTTTTCCGACGGCGGCCGGTTCACCACCGGCGAGGCGGTCGAGGAGCAGGTTCGGCGGATGCTGGCGGCCGGGGTCGATATCATCGACGTGGGCGGTGAATCGACCCGGCCCTTTGCCGAGCCCGTGGGCGAAGACGAGGAGCTTGCCCGGGTGATCCCGGCCATCGAGGTCATCCGTGGCTGCACCGACCTGCCGGTCTCCATCGACACCACCAAGGCAGGGGTCGCCCGCGCCGCCCTGGCCGCCGGCGCCACCATGGTCAACGATATCTCGGCCCTGCGCAGCGACCCGGACATGCTGGACGTGGTCCGCTCCCATGACGGCCCGGTCATTATCATGCACATGCAGGGAACGCCCGGCGACATGCAGGTCGATCCCCGCTACGATGACGTGGTGGCCGAGATCCGCGCCTTTCTCGCGGAGCGGATCGACTGGCTGGCCGGGCACGGCGTGGCCCGGGAACGGGTGATCATCGACCCGGGCATCGGTTTTGGCAAGACCCTGGACCATAACCTGGCCATTCTCCGGAATATCAGGGCATTCAAAGACCTCGGCTGCCCGGTGCTCATCGGCCACTCCCGCAAGTCCTTTTTTGCAAAACTCCTCGGCCTGCCGGTGGAGGAACGCGACTGCGCCACTGCCCAGGTATCTGTCCACTGCGCCGGCCAGGGGGCAGATATCCTCCGGGTGCACGATGTCGGCGCCACCCGTAACGCCCTCAGGCTCCAGGCCGCCCTCCGGGCCTGAGATCTCTCCGAACGCCAGTGCCACCGTCCCCCGGTGCGGCCGCGGCGGAGAATGCGCACCGTTTACGGATCTTTTTTCCGGGATTTCGAGAAGATATTGACTCCGGCACACCGTGCTGGTAGTCTTGAAAGAGACACTCGGGAAGTGACACGCTGTTACCCCGGACCCGACACGGCATGTCCCGGCGGCAGGGACAGCCGTGGGCCTGGTCCCGCATCCGCAGAAGAAGGTGCAACACGATGAAGAGCCCCCGGCCAGAGGCCGTGCAGCCGACCGGTGCAACACCGGCAAAGCCGTATGGAGAGGTGATCAGGCTCCTGCTGCGCTGTGGCCTGCTGACCCGGCAGCAGGTGGAATACGCGCTTCGGGTCAGTTCGAAATTAAAGAGCAGCAAGCCGCTTCTGGGCATCATCAAGGAGCTGGGCTATGTCAACGACGAACAGATCCACGCCGCCATCCGCAGGAACAGGACACCGTTTCGTATCGGCGACCTGCTCGTCGAGCTCGGCCTCCTCACCGAGGAGGACCTGCGCATTGCCCTGAAGCTGCAGAAGGCGGGACCGGAGAAGCTCAAGCTGGGCGAGGTCCTGGTGAACAACAATTTTATCGATGAACGGAAGTTTATCGACACCCTTTCCCTGCAGCTCGGCTTTGTCCACGTCGAACCCGAGTTCACCGAGCTTGACGAGAAGCTGATCCGGAAAGGCCCGGTCACTTCCTATTACTCCCATGTCTTCCTGCCCATTCGCAAACAGGACGATGCGATTCTTGTCGCCTTTGCCGACCCCCTGGACGGTGTCTGCCAGAGGGCTGCGCAGAACCTCTTCCGGCAGGATATCGCGGTGGGCATTGCCTCCAGGAAGTCCATCCTGGCGACCATTGAACGGCTGTTTCCCGATTTTCATCCCGGGGAAAGGGTGCTGCGGAAGAGCGAGTCTGTTGTCGAGATCGTCAACAGCCTTCTCGTCGAGGCGATCGAGGCGGGCAATGTCAGCGATATCCACATCGAACCCCTCAGCGACCGCATCCGGGTCCGCTTTCGTACCGATGGAGTGCTGGTGCCCTTCAGGGAGTATCCCATCCACCTGGCGCCTTCCCTGACCAGCCGGATCAAGGTCCTCTGCAAGGCGGATATTGCCGAGAAGCGAAGGCACCAGGATGGACGTATTCTTTTTGTGCACGGGAACCGGGAGATGGACCTGCGGGTCTCCTTCTTTGTCACCGTGTTCGGGGAAAAGATCGTCCTGAGGCTGCTCAACAGGCAGAACGAGCTCCTTGGTATCGAAGACATCGGCATGCAGCCGCGGATCCTGAAGAAGTTCCGGGAAGAGGGACTGGACCGGCCAAGCGGGGTCATCCTGGTCACCGGGCCGACCGGATCGGGCAAGACCACCACGGTGTACAGCTGCATCAACTATCTCAACAACATCGAGACCAGCATTATCACTGCCGAAGATCCCGTGGAGTACGTCATCGAGGGGATCGCCCAGTGCTCGATCGATCCGAAGATCAACCTGACCTTCGAGGAGACCCTGCGCAGTGTGGTCCGCCAGGATCCCGATGTGATCGTCATCGGCGAGATCCGCGACTCCTTCTCCGCCGAGATCGCCGTGCAGGCGGCCATGACCGGTCACAAGGTCCTGACCACCTTCCATACCGAAGACAGTATCGGCGGCCTGCTGCGCCTGCTGAACATGGATATCGATGCCTTCCTGATCTCGTCGACGGTCGTCTGCATCATCGCCCAGCGTCTGCTGCGCCGGGTCTGTCCGAAATGCGTGATGCCCTACGAACTGGCGCCCCGCGATTACCGGCGGATCGGCCTGCCGCCCGGGGCGCTTGCCGAAGGTATCTTCAAAAAGGGACGGGGATGTCCCCATTGCCGCTATACCGGCTACAAGGGTAGGGTGGCCGTGTTCGAGGTCCTTGTCCTGAACGAGGATGTACGAAACGGCCTGATCCAGCGACTGACCAGTCACCAGATCCGCAAGATCAGCATAGATTCCACCGGCATGCTCACCCTGTTCGAGGACGGTCTCTACAAGGCCGCCCAGGGGATAACCACGGTTGACGAGGTGATCCGGTCCCTTCCCAAGTTCCAGAAACCGCGGACACTTGAACAGATACAACGACTGGTGGGAGTGTAGAGAGGATGGGGGGAGAGACATCGTTTATCGACATTCTTGACTATTGCCTGGCGCAGAAAAAGATAGCCCCGCCTGTCTTCAACAGGACGGGACTCCAGGTCCAGCAGGAAGTGGCGGCTGCGGACCCGGATCCCCGGGTCATCGAACAGCTGATTACCTATGATCCAACCCTGACCAGCCAGATCCTGCGCATCGCCAATTCGGTCTTCTTCAAGGGCCTGTCCGAGATCACCACCATCCGCAATGCAATTGTCCGGCTCGGCATGAAGGAGATAGCCAATATCGCCCTGCTGGCCTCCCAGAAAAGTAACTTCACCTCGCGATACCGGACCATCCAGGCGGCGATGCGGTCGCTGTGGATCCACTCGGTGGCCTGTGCCATCGGCACCCAGTGGATCGCCCTGAACTGCGGCATGAAATCCAGGGCACAGGAGGCCTTTACCGCCGGTCTTCTCCACGACATGGGCAAACTGTACATCCTGATGATCACCGAGGCGCTCAAGCGCCGGGGGAACATCAGGCAGGTGCCCTCGGAGATGATCCTCCACGAGGCCTTGGACAGCCTCCATACCCGCTATGGCTACGAACTGCTGACCATCTGGAATCTTCCCGAGGCGTACGCCGTTGTCGCCCGGGACCACCACCTGGAAGAGTACGACGACAGCAACGCCCTGCTCACCATGGTCCGGCTGGCCGACATGGCCTGCAACCAGCAGGGCATCGGCATGAAGCCGGCCTCTGATCTCATCCTGGCGGCAACTCCCGAGGCCGACAGCCTGGGCCTGTCCGAGATCCAGATGGCGGAGCTGGAGATCAGGCTGGAGGACGCTGTCTCCCTCTCCTGAATCCCCTGCCGGAGCCGCTGCGCCGGCCCTGCTTATTTCCCGGCATGGCCGGGTGGCACGCGGGGGTGGTTCGGCGGCAGCATCATGGCGGTCGCTTCCGGCGAGGAGAGTTCCACGTCCAGTTCCAGGGTCTTGTCCGGCAGCAGGGGCCGGGTGCGCAGGATGGTCAGGCGGACATGGTCGCCCGGTTTCTTCCCCATCAGGCCGATCTTCAGGTCATCCATGGAGTGGACCGCCATCCCGTCGATGGCCAGGATGATGTCGCCCTTTTCCAGCCCTGCCTTGCCCGCCTTGCCGTGCGGACTGATGCCCACGATCCGCATCCTGCCCTCTTTTTCGCCCTTTCCGGGTTTTTCCCTCTTGAGCATGATGCCGATCTTGCCGGCCGGCTCCAGGCTCAGGGGCGGGACGAACATCAGGTAGTCCACCCGGCTGCCCCGCTCCAGGCCGCTCTGCATGCCGTTATCGGCAATGACCACGCTCTGGCGGACCCGCATCCGTCGCGCCACCCGCAGGGGTATGGCGGAATCCTTGTAGACGTGACCGCTGCCGGCAATGACCACCATCCGTTTCCCAGGATGGGCACGAAGGTAGCGGGCAATGGACTCGGCCATGGTCTCGTCCCACATGGCCTGGGCCTGGATGAAGCCGGTGAAGCTGTCTTTTCCCACCGCGCCCTTGTGCAGCAGGCGGGCCCTGTTCAGCCGCTGCCTGTAGCCGGGCACGTCGAGGTCACGGTCCGCGGGCACGGCGGCGAGCTCTTCCGGGGTCAGGGCGTCGGTGCTGCCGTTCTTGAAGACCTTGCTGACGATCTTCTTGTCCAGGTTCAGGGCCACGATGGGTATGGCGTGCCTTTTCGCATACTCGATGATGTCCCGGTACATCCGGTAGTCATATCCCCAGACCTCGAAGTAGCGGGAGGCCTTCAGGAAGTCCTGCTCGGTCTTTATCTCTCCCTTGATGTACCGATCCAGCGCCTGCTGCGATGAGCGGGGAAACATCTCCATGCCGATGGCCAGTTCCGGGTTGCGGGCATGCAGGGCCTGGATGATCTGCAGCTGCAGCATGTGGTCGGCGTAATCGGTGTGGTGTTCGCCCACGTAGACGACCCGGGACTTTGCCAGGTCGTCGACGATGGCGGCAAAGTCCCGGATGCTGCGCACCGGGATGCCGGGTGGCGGTGGCAGCAGTTCCCTGGTTATACCGTTTTCCGAGGGCCGGATCCGCTTGTCCCTGATCCTGCCTGCCTCGAAGTGGAGATAACTGTACTTGCCGTAATGGCGGATCTTGGGCAGGGCCGCCCTGGTCTCTGCCAGCGAACTGCTGCTGACCAGGACCATGGTCTGCCGGGGGGCCAGGGGATTGCTGCGGACGTCCAGGGTAAAGCCCGATCGGGGATGGCCGGGGTCGGCAAAGAGGGCGCGGGCCGCCTCGCACCTCCCGGCAAAGAGGTAGCTTGCGCCGGCAAGCTGGCTGTTTTTCAGCTCGCCGCAGGAGACAGTGGCAGCGCCCTGCTGCTTGAGATAACTGACCAGGGGGGCATAGATGGCCTGGCTGGCGGTATCCTGCGGCAGCACCACCCTGCGGTCGGCGGCGCCTGCGAACCCCTCCCAGGTGGGCGGTATCTCCGCCTCGGCCAGTCCGCGCATCAGGTCATAGTCCGGGTCGATGATCAGCTCGGTGGGCAGGCTTTCGCTGTGCAGGGTATACTCGCTGTCCGCGCTGTCCGAGGCCAGGACCGTGTCCACGGTCCCTGTCAGGGTCTTGAGCCTGACAGGGACGTCGAGGCGGTAGGGTTTCCTGCTCTTCTGCAGGAGGTGAAACCGGATGGTCGCCTCGCCCCTGTCCTGGTCCAGGTCGATGTCGCGGATGGCAAGACGGGGGATGTCGGCCCGGTTGAGCCACTGGCGGAAAAAGGGTGCCAGGTCCGTGGCCGCCACCCGGGTGAAGATCCGCTCGATGTCGTCCCATCCGGCCTCCTTCCAGCGCATATCGGCATAGAAGGCGCGCAGGCCCTGGCGGAATTTTTTTGTTCCGATCTTTTTCTCCAGCATGTGGAAGACCATGGAACACTTGTCATAGCCGATGGCCCGGACCTTTTTCGCCATGGGCTGGGAGTCGCTGGCATTGCGGAAATCCGCCAGCGGCATGGTGTTGTCGGCGTGGACGTAGGCATTGTAGCGCAGGAGCTGCTCCTTGCGGTACCGTACCCCCTCGCCCCGGTCCACGGCATAGCTCTGGTCGGCCAGGTAGGTGGTCAACCCCTCGCACCAGTTGCCGCTGTCGGGTTTGAGAAAGATCGAATTGCCGAACCAGGAGTGGAGGATCTCGTGGCCCAGGGAGGTGTCCTTGATAAAGGGCAGGCGGACCACGGCCTGGCCGAGCAGGGTGAAGGTGGGCATGCCGTAGCCGGTGGGCAGGCGGTTCTCGACGATGCTGAAGCGGCGGTAGGGATAGGGCCCGATCAGTCGTTCGTAGCGCTGGATGTAACGGCCGGCCTTTTCCAGGTAGCCCTCGGCAAGGGCGGCGTCCTCCGCAAAGAAGTAGGTGAAGAGGGTCAGGCCGGAGACCTTGCGCGAACGGACCGTGTAGGGCCCGGCGACAAAATGGACCGAGGCGAGGGGATGGGCAAAGGTGGAGTGGAAGCGGACCCGGTCACCGCTTTTCTGCTCGCTGATGTTTGATGCCTCGGTGATGGCGGTGAAGCCCCGCGGCAGAAGGGCGTTGACGGTGTAGATCATGTCCTGCTCCGGCAGGGGGTGCCAGAACCCGGCCAGGGAGATGCCGGCAGGGTCGACCAGGTTGTCGCTTGTCGGCTGGTTGCCCGTCTGCAGTCGCCAGGAGATGTAGAGGCTGCGTGGCCGGTCCGCGGCAGAGAGCCTGATGGTGTTGTCCCTGTCCGGCCTGACCAGCAGGGGCGTCCTGTCCTGCTCTTCCAGCACGCCGCCGGTCACCTCCAGGGGACCGCAGCGAAGAACCAGGGGCGCGCCGGCCGGCAGGGTGATCCGGGACGTGCCCAGGACCGTCCGCCTGGCCAGGTCAAAGCTGAGGGAGATGGTGTGGGTGGGGGGTGTCCGGGCCGGGGGCGCGGCGCCGCTGCCGGCCAGGGCCGGCATGGCGGACAGGACCAGGGCGCAGGCGAGCTGCAGCGACAGGAGGAGAAGGGCATACGGTCTCATGGCAGTTAAACCGGCATGGCCGGGCCAGGGGGTGATGGCCGCGGCCGGAGAATGATGAACAGTGGAACAGTGAATTTATTGCAGCGATATGGTAATCATTTCCTGGAAAAAGAAAAGGCCTATCACCACGGTCCCTGTTTTTCCCTGCCGGGGCGCGATTGCGGGGACCCAGGCCGGTAGCCGCCCGGCACGGCGACCGGAACGGGGAGGATGTATGTCATGAACAGGAATTTCCTGGTCGGCCCGTGCCTTGTGGCGGTTCTGTTGCTGCTGCCAGCGGCCCTGTGGGCCGGTGCACCGGCCGCGCCATGGGCCGGCAACGGAAACGAGGTGGCAGGGCGGCCGGAGGCGCGGCCCCGACCCGGCCTGGCGGTTCTCTATATTGACGGATTTTTCCGGAGCATTGACCAGATGCCCACGGGGGCGGCGGCTGTCCGCCGGGGAAGGCGAGGGGCGCCGGTACTCCTGCTCGACCACAGGGGCGGCAAACAGGACCCGGTCTTTGCCAGTGGCCGCAGCCGCGGGGTGGGCATGATCCTGACCGGGCTGCTGCGGCTGAAGGCGCCGGGAACCTATCGCTGGCAGGCCCTGGCCAATGACGGCATCCGGATGACGGTCAACGGCCGGCTGCTCTTCGAGGACCCGGGCGTGCACGGCGACCGGTTGACCCCGGTGGGCGAGGTGCGGGTGGCCGCGCCGGGGTGGTATCCTGTCACCATCCGCTATTTCCAGCGCAAGGGCACATCCGCCCTCAGGCTGTTCTGGCAGCCGCCGGGGGGTGCCGCCTTTACCCTGGTCCCTGCCTCGGTCTACTGGCATCGCGCTCCGATTTCGCGGTAGTGGCAGGCAGCCTTCTCCCTGATTTCGGTTGACAAGAAGCGGTTCTTCATTGTAGGTCTGGAGGCTTTTTTCGTTGTTTCGTACCTATCCTTTCCGCCACAGGAGTGTGAAGATGGCCCGGTTTCGCATCAAGACCATGAACGCGATCGCCCCGGAGGGGCTGGCCCTGTTCAACAGCGGCTATACCGTTGACCCGGAAGAGGAGAATCCGCACGGGCTCGTGGTGCGGAGTTCGCCGGTGGACCTGGATCATTTCCCGGAACTGCTGGCCATTGCCCGGGCCGGGGCCGGGGTCAACAACATCCCGGTGGACAGGGCCACGGACCTGGGTATCTGTGTCTTCAACACGCCCGGCGCCAATGCCAATGCCGTGGTGGAGCTGGTGTTCACCATGCTTGGCATCTGGCTGCGCAACGTCTACCAGGGGATAACCTTCTGCCAGGGGCTGCGCGGGCTTTCCGGCGAGCGGCTCAACCGGGAGGTGGAGGAACGGAAGAAACGGTTCAAGGGGGTGGAGATGGCCGGCAAGACGCTGGGCGTCATCGGCCTGGGCAAGATCGGTGTCCGGGTGGCCAATACCGGGGTCCACCATGGGATGCGGGTGCTCGGTTTCGACCCCTTCCCGGTGATGGCCAACATCCACCAGCTTTCGCCGCAGGTCGAGCTGACCCGGTCCCGCAGGGAACTGCTCGCCCGGGCCGACTATGTCAGCGTGCACGTTCCCCTGAACAGGAACACCACCGGCCTGGTGTCCACGGAGTTCCTCGGCGCCATGAAGCAGGGGGCTGTCCTGATCAACTATTCCCGCGGGCCCGTTGTCGACGAGGAGGCGGTGCTCGCCGCCCTGGCCGACGGCAGGCTGGCGGGCCACATAACCGATTTTCCCTCGGAGAGGCTGATCGGTCATGACCGGATCCTGGTATCGCCGCATCTCGGCGCCTCCACCTCCGAGTCCGAGGAGAACTGCGCGGTCATGGCGGTGCGTGAACTGAAGAACTACCTGGAGTACGGGAACATCACCCACAGCGTCAACTTTCCCAACGTGGAGAACATCCCCACTGTCCAGGTCCACACCCGGCTGATCATGATCAACCGCGACCAGCCGGGGATGATCGGCCTGGTAACCAATATCCTGGGCCGGCACAAGATCAACATCATGAGCTACACCAACGAGAGTAACGGCAGCGTCGGCTACAACATCATCGACTGCGAGGGGCCGGTGCCCGGAGCGGTCTGCCGCGAGATCGAGGACAACGACGGCGTGATCCGGACCCGGATCATCGCCTTGAAGTGAGACCGGAAGAAAGAAGAAGCCAGGCGTGTTTGTGCCTGCGGCGGTATTTTTTTTACCCGGATCCTGCCCCACCCTTGGGGATTGCCAATTGCAGGATCCTGGTTTGATTTTTTTCAGAGGGAGAATTTTTCATGGGCATGACAGTTGCTGAAAAGATACTGGCGGCGCACCTGGTGGAGGGTGAGCTGAAAAAGGGCGAGGAGATCGCCCTCAGGATAGACCAGACCCTGACCCAGGATGCCACCGGCACCATGGCCTACCTGGAGTTCGAGGCCATCGGCATACCGCGGGTCAGGACCGAGCTGTCGGTGAGCTACGTTGATCACAACCTGATCCAGTCGGATTTCAAGAACGCCGACGACCATATCTTTCTGCAGGGCGTGGCGCGCAGGTTCGGCCTCTACTTCTCGCCGCCCGGCAACGGCATCTGTCACCAGGTCCACCTGGAGCGGTTCGGGGTTCCGGGCAAGACCCTGCTCGGCTCGGATTCGCACACCCCCACCGGCGGTGGCCTGGGCATGCTGGCCATGGGTGCCGGTGGCCTGGACGTGGCCATGGCCATGGCCGGCAAGCCCTTTTACCTGATCATGCCCCGGATCTACGGCATCCGCCTGACCGGCAGGCTGCAGCCCTGGGTGGCGGCCCGCGATGTCCTGCTGGAGATCCTGCGCCGGCTCACGGTCAAGGGGGGCGTGGGCTATATCATGGAGTATTTCGGTCCCGGCGTGGCCGAGCTCAGTGTCACGGACCGGGCCACGATCACCAACTTCGGTGCCGAGCTGGGCGCCACCACCTCGGTCTTTCCCTCGGACGACAATACCAGGAAATTCCTGGCCGCCCAGGGCCGGGCAGACCAGTGGCAGGAGCTGTCGGCCGATCCGGACGCCGAGTACGACGAGGTCCTGGAGATCGACATGTCGACGCTGGAGCCGATGATCGCCTGCCCCTCGTCGCCGGACAACGTGGTCCCGGTGCGTGAGGTCGCCGGCCGGCCCGTGGCCCAGGTCCTGGTCGGGTCCTGCACCAACTCCTCCCTGCGCGACCTGACCGCCGTGGCCCGGATCCTGGATGGCCGCGAGGTAAGCCGCGATGTCAGCTTCGAGGTCAATCCCGGCAGCCGGCAGGCCCTGGAGAACCTGACCGCCCGGGGTGACCTGCTGCCCCTGCTCAAGGCCGGCGCCCGGGTGCACCAGTCGGGATGTCTCGGCTGCATCGGCATGGGCCAGGCGCCGCCCACGGGCATGATCTCGCTGCGCACCTTTTCCCGCAACTTCCCCGGCCGCAGCGGCAACCAGGGCGACAAGGTCTATCTCTGCAGCCCCGAGGTGGCCGTGGCCTCGGCCATCCGGGGGGAGATCACCGATCCGCGCGAGCTGGGAGAGTATCCCAAGTTCGACCTGCCCGAGACCTACCTGCCCGGCGACGAACGGATCGAGAAACCCTGGCCCGAGGATGCCCGAGTCGAGATCATCCGCGGGCCCAACATCGCCCCCTTCCCGGAATTTGCGCCCCTGCCCGAGACCTGGCGCGGCCGGGTCATGCTCAAGGTGGAGGACAACATCACCACCGACCACATCATGCCGGCCGGCGCCAGGATCCTGCCGCTGCGCTCCAACATCCCGGCCATCAGTGAGTACGTGTTCAGCTCCATTGCCGAGTCCTTTGCCCGGGAGATGAAGGCGGCCATGGCCGCGGGCATCCACGGCGCCGTGGTGGGGGGCGAGAACTACGGCCAGGGCTCCAGCCGCGAGCATGCGGCGCTCGCGCCCCGTTACCTGGGCGTGGACGTGAAGCTGGTCAAGAGTTTTGCCCGCATCCACAAGGCCAACCTGATCAACTTTGGCATCGTGCCGCTCACCTTTGCCGATCCCGATGATTTCGACCGGGTGGAGCAGGGCGCGGATATCGTGATCCCGGGTATCCGCGAGGCCCTGCTTGCCGGCAGCGAGACCCTGACCGTGGAGATCGACGGCCGGCCGATCACGGCCCGGATCGAACTCTCCAGGCGGCACCGGGAGATCCTTGCCGCCGGCGGGCTGCTCAACTGGGCCCGGGGTGAGTAAAATTTCCCCGGTTACAGGGAGGAATTGAAACTGGTGGATAAAAATTATACTTCTGTTCAATCTGTTGATTTTGCAGTTTAATTCCTGTTTTTCGCTGCCCAGGTGCGCGGCTTTTGTAAAAAATATTGAACTTTCCGGGCCCTGGCAGCGGGAGACGCGAGATGAAGTTTGTTGCTAACCAGCCGGACTTGCATTGTTTGTCATGTGTCTCGTCTTTTTTCCTGTTCTGGCATGTTGTGTGCAATATTAAGGGTAATTCTTCATCTCTTCTCTCCTTTTCCGGCTTGACCGCGCCATGGTCAAGCCGGTTTTTTTTGCCTGGAGACCGGTGGCGGGCCGGAGCCAGGGCCCTCCTTGCCCGCAGCGGGGATATGGCGGGCCCTGGTGGCGCTCCCCGGTTGATTTCCCATGTCGACTGATTCCCTGACAGTTGTTCTCACCCGCTGCAGCGACTATCGGGCACCAGGGCTCGAGGAGGTCCTGGACAGGGTGCTGACCCGCATCGGCTGTCCGCGGGACCTCTCTTCCTGCCGCGTCCTGCTCAAGCCCAACCTGATCACGGCCAGGCATGGTCCCCTGGCCTGCACCGAGGGCCGTTTCATTGTCGCCGCCGCCACCTGTCTCCTTGAACGGCGGGCCCGGGTGGTGGTGGGTGATTCGCCCGCCTTTGGCACCGCCACCGGGACCCTGAACAGGATCGGCGCCCTGCAGGCGCTGCAGGACCTGGGGGTCGAGGTCTCGGATTTCAGGAGGGTGCGGCGGCTCCGGCTGCCTTCGGGCGTCCGGGCCGGCATCGCCGCCCGGGCCCTGGAGTGCGACCTGCTGCTCAACCTGCCCCGGGTCAAGGCCCATGCCCAGACCCGGGTGACGCTGGCAGTAAAGAACTGTTTCGGCTGCCTGGTCGGCCTGCGCAAGCCCTGGTGGCACATGGTGCACGGCGGTGCGCACGGGCGCTTTGCCGACCTGCTGGTTGAGCTTCTCGACATCCTCCCCGAAAGCCTGGTCCTGGTGGACGGGATCGTGGCCATGCACGAAACCGGGCCGGTTAAGGGGTGTCCCTTTCCCCTGGGCCTGGTCGCGGGCGGTGCCAGTGCCGTGGCAGTGGATACGGCCCTGCTGCGCGTCCTTGGCCTCGATCCCGAGCTCTCTCCCCTCTGGCAGGCCTGCCGGCGGGCGGCAGTGGCGGGCCTGCGCTGCCGGGACCTGGACTTTCCTCTTCTCCGGCCGGAGGAGGTGCAGCCGCAGGGGTTCATGGTGCCCCCTGTCCTGAACCCGATCCGTTTCAGCCTGTTACGTTTTGCCCGCAGCACGCTCCGGCGGCTTGTGTTGCGCCGTGGCAACCTGCAGGGAAACTGAGCATTTGCTTGCAAAGAGGCGGTGTGCACGGTACATTTCAGGATCTTTTCATCGGCCCTGCCTGGCCGGAGTCACTCCCGTCCCGGGATGGCAGGAGGCACTTGTGTTGCCAGGCACCGCGTTTCGCACCCGGATCCCGCGATTGGCGGGTTTGCCGGTGATGCGGGCCACCGGCCGCGCGGGCGTGGCATACTGCTGCATCCCCGTGGTGAGGAGGCAGGTTCGGTGCATTGCCCATCTGCGAGGGGCAGGATCCAGGTTGTACGGTTTACGTCTTTTTAGCTACCAGGTGATCGAATGTTTGGTTTACAGGGAAAGGTTGCACTCATAACCGGCGGCTCCCGGGGGATCGGGCGGGCCATTGCCATGCGGCTGGCGGAGAACGGGGTCAACATCGTGGTCAACTACGTTCGTCACCGCAGGGATGCGGAAGAGACCGTGGCCGCGGTCCGGGAAAAGGGGGTCGAGTGCCTGGCCATCAAGGCCAACGTGGCCAGGGAAGAGGATGTGGCCCGGATGTTTGACGAGATCCGGGAGTCCTACAGCCGGCTCGATATCCTGGTCAGCAACGCGGCCTCGGGGGTGCTCAAGCCGGTCATGGAGCTGACCACCCGCCACTGGAACTGGGCCATGGACATCAATGCCCGCGCCCTGCTCACCCTGACCCAGCAGGCGGTACCCATGATGGAGCGTGGCGGCCGCATCATGGCGGTCTCGAGCCTTGGCGCCATCCGGGCCGTGCCCAACTATACCGTGGTCGGTGCCTCCAAGGCGGCCCTGGAGTCCCTGGTGCGGCACCTGGCCGTGGAACTCGGGCCGCAGGGCATCCTCGTCAACACCATCAGCGCCGGCGTGGTGGATACCGATGCCCTGAAGAAGTTTCCCAACCGGGACCAGATAATCTCCCAGTCCCTGGAGCGCACCCCCCTGGGGCGCCTGACCACGCCCGATGACGTGGCCGACCTGGCACTGTTTCTCTGCAGTGACCTGGCCTCCATGATCCATGGCCAGGTGGTGGTGGTGGACGGCGGGTATGCCATTCAGGGATGAGCGTTGCGGATAACCCGGTACAGACATTCAAAGAGGGCCGTTATGGCCCCGTAGAGCAGGACTGCGGTCAGGAGGGAGGGCCATGTCGATGATGCGGCGTGGGTCACTCGCTGGATCGGCAGGTAGAGGGCGGCGGCAAAGCCCGATGCGTGCACGGCCCAGAAGGCCGGAAAGGTCAGGCCCAGGACCAGGTAAAAGCTCTGTCGGATGAATCTCATGGCATGACCTGCCTGCGCCGGAGCCGCTGACCTGAGAGCCTCCTGCCGCCGCCCTCCTGTCGCTGCCTTGTCGGTTCATGGGCCCCGGCCGTTCTGCCGGAGCCGCAACAGCTCACCCCGAAAAGTACCATGGCGGCCGGGGCTCCTGCAAGGACTGTTTCCTTTTTCCCGTTCGGGCCGTTTTTCCTGCCAGAGGCATAACGGGCCTCTCTTTTCTCTCTTCTGTCCCCCTCCCTGTTGTCTGCGAAAAGACCGGTTTTTTCTTCCCTGGCTCGAAAATAATGCTATTTGTGTTGAATTTGTTCGAGAGGTTTTGTAGTTATACAAGATTCAGCCTGGTTGTTTTTTATGGTATTACGGGGGCTGGGACGCTGTACGCCCGGGTACTGCCGGCGCAGCGACCGTGACCGTTTTTTCCATCGTTGTTGCAACGCAGGTTCATGCCTAGTCTGCCGGCGGGGTGATCGGATCGCCGGCATTCCGGACACCGTTATTCATTCATATGGCCCTGGGCTGTTTCCGGCCATGTTGCCATTGTTTTTGCGGAGGAATCCTTGATTATGGACACGACATTCACCTCGAAAGTTTTCGATACCGAAACCATCAGACTGGCCGAGACCGAAGAGACCATCGTCCGCGGTGGCCGGGACAAGTTCTCGCTGCTGCCCGCCGCCTTTGAGGGCATCTCCCGGATCGGGGTCATCGGCTGGGGGTCCCAGGGACCGGCCCAGGCCCAGAACCTGCGGGATTCCCTGGAAGGGACCGATATCCGGGTCAAGGTGGGCCTGCGCCAGGGCAGCAACTCCATGGCCTCGGCCCGCGAGGCGGGTTTCACCGAGGACAATGGTACCCTGGGCGAGATGTACGAGGTCATCGGCGAGTCGGACATGGTGATCCTGCTCATCTCCGACGCGGCCCAGGTGGAGCATTACAAGAAGATCTTTGCCACCATGAAGGATGGCGCCACCCTGGGGCTGTCGCACGGCTTCCTGCTCGGCCATCTCGAGAGCGTGGGCGAGAAGTTCCCCGCCAACATGAACGTGATCGGGGTCTGTCCCAAGGGCATGGGCCCGTCGGTGCGCAGGCTGTACGTCCAGGGCAAGGAGATCAACGGTGCCGGCATTAACTGCTCCTTTGCCGTGGAGCAGGACATCGACGGCCGTGCCACGGACCAGGCCCTGGGCTGGGCCATCGGCCTGGGCGCGCCCTATGTCTTCAAGACCACCCTGGGCTATGAGTACCGTTCCGATATCTTTGGCGAACGCGGTATCCTGCTCGGCGCGGTGCACGGCATCTCCGAGGCCATGTACCGCCGCCTGGTCATGGAAAAGGGCATGGGTGAGAAGGAGGCCTTCATCGCCACGGTGGAGAACATCACCGGTCCCCTGTCCAAAACCATCTCCCACGAGGGGATCATCGCGGTCTACAACCGGCTCGACGACGAGGGCAGGAAGACCTTTGAGCGCATGTATTCGGCGGCCTACCACCCGGCCTTCGAGATCCTGCTCGAGATCTACGACGAGGTCTCCAGCGGCAACGAGATCCGCTCCGTGGTCATGGCCGGCAGGCGGTTCGACCGCTATCCCATGGGCAGGATCGACGGTACCCGCATGTGGCGCGTCGGCGAGGAGGTCCGGGCCGAGCGCTCCGGCGAGCCTGAGCTCAATGCCGAGACCGCCGGCCTCTACTGCGCCGTGATGATGGCCCAGATCGACCTGCTGCTGGAAAAGGGTCACTGTTACAGCGAGGTCTGCAACGAGTCGGTCATCGAGGCGGTCGATTCCCTCAATCCCTACATGCACTTCAAGGGGGTGGCCCACATGGTGGACAACTGCTCCACCACGGCCCGGCTCGGCTCGCGCAAGTGGGCGCCGCGCTTTGACTACAACATCATGCAGCAGGCCTTTGTCGCCTTTGACGGCGGCAGGGAGGCTGACGAGAAACTGGTTGCCGCCTTCCGCGATCACAAGATCCACGATGTGCTGGCCACCGTGGCCACCATGCGGCCCTCGGTCGATATCTCCCTCACCGAGTAAGAGGGCTCCGGGCCGGCTGTCCGCCCGGTGCGGCAGCCGCACCCACCAGCGATGAAACCCGACTTCCAGGAATATATCCGGAACCACGTGGTGCTGGCCGACGGCGCCCTGGGGTCCTACCTCTTTGAAAAGGGCGTGGAGCGGGGCCGCAACCTGGACCTGCTCAACCTGCAGGCACCGGATATCATCTTCAGTGCCCACGAGGAATATATCCGGGCCGGCAGCCAGCTCATCGAGACCAACACCTTTGGTGCCAACCGGTTCAAGCTGCGCGAGGCCGGCGCCGAGGAGCAGGTGCGGGAGATCAACCGGGCCGGCGCCGCCATCGCGGTCAAGGCGGCCGGGCACCAGGTCTTTGTTGCCGGCTCCATCGGGCCCTCCGGGGTCGGCTTTCCGCTGGACGAGGAAGAGATCAGCCTGGAGGAGATCCGGGAGGCCTTCCGGGAGCAGGTGCTCGGCCTGGCCGAGGGCGGGGTCGATCTCCTGATCATCGAGACCTTCCGCAACCTGGAGGAGATCCTGCTGGCCATCGGCGTTGCCCGCCGGGAGGCGCCGGAGCTGCCGGTCATCGCCCAGATGGTCTTCCCGGCCCGGGCCATGACCGTGCGCGGTGACGACGCCCTGGCCTGCGGTATCAGGATGCGCGACGCCGGGGCCACGGTGGTGGGGACCAACTGCGGCCGTGGCATCGACGCCATGGTGACCGCCATCGGCCGCCTCTCGTCCCTGGCCGGTGACGGGGTGCCGCTGTCGGCCTTTCCCAATGCCGGCATGCCGGAGATGGTCGGCCATCGCATGATATATCCTGCGCAGCCGTCCTACATGGCATCGCGGGCCAGGGAGATGATCCGGTTGGGCGTGCATCTCATCGGCGGCTGCTGCGGTACCACGCCGGCCCATGTCCACGAGTTCCGTTCCGTGCTCCGCATCAGGCCGGTCCGTGTCCGGGGCGAGGTCCTGCCCAGGGCGGCGCGCGAGACTGAGCAGGCCGGTCCGTCTGCCCGGGCCGGCGGCTTTCTCTCCAGCCTGCAGCCGGGCCGGCTGCCGATCATCGTCGAGCTGGACCCGCCCACCCATCTCGACGTGGAGCCCGTGCTCCAGGGGGCCCAGCGGCTTGCCGACGCCGGGGTCGATGCCATCTCGCTGGGCGAGAATCCCCTGGCCATCCTGCGGGCCGGCAACCTGGGCATGGCCACCCTGATCAGGAACCGGACCGGCGTCCAGGCCATCATGCACCAGACCGGCCGCGATCTCAATGCCCTGGGCCTGCAGGCCAGGATGATGGAGGCCCACCTGCTGGGGATCGAGGCCGTGCTGGCGGTCAGCGGTGACTCGGCCAGCGGCACGGACCAGCCGGGCGTCTCCGGTGTCTTTGACCTGCGCTCGCCCGGCCTGATCGCCATGCTCGACGGCCTGAACCGGGGCGTGAACCTGGCCGGGCGGCCGATCAGGAAGCCGACCAACTTCTCCATCGGCGCTGCCTTCAGCTTCAGGCCGGCCAGCCCGGGGGTACAGATCGGGCGGCTGGAGAAGAAGGCTGCCCTGGGCGCCCGGTTCGCCATGACCCAGCCCCTCTTCTCCCGCCAGGTGGTGGAACAGATGATGGAACAGGTCGCGCACCTGGATATTCTTGTCTTTCCGGGAATATTCCCGCTGATCTCGGCCCGGAACGCCGAATTCCTGCACAACGAGGTGCCCGGTATCTCGGTGCCGGCCCGGCTGCGGGAGAAACTGGCCAGGTACGGGCAGGTGGAGGATCAGCGCAGGGCGGCCCTCGAGTACACCCACCAGCTTGTCGCCGACATCGGCCCCCTGGTGGACGGCCTCTACCTGATCAGTCCGCTCAACAAGTGGAATATTGCCCTCGAGTTCGTGATCCAGGCAAGAGCGGCCGGCTGGCGGGGCAGTGGCCGGGCGGACCGGTATGGGGCGGTATCCGCGCGTGACAGCGGCCGGGGCCGCCAGCAAGAAAACGCATAACAATGATACAATGTTCTCGTGAACAGGGAGAAACAGCACCATGAGCAGTCATCTCTTTACCTCTGAATCCGTTTCCGAAGGCCATCCGGACAAGGTCGCCGACCAGATCTCCGATGCCATCCTCGATTCCATCCTGGCCCAGGATACCGGCGCCCGCGTGGCTTGCGAGAGCCTGGTTACCACCGGCCTGGCCCTCATTGCCGGCGAGATCACCACCACGGCCTGGGTCGACATGCCCGACATCGTGCGCCAGACCATCCGCGAGATCGGCTACAATTCCTCGGAGATGGGCTTTGACTGGCAGTCCTGCGCCGTCCTCACCTCCATCGACAAGCAGTCGCCCGACATCGCCCAGGGCGTGAACGAGGGCTCGGGCCTGGACCTGGACCAGGGTGCCGGCGACCAGGGACTGATGTTCGGCTATGCCTGCGACGAGACCGAGGTCCTGATGCCCATGCCCATCACCTTTGCCCACCGGCTGTGCAAGCGGCAGGCCGAGGTGCGCAAGGTCGGGCTCCTGCCCTGGCTGCGGCCCGATGCCAAGAGCCAGGTCACCATCGAGTACGAGGACCGGAGGCCCAAGCGCGTCGAGGCGGTGGTTCTCTCCACCCAGCACAGCCCCGAGGTGGCCTACAAGGACATCAAGGAGGGTGTCATGGAGGAGATCATCAAGCCGATCCTGCCCGCAGAGATGCTGGACGAAAACACCAAGTATTTCATCAATCCCACGGGCCGGTTCGTGATCGGTGGCCCGGTGGGCGACTGTGGGGTCACCGGCCGCAAGATCATCGTCGATTCTTATGGCGGCCGCGGTTCCCACGGTGGCGGTGCCTTCTCGGGCAAGGACCCTTCCAAGGTGGATCGCTCCTCCTCCTACATGGGACGCTACGTGGCCAAGAACATCGTTGCCGCGGGCCTGGCCTCCGA
>WFUT01000206.1 GCA_015484845.1 Desulfobulbaceae bacterium
ATTTGTATACGTCTACGCCCTTGATGCCTCGCATCTCCGGCAAAATTGCCAATTGCAGGATTTAGGTTCCGTATAAAAAAAACAGCAGACTGTACAGGGGAAATGACAAAAAGACAAGGACTCATCAGGATGGCGGGAAGAGCCCGGCGGCCCCTCCTCATCCCTGCATCTCGAGCCCTGGCGCGGCAAACCAGCGGTCAAAAAACACCTGCCGCGCCTCGGCGCTGCGCCGCAGCACCGGTACCCGCACATCGACGTAGTCCAGGACCAGGGCCTCCTTGCCGGTCACCGGCCGCATGATCCTGCCCACCACCTGCTGCAGGCGCCCCTCGAACTTGATGGGCGTGGCCAGGACCAGGGTGCTCAGGCCGGGGCAGTCGAACCCCTCGCCGATGAGCTGCAGGGTGGAGATCAGCACCCTGATCTCACCTCCCCGGACCCGTTCCACCACCTGCTGCCGCAGCTCGGCCGGCATCCGGCCGGTCAGCAGGACCCCGTCCACCCCCAGGGCGGCCAGTTCCCGCTGCAGCAGCTCGCAGTGAAGCACCCTGTCCGAGACCAGCAGCACGGTGCCGTCCCGGCCCGACTCCAGCAGGGCCGCCACATCGGCGGCGATCTGCCGGTTGCGGGCCTGGTCCCGGACCAGCTGCTTGATCAGGCGGGGGTACTCGCCGCGAAAATGGCAGGTGAACCCGGTCTCCCGGCGGAGCAGCCGTGGCCGCACCACGGCGCCGCTCTCCGCCAGCAGGCGGGGATCGACCCGGTGCACCCGGTCTCCCATGTAGGTGTAGATCAGGCGGGTCATGCCGTCCTCCCGGCGGAAGGCCGTGGCCGACAGGCCCAGCATGTAGAAACAGTCAAAGTGACTGACCACGTCGGTGAACAGGCTGGCCGGAACCCGGTGGCACTCGTCCACCACGATATGACCGAACCGGGCGGGCAGGTCCCGGATGCGGTTGCGGGCCGAGTTGACGATGGCCACGGTCACCGGCCGCAGCTCGAACCGGCCGTCGCCCACCTGGCCCGCCCCGGTCTCCAGGAACTCGGCGACGCGCTGCCGCCACTGGTGGAGCAGCTCCCGCGAATGGACGATGATAATGGTCGGCTGTTGCCGCTGGGCGATGATCTTCAGGGCCATGACGGTCTTGCCCGCGCCGGTCCCGGCCTCGAGCACCCCGAAGGAGCGGTGGAGCACGGCTGCCACGGCCTGCTCCTGGTAGGGCCTGAGCGTGCCGTGGAAAGAGAGGTCGATCTCCTGCAGGCGATGGCGCCGGTCGATGATCTCCGGGTCCTGCCCGGTCAGCTCGCGGCAGAGCAGCACCGCCCGGTTGGCAAAACCGCGCGGAAAGACGAGGCGATCATCCTGGTCCTCGAAAAAATACAGCTTCGGCTTGAGATCCTTGCCGATCCAGCGGCCGAAGCGCCTGGCATCCAGGTAGCGGGGATTGTCAATGGTGAGCTGCTCGCGGATGGCCCTGCCCAGGCCGGCAGGCGCTCCCTCCATGGCACAGCGCCGCCCAACCACCAGCCGCACCCGCGCCGCAGCAGTGCCGCCATCCGTCTCCTGTCCCCCTTTCATGCCGGCCGGGTCCTGTTGCCGCCCCCCTGCCCGGCCGGGGAATGTCCGTGACCGCGCCTTGCACTCCCTGGAAAAACAGGTAGAATGGCACGACCAGATACGGCAGGACGGCACACCGCGACGAGCGGCGGCCTGCCTGCGCCACGCCGGCCCCCTGCCCTGATACCACCTCCCCGGAGACTTGCCATGTTCAAGCGGTTCCCCCCCTTCCTGATCCTGCTGGCCCTGGCGGCCGTGGCCATTTCCTCACGGCCGGCGGCGGCAGCCAATGACCGGGTGACCCTGGCCCTGCCCGCGGCAGCGCTCAGGCAGGCCCTGACCGACATCCTGCCCCTGCCCCTTCCCCTGGACAGCCAGCATGCCAGGGGCACCCTGACCATCGAGTCCATCGACAGCCTGCGGATCCACGATAACATCATCTCGCTCAAGGCCATGCTCAACGGCCGTGACCTGTCGCTGGGCACCCGGGTGGCCGGCCAGGACTTCCGTCTCCGGCTGGGCCAGGTCCGGATGCCCATGCGCTGTGACGTCCGTCTCCGTTTCGATCCCGGCCGCAGGATCCTCTACCTGACCCCCCGCTTTCCACCCGCCGCCAGCGGCGCCGACCCCACGGCCGCCGTGGCCCGGCTGCTGGCCTCGCTGGGCAGCAGGGAATACCCGGTCGACCTGGCCAACCTGCAGCCCCTGCGCTTCAGGGTCGGCAACCAGGAGATCCCTGTCAACGTGCATCCCGTGGCCATCACTGCCACCAGGGGCGTCCTGAAGCTCGAACTCGTTCCCGGCAAGGGACAATCCCGTTGATTCCCGACCCGGCTGCTGGTACACTGCAGGCCAAGTTTTCATAAACTTTTTATTGCAAGGAGTCAACATGTCCGACAACTGCCTTTTCTGCAAGATCGTGCGCGGCGAGATCCCGGCGGACAAGCTGTACGAGGATGACGACATCCTGGCCTTCCGGGACATCTCGCCCCAGGCGCCGGTCCACTTCCTGGTGATCCCCAAGAAACACTTCAGCGGTCCCGCCGCCATCACCGAGGCCGAGGAACAGCTCATCGGCCGGATGATGCGCAAGGGTAACGAGATCGCCCGCAAGGAAGGGATCGACCACTACCGGGTGGTCTTCAACAACGGCGAGCAGGCCGGCCAGACCGTGTTCCACATCCACATGCATATCCTGGGTGGCAGGAACATGAACTGGCCCCCGGGCTGATCCTGGAGGGGCGGATCATTCCCCCTGTCCTCTCAGCCGTTGGTGAGCAGGCGCTCCACGGCCCGTTCCAGGAGTGCGCGCAGGGAGGGCAGGGTCGCCGCCACCGCGGCCTCGACGACCAGGGCAACGCCGGCATCTCCCAGCTCGCCCCGGTTCAGGCGGGCCAGGGAGCCGCTGATGTCGATACCCGGATCAAGGGCCCGCAACCGCGCCCTTGCCTCGGCCACGGTGAGCTGCCGCCGGGGTGCTTTCCCCTCCAGCACCCTCTGCAGGTTTCTCCTTGCCTCTCTATTTTCCACCACTTCTCTTCCCGGTTGCTGCCATGGCAAACCCCAGGCCAATGAGCAGCCAGAGCAAGCCGGTGACAAAGGGGGCCACCAGGGGTGACAGGTAGGCCGCTGTCAGCAGGTAGACCCCCCAGCTCATGAATCCCAGGCCGGCCAGCAGGCTGATGACCGCTGCCCCCGCCAGGACCAGGGCCATGCCGCCGCGCCAGGCGCTCTCGGCCAGGGCCTGCCGTTCCGAGGCCAGGAAGGTCCGGGCCGATTCCTGCAGGGTCCGCGCCTCGGCCTCTGCCAGGTCGAACAGGGCGATGGCAAAGTCGGATATGGTCACCTTGCTCATCTTCTGCCGCCGCAGAGCAGCCTGCCGATGAGGACCCCCACGCCCACCGCGGCCAGGAGCGTGCCGGCGGGATACTTCTCCATCTGGTCCCGTACCTTGTCCAGGGCATCCTCGCCCTCATCCTTGAGCTGCGCCAGCCGCTCCCTGATCTCTGCCAGGGACAGGCTGTCCAGCAGGTCCTCTTTTTTCTCGCTCATCTTCTCCGCCGCCTCGCCGACCCGTTCCCTGCCCATGTCGGCCAGGGCGGTGGTCAGGTTGCGGATATCCTCCTTCAGCTCGGCCAGATCATTCTTGATATTGTCCAGTTCCCTGTTCGCTTCGGTGGTCATGATGTGCCTCCTTGGCTGTTGAGCCCCTTTTCCATCGAATCCCCCCGCGACAGGCTGCCGGGCAGGCAGCCTGTCGCGGAAAGTACACTGCCGTTTCATGCAAAGCACCGGCATCACCTTTCACCTGGAAAAACAATAACCATCCTGGACCTGCAGGCAATGATTTCTTCGACAATCCCCTGTCCGCCACCCCCTGTTGCCTCGTCAACGCGAAAAACAAAAAAATTTTCGTTTCTGTGACCCAGGTAGCAGAACCCGCCATGGGCCCGCGGTACTCTGCGGCGAACGTGACAGGATCCGGTGGATATTTTGTGTCCACGGGCTGAATTTTGACACCGCTACTCTTGCAAAATACAGGGCCGTACTTACCATATTAGACGGCCGTTGCGGCCAGGTTCATTGGGGCCGGGCCTGCCGGTAGTGCGGCAGGCGTCCATCTGTCACAGCCCCGGGCTGCAGGGAGTATCGCGAAAACATGCCGCCACGCACCTCGTTAACAGGTATGTCCAGCCGCTGCCCCGGACAGGAAGCAGGAGATCGGCTGGTTTAAACATTTCGATATATCGTCATATCCAACAACAAGAGGTTCTGATCGTGAAAGGCAGACGAAAGATCATTGTTCCGGTCCTGCTGCTGGCCCTTCTTGCCGCCGGCGGCCTCTATTACCGCAAGGCGACCGAAGAACGGCAGCCGGCCCACCGGCTGCAGCTCTACGGTAACGTGGACATCCGCCAGGTTGAGCTCGCCTTCTACGACTCGGGCCGAATACAGAAGATCACTGTTCACGAGGGCGACCGGGTCAAGGCCGGCCAGCTGCTGGCGGAACTGGACCCTGTCCGTTACCAGGCCGAGCTGAAACGGCTGCAGGCGGAGCTCCTGCTCCAGCAGCAGGTGGTGGCGAAGCTGGAACACGGTACCCGGCCCCAGGAGATCAAGGCGGCCCGGGACAAGGTCAATGCCCTGCAGGCCCGGGTGGAGGATGCCCGGCTCACCTATGAACGGTTGCGGCGCATGCTGGCCAAGAAGAGCATCGCCCGCCAGGAGGTCGATGACGCCAAGGCCAGGTACCTCGCCCTGCAGAACGAACTGCAGGCGGCCCGGGAGGCCCTGGACCTGGCCATCAAGGGGCCACGGGCCGAGGACATCGCTGCTGCCCGGGCCAAGCTGCAGGCCAAGGAGGCCGCAGTGACCCTGGCGCGCAGAAAACTGACCGATACCAGGCTCATTGCCCCGGCCGACGGCGTGATCCAGGACAGGATCAGGGAACCGGGTGACATGACCTTTCCCAATGCGCCCGTGCTGACCCTGGCCCGCACCAATCCCGTGTGGGTACGCACCTATGTGCCCGAACCCTACCTGGGAAAGATCTGGCAGGGCATGAAGGCCACCATCACCACCGACTCCTTTCCCGGCAAAAAGTACAGGGGATGGGTCGGCTATATCTCGCCCACGGCCGAGTTCACCCCCAAGAACGTGGAGTCGCCCGAGCTGCGCACCCGCCTGGTCTACCAGGTCCGGGTCTATGCCTGTGACTCCCAGGGTGAACTCCGTCTCGGCATGCCGGCCACGGTCTCGTTCGATCTCCGGCAGTCGCGCAAGGATGCCGGCAGCATGCAGGATGTCTGCGGTGAATGAAAAAAAAACCGGCACAGCAGAGGATATCGTCCTCTCCGTCTCTGGGCTGAGCAAGCATTTCCGGGTCGGCAAGCGCACGATCACCGCCCTTGCCGATGTCTCCTTCCAGGTGAAGCGCGGCATCGTCACCGGCCTGATCGGTCCGGACGGCGCCGGCAAGACCACCCTGATGCGCCTTGCCTGCGGCCTGCTCCTGCCGGATTCCGGTTCCGTCACCGTGCTGGGCCTGGACGCGACCCGGCAACCACTGGCGGTCCAGCAGTCCATCGGCTACATGCCGCAGCGGTTCGGCCTCTACGAGGACCTGACCGTGCAGGAGAACCTGGACCTCTACGCGGACCTGCACAACGTGCCCATGAAGGAACGGCCCGACCGCTACGACAGGCTGCTGCACATGACAGGGCTTGCGCCCTTTACCGGCCGGCTGGCCGGCCGCCTCTCCGGCGGCATGAAGCAGAAGCTCGGCATTGCCTGTGCCCTGGTCAGCCCGCCCCCGCTCCTGATCCTGGACGAACCCACCGTGGGCGTGGACCCGGTCTCCCGGCGCGAGCTCTGGGATATCGTCTATTCCCAGGTCAAGGAACGGGGGATGAGCGTGCTGCTCGCCACCGCCTACCTGGACGAGGCCGAGCGATGCAGGGAGGTGGTCCTGCTGCACGAGGGCCGCTTCCTGGGCCAGGACACCCCCCAGGCCTTCAGCAGCAGGCTCGTCAACCGGACATTTACCATCCACCCGCGCGGCTCCGGCAACCGGCGGCAACTGCTCCGCCAGCTCCGGGACCACCGGGAGACCGTGGACGCCATCATCCTGGGCGACGCCCTGCGCCTGGTGACCAGAACCTCCATGACCCCGGAGGAGGCAGCAGGGATCTTTGCCATTGACCCGGCCCAGTGGCAACTGGAGGCCAGCCGGCCACGCTTCGAGGACAGCTTCATCGACAAGCTGGAGCGGGAAAAGGAAAAAGAGGGGGGCGGCGGCTCGGGGCTGCGGGCCATCAAGGCCGGGGCCGTGCAGGCAAAGGGAGACGGTCCCGCCATCCTGGTCAGGGACCTGCGCCGGGATTTCGGCGACTTCTGCGCGGTGAAGAACCTGAGCTTCACGGTGCAGCGGGGCGAGATCTTCGGCCTGCTGGGGGCCAACGGCGCCGGCAAGACCACCACCTTCCGCATGCTCTGCGGCCTGCTGCCCGCCACCAGCGGCACCCTGCAGGTGGCGGGCCACAACCTGCGGGTCGCCCGGGCCCCGGCCCGGGCCAGGATCGGCTACATGGCCCAGAAGTTTTCCCTGTACAGCGACCTGACCGTCCGCCAGAACCTGGTCTTTTTCAGCTCCGCCTATGGCCTCTCCGGCAAGCGGCAGAAGGAGAGGATCCGCTGGGCCCTGGAGTCCTTTGAGCTGACCGAGCTGCAGAACAACGAGTCCGGGGAGCTGCCGCTGGGCTACAAGCAACGGCTGGCCCTGGCCGCGGCCCTGATGCACGAGCCGGAGATCCTCTTCCTGGACGAGCCCACCTCGGGCATCGATCCCCTGGCCAGGCGGGAGTTCTGGGGCCATATCAACGCACTGGCCGCCGCCGGGGTAACGGTGATGGTCACCACCCACTTCATGGAGGAGGCCAGCTACTGTGACAACCTGGTCATCATGGCCCGGGGCCAGGTCCTTGCCGCCGGCTCTCCCTCCGAGCTGACGGCACGGTTCAGCACCCCCGACAACCCCGAACCGTCCATGGAAGACACCTTTATCCACCTGATCGAGACCTTCGAGCAGCAGGAGGCCGCGACAGGGAAAACCACGGGAGGCCGGCCATGAACCCCATGCGACTGCGCGGCCTGATCAACAAGGAGAGCCGGCAGATCATCCGCGATCCCTCCAGTATCGGCATCGCCTTTTTCCTGCCGGTCCTGCTGCTCCTCATCTTCGGCTACGGCGTCAGCCTGGATGCCCGGAACGTGCCCCTGGCCCTGGTCGTGGAAAAGAACAGCCCCCAGGCCATGTCCCTGGTCTCCGGCTTCAGCCGCTCCGACTACTTCCTGCCCATTCCCATGCGCACCATCCAGGAGGCGGAACAGGCCATGATGCGGCGGCAGGTGGACGGCATCATCTGGCTGCGGCATGACTTCGCCCGCGAGATGCTCACCGGCGGCAAGGCCCCCATCGGCGTGATCGTCAACGGCGTGGACGCCAACAAGGCCCGGCTCATCGAGGGCTATGTCACCGGCGTCTGGTTCAACTGGCTGCAGCGGATGAAGAAAGCCATGGGACAGGAGCTGAAGATACCGGTGACCGTGGAGCACAGGGTCTGGTTCAACGCCGCGGTCAGCAGCCGGGACTACCTGGTGCCGGGACTCATCGCGATCATCATGACGCTGATCGGCGCCATGCTGACCTCCATGGTCGTGGCCCGCGAATGGGAGCGCGGCACCATGGAGGCCCTGATGGTGACACCGGTGTCCATGAAGGAGGTCATTGCCAGCAAGATCGTTCCCTACTTTGTTCTCGGCATGGGCGGCATGCTGCTCTCCGTGCTCATGGCGGTCTTTCTCTTCCAGGTGCCGCTGCGCGGCTCCATGCTGCCGCTCATCCTCTCCTCTTCCCTGTTCATGCTCACGGCCATCAACATGGGGCTGTTCATCTCGGTGGCGGCAAAGAGCCAGTTCGTCGCCGGCCAGATCGCCATCGTCATCACCTTTCTGCCGGCCTTTATCCTTTCCGGGTTTGTCTTTGACATCAGGACAATGCCCGTGGTCATCCAGTGGCTGACCCACCTGGTGGCGGCCCGGTATTTCGTCGATATCCTGCAGACCCTGTTCCTGGCCGGTGACATCTGGCCCCTGTTCCTGATCAACTCGGCCTGGCTCTGCCTCATGGCCCTGGTCTTTCTCGTTATCATCAGGAAAAAATCGCGCAAACTCCTGGAATAGAATCACGCCATGCTGAGAAAGATACTTGCCCTGATGAAAAAGGAATTCAGGACCATCCTCAAGAACAAGAAGAGCAGGATGGTCCTGATCATACCGCCGATCGCCCAGATCCTTGTCTTTGGCTACTCGGCGAGCTTCGACCTCAACAACGTGCCCTACGCGGTCTACAACGAGGATCCCGGCCTGGCCTCCAGGCAGCTCCTGGCCCGCTTCAGCGGCGTGCCCGAGTTCGCGAAGGTCGCCACCATCACCCGGGACAGCGGCATCGCGCCGCTGATCAATGAGAAAAAGGTGATGCTGGTCCTCCACATCGGTCCCGACTTCACCAGGAATCTCAACAGGGGACGGACGGCAAAACTCCAGGTCATCCTGGACGGACGCAACTCCAACAGCGCCCTGATCAGCCTCAACTACGTCCGCGACATTGTCAAGTCCTTCAACATGCAGTGGGCGGCCCGCCATGGCATGCAGCCGGTGCCGGCCCAACTGGTGGTCCGCTCCTGGTTCAACGAGACCCTCAACTCGCACTGGTTCATCATCCCGGGCATCGTCGCCCTGCTGGCCCTGGTCGTCACCCTGGAGGTCACGGCCCTTTCCGTGGCCAAGGAGCGGGAGGCCGGTACCTTTGACCAGCTCCTGGTGACCCCCATGACCCCGCTGGAGATCCTCATCGGCAAGTCACTGCCCGGTTTCATCATCGGCTTCGTGGAGGCCACCTTTATCATCGCCATGACCATTCTCTGGTTTCACGTCCCCTTTCGCGGCTCCTTTCTCGTTCTCTACACCGGCATCTTCGCCTTCCTCCTCTCGGCCATCGGCATCGGTCTCATGATCTCCGCCATCTCGGTCACGCAGCAGCAGGGCCTGATGGGCGCCTTTCTCTTCCTGGTGCCCGCGGTCATCCTGTCAGGCTTTGCCACTCCCATCGAGAACATGCCGCAGTTCGTGCAGTACATCACCTACCTCAACCCCATGCGCTACTTCCTGATCATCGTCCGGGCCAGTTTCCTCGAGGGTGCCTCCTTTTCCCTGCTCTGGAACCTCTACTGGCCCATGGTGATCATCGGCATCGTCACCCTGAGCGCGGCAGGGATACTCTTCCGCAACAGGATGTACTGAGGAGGATGCCATGGAAGAGAGACAACGAACCAACCACAGGAGAGACACCATGAAACCAAGCGGATCTTTGCCCGATCACCATTCCCCGGTACGGCCGCCGGCAGGATGGACCATGCTGCTGGCGGCCGCCATGGTCCTGCTTCTGCCGGCCATGCGTGCCAGCGCCGCAGGCCGGGACCTGGCCACGGTGCTGCTCGAGGTGGAGAGAAAGGCGCCGGACCTGCGGGCCGCCACCGCCGAGACCGCCGTGGAGAAGGCCAATGTCAAGGTGGCGAAAAGCCGGTACTTCGGCGAGCTTGACGCCCTGGCAAAAAACAGTAATTATGATGACAGCCGCCTCATCAACCCCATCGGCTATCCCGTGGACCTGGGCCCGGACCTCTTTGACAGGAACCAGTTCGGCTACGGCGTCCAGGCCACCCTGCCCCTGGATATCAACGGCCTGATCGGCGCCAGGCTGGAGGCGGCCCGTCACCTGAAGCAGGCGGCCGATGCCGGCAGGGGTGATGTCCGGCTGCGATTGCTGCACACGGCGGCGGCCTATTACCACGGCATCGAGGGAACCGTGGCCGACGAGGCGGCGCTGGAGAAGCAGATCCATGCCCTGCAGGCCGATATCCGGACCACGGAGGCGGCCATCGAGGCCCAGCGGGCCATCCCGGTCAAGAAGATGCGGCTGGTGACCGAGCTGGAGGATGTCAGGGGCCGCCTGGCCCGGCTGCGGGGCAGGGAGCAGCAGTTGCGGGCGGCCCTGGCCGCCCTGATGGCCGCCCGGGACTTTACCGACCCCGTGGCGCCCATACACATCCTGCCCGACCAGCCGGACTGGAACGAGAAACTGATCGAAGAGCGGCCCGATATCGCGGCCCTGAAGGCGCGGCTGGACGCGGCCAAGGCCGACGAACGGGCCGCGCGGGCCGACCGGTTGCCGCACATGGCCGTGAACGGCTCCTGGCTCCGGAACCAGGGCTACAGTGGTGACGGCGATGATACCTGGGCTGTTTCCGTCCGCCTGGGACTGCCCCTCTGGGACGGCGGCGGCCGGCGGGCCAAGGTCGAAAAATCAGACGCCGGCATCCAGGTCCTGGAGCAGCGCCTGGCCGCCCTCCGCTACCGGGCCCGGTCGGAACTGGTTGCCGCCCGCGCCGACTGGGATGCCGCCAGGGCGCGTTACAGGGCCGCGGTGGCCTCGGAAAAGGCGGCCGTGGAGACGGCAAGAATCCAGACCAACCGCTACCAGGAGGGCCTGATTTCGGCCGATGACCTGGTGAACTCGGAAGCCGCCCTGGCCCAGGCCCGCTCGGCCAGGGCCGTTGCCCTGACCGACTGGTGGCGGGCCGGTGACAGGATCCGCCTCGCCCTGGGCAAGGAACCCGCTCTCTACCCGGTCAAGGCCGTCAGGACCGCCAGGCGGCAGGACTCAGGTGGCAATTCCAGGAAGTAAACAGTATGCCTTGCGCACGCAGGTGACAGCGCCATGAAACAGGCGCCCAGGTACACGGTCTCTTCTTCGCAGCCGGGCATCCTTGACCTGGCGCTGTCGGGCTGCTGGAAGATCGGCTGCCCGCTGCCGCCCATGGCCGAGATCCTGGCGCGGATCGACGGCAGCCTGCAGACCGTCCGCATCTCCACCACCGGCCTGACCGACTGGGATTCGCTGCTCATCGTCTTTCTCAGGCAGATGCTCCTGCACTGCAGGCAGCACGGCATCGAACCGGACCTGGCCCAGGTCCCCGAAGGGGCGCGACGCCTCCTGCAACTGGCCGACGCGACACCGCAGCAGGGCCTGGCCCTCGCCACGCCGCGTCCCGGCCTCCGCGCCCGGATCGGCCTGGCAGCCATTCGGCTCTTTGCCGCCGGCCGCGACCTGGCGCGCTTTACCGGCGAGATCGTCCTGGAACTGCTGCGCATCCCGGTGGGCAGGTCCTACTTCCCGCCCCGGGATTTCTTTTATTTTCTCCAGGCGACCGGCGCGGAGGCCCTGCCCATCGTCTCACTGATCGCTGTCCTGGTCGGGGTCATTCTCGGCTTTGTCGGCGCCATCCAGCTCGGCATGTTCGGCGCCCAGATCTATGTCGCCAACCTGGTCGCCCTGTCCATGGTCCTGGAGATGGGGGCCATGATGAGCGGCATCATCATGGCCGGCCGCACCGGCGCCGCCTATGCCGCCCAGCTCGGCACCATGCAGGTCTCCGAGGAGATCGATGCCCTGCAGACCATGGGCATCAATCCCATCGGGTTCCTTGTCCTGCCGCGCATCCTGGCCCTGGCCCTGATGCTGCCCCTGCTCTGCGTCTATGCCGACCTGCTGGGCATTGCCGGCGGCGTCCTCATCGGCGTCTCCATGCTGGATATCTCCCTGGTCGAATACCTTCGCCAGACCCGGGAGGCCATCACCCTGGCCCAGGTCGGCCAGGGGATAATAAAAAGCATGGTCTACGGCGTGCTGGTCGGTTTTTCCGGCTGCTACCACGGCATGCGATGTGGCCGCAGCGCCTCGGCAGTGGGCGAGTCCACCACCGCGGCCGTGGTGATGGGGATCGTCCTCATCGTGGTGTCCGACGCCGTGCTGACCATCCTTTTCAATATCTTCAAGATCGGTGCCCTGTGAACTCCCCTGCCCCCGGACCGGCGCTGCGCGTGGAGGAGCTGACCATGGCCTACGGCGACACGGTCCTGCAGCGCAACATCAGCTTTACCGTCAACCGGGGAGACATCTTCTTCATCATGGGCGGCTCCGGCTGTGGCAAGTCCACCCTGCTGCGTCACCTCATCGGCCTGAAACGGCCCGCCGCCGGCAGGGTGCTGTACGGGACAACGGACCTCTGGGCCCTGGATGAGCAGCAGCGAACAGCCCTGATGCGGCATGCAGGGGTCCTGTACCAGGGCAATGCCCTGTGGAGCTCCATGACCCTTGCCGAGAACGTGGCCCTGCCGCTGCAGCACGCCACCGACCTGGGACCGTCGCTCATCCGGGAGCTTGTCATGCTGAAACTCGCCTATGTCGGCCTGGTCGGCTTCGAAGACTACTACCCGGCCGCCCTCTCCGGCGGCATGCGCAAGCGGGCCGCCATTGCCCGCGCCATCGCCCTGGACCCGGAATTTCTCTTTTTCGACGAGCCCTCGGCCGGCCTGGATCCGATCAGTGGCCGGCACCTGGACGACCTGCTCCTTGAACTGCGTGACACCCTGGGGGCGACGCTGATCATCGTCAGTCATGACCTGGCGTCCATCTATTCCATTGCCACCAACGCCGTATTCCTGGATGCCCGGGCCGGGACCATGCTGGCGGCAGGCAACCCCAGGGAGATGCTCGAAACGTCCGACGAGCCCGCGGTGATCGACTTTCTCACCCGGGGAACAGGCAAACGGGAGGTACCCTGCCCATGAGCAGAAAGGCAGATCCGGTCCTGGTCGGTTCCTTTGTCATTGGCGCGATCCTGCTTGCCGTCGGGGGCATCATGGTCATCGGCGGCCTGCGGCTCAACCAGGAGAGCTACCGCTGTGTCCTCTACTTCAGTGGCTCCCTGCGCGGACTCGACGTAGGCGCGCCCGTGACCTACCGCGGCGTGAACATCGGCCGCGTGGCCGCCATCAACATCACCTTTGACCGCAGGAAGATGCAATACCGGATCCCGGTGTACGTCGATATCACCGGCAAGGGCAGCCGGATCAGCAGCCGCTATCGCGAGTGGGGATTCACCAGTGCGGACGACTTCTTCAAGTCCCTGATCCGCAGGGGCCTGCAGGCCAGGCTCAAGATGGAAAGCCTGGTGACCGGCAAACTCTACATCGAATTCGCCTTTGCCCCGGAGACCGCCCCGGCCAGGGTCATCCGGCAGGACGGCTACCTGGAGATCCCCACGGTGCCGTCGGACCTGGAACAACTGACCCAGGCCATGGAGGAACTGCCGCTGAAGGAACTGGCAACCACTGCCCTGTCCGCCCTCGAGGGCATCGACAGGCTGGTCAACAGCCCTGACCTGGAACAGGGGCTGGCCTCGTTCAACACCACCATGCGCCACGTTGATTCCCTGGTGACCGACACCGACAGGCGGCTGGACACCCTGCAACCCGAGCTCAGCCGCCTGCTTGCCGATATCTCCGATCTCGCGGCCACGGCCAACGCGCTGCTGGCCCGGACCGGCAAGGATCTCACGCCGGCGGTCCGCGACCTGCGGCAGACCCTGGCCTCCATCAACAGGGCGGCAGGCACCCTTGACCAGACCCTGGCCTCCCTGAACACGGTGATGGCCACCAACCGGGAGCTGCCCTACGAACTGCGCCAGAGCCTGGTCGAGGTGCGCCGCGCGGCCCGGGCCATGCGGGATCTTGCCCGCTACCTGCGACGCCACCCCAACGCTCTTTTGACCGGACCCGGGGAGGACAGGCCATGAAGGGAATCCCGATCCTGCTCTTCCTGCTGACCCTTTCCGGCTGCATCTGCAACACGGCCCCGGTGCACCAGTACCTGCTGGAGAACATGGTGACGCCCGCCACCGCAACAGGTGCCACCCCCCGCCTCCGGGGGATGATCGTGATCGGCCCGGTCTCCCTCGCCGCGGAGCTGGAATCACTCTCCATTGTCACCCGGCCCGGCCCGATGGAGATCAGGTCATCCTCCACCCGCCTCTGGGCCGCGCCCCTTGACGAGCAGATGGCGGCCGTGATCAGCAGGGAGCTGTCCAGCCTCCTGCACAGCGACAGGATCACTGTCTACCCGGGCCCGCGTTTCGCGTCCCCCAGGTACCAGGTCGAGCTGGCCGTTGAGCGGTTCGACGGCATGCCGGGCCGGGAGTTCACCTGCCGCCTGAGATGGAGCATCAGCGACCTGGAAGAGGGCAGGATGGTCCGCAGCGGGCGCTTTGCCCTCACCCTGCCGGTGCAGGGAACTACCTACCGGGACTACGTGGCCGCCGCCTCCACCGCCCTGGCCCGCCTGAGCAGGAAGACCCTGGCCCCGGCCCTGGTCGCGCTCGCCGGCCCACACGTCCGGCAGGCACCGCACCAGCCAACATGCAAGAGAGAAGAAGGGAGAACAGATGAAGAAAAAAACGTACAAAAAGACGCTCTATGAGCTGCAGGTGCAGCTTGTCCGTTTCCAGAAGCACGTGATCGACAACAATCTCCAGGTCTGCATCATCCTGGAAGGCAGGGACGCCGCCGGCAAGGACGGGACCATCAAGCGGTTCACCGAGCATCTCAGCCCCAGGGAGGCCCGCATCGTCGCCCTGGGCAAGCCGTCCAGCGAAGACGCCATCTCCTGGTACTTCCAGCGCTTTGTCCCGCACCTGCCCCGTGGCCAGGAGATCGTGTTCTTCAACCGGAGCTGGTACAACCGGGCCGGGGTGGAAAAGGTGATGGGGTTCTGTACAGCCAAAGAACACCGGATGTTCATGGAGGAGGTGGAGAGTTTCGAGCAGATGCTGACCCATTCCGGCATCGTTCTCTGCAAGTACTACCTCGATATCACGAGGAAAGAGCAGAAGAAACGGCTGCAGGCCCGGAAAAAGGATCCCCTCAAGCAGTGGAAACTGAGCCCGGTGGACAGCCAGGCCCAGAAGTACTGGCAGGCCTATTCAAAGGCAAGGGACGAGATGTTTGCCAGGACCTCCTTTGTCTTTGCGCCATGGCACGTCATCCACACCGATGACAAGAAGACGGCCAGGATCAATATCATCAAGCACTTCCTGGGCACGGTGGAGTATCCGGGCAAGGACGAGAAACTGGTTGTCGCCGATCACCAGGTGGTCTGTACCGTGGACCCGGCGTGCTACGAAAAGGGCATGATCGCGCCCTGAGCCAGACCTCGTTAAACAGCATGACTATCCTATTTGTAACATGTAGATATATCAAGATATTACATGGTTGGTAATTGGACACAAGACGGTCTGAGTTTTCAGGTATCGAGTTGGCAGTTTTCAGTTTTTGACTACTGAAAACTGACAACAGGAGCATTACGTACATGGCGCAGAGCGCCTGGTGAGGTGTTGCACCGCAGAGCGGTGCAACAA
>WFUT01000207.1 GCA_015484845.1 Desulfobulbaceae bacterium
GGCCTGGCGCACGGCATTGATGCCGCCGCGCACCTGGGAGCGCTCGAGGGCGGCGGTGCCACGGTGGGGGTCCTGGGCTGCGGCATCGATGTGGTCTATCCACGTGACCACGAGGCGCTCTACCGGCAGGTGACCGCCGCCGGCGCCATCATCAGCGAGTATCCGCCCGGCACCAGGCCGGAGGGGTTCCGTTTCCCGGCCCGCAACCGGATCATCGCCGGCCTGGCCCGGGGGGTCGTGGTGGTGGAGGCGACGCAGAGGTCGGGTTCCCTCATCACCGCCCGGCTCGCCCTGGACCAGGGCCGGGAGATCTTTGCCGTGCCCGGCCGCATCGACTCCAGCCGCAGCGCCGGGCCGCACCGGCTGCTGCAGCAGGGCGCGCACCTGGTCTGCTCGGCCGGGGATATCGTCCTGGAACTGGGCCTCAGCGCGCCCGGGCAGCGGCAACGGCCGCCGGAGGCCGACCCGGGCGCCCCGCCCGGCGGCCTCGGCGAGGAGGAGCTCCGCCTGCTTTCCTTTCTCGAGGTCTATCCCCGGGACATCGATTCCATCATCCGCATGACCGGGTTTGCCGCCCACCGGGTGCATGAGCTGCTCCTGGGCCTGGAGATGGCCGGCCTGGTCCGCCAGCTGCCGGGGCAGCAGTACGAGCGTCTCCGCGAAGACTGAGCCATGGCCGGCATTACGCCTGCACCCCGGACTTCGAAAAACAAGGGGAAATTTTTGGCCGTCTCTCCGGATTCTGCGAACGTGAAGGATCGAGGTTCTGCATCTTTCCGCCCTTCGGGGGTGCCGGTTGCCGGAGGTGGGGTGCAAAAAATCTCTTTCCCGGTCCTGTCTTTTTCCTGTACAAGCCTGTCGGCTTCGGTACAATAGGGCCCGTGGGTGAAAAAAGCGGTGCCGCGCCCGGCAGCAGGCGCCCGTTTTGCCCGGGATGGCATTGAAGAACATCTATTTTAACGGCCACCACCCTGGAAGAGACCATGAGATCCATAAAGATCGCCCCGTCCATACTGTCGGCGGATTTCTCCCGCCTCGGCGACGAGATTAAGAGCGTGGAGCAGGCCGGCGCCGAGGTGATCCACATCGACGTGATGGACGGCCACTTTGTCCCCAATATCACCATCGGGCCCCTGGTGGTCCGGGCGGCCAGGCAGGTGACGAAGCTGCCCCTGGACGTCCACCTGATGATCACCGAGCCGGACCGTTACCTGGACGATTTCGCCGCCGCCGGGGCCGACTGGATCACCGTGCACGTGGAGGCCTGCACCCACCTCCATCGCACCATCCACCACATCAGGGACCTGGGCTGCCTGGCCGGGGCGGTGCTCAACCCGGCAACCTCGCTCGCCACCCTGGACTACATCCTGGCCGACGTTGACCTGGTCATGCTCATGAGCGTCAATCCCGGCTTCGGCGGCCAGTCGTTCATCGAGTCCAGCCTGGACAAGATCCGCAGCCTGCGCCAGCGCCTGGACGCGGTCAACCCGGAGGCCGGCATCGAGGTGGACGGCGGTGTCAGCCCTGCCACCATCGGCCGGATCGCCGCTGCCGGCGCCAACATCTTCGTGGCCGGCTCCGCCGTCTACGGGGCCGACGACTACGGGGCCGTGATCGCGGAGCTGAAGAGGCTGGCCAGGCAGTGATCCGGATATTGACGGAGGGAATCGATCATGCAGTTTCGCGACTTTACAGACCTGCCCGCCTTCGGACGCCTCCGGGAGCTGGCCGCTGACCCCCCTGACCTGACCCGGCCCGGCTTTCTCTCGCCCGAGCGGATCCGGAACTGCCTGGTCTCGTCCTGCGGCTTTGATATGCTCTATGCCACCCAGCGGGTGGACGACCGGGTGCTCGACGCCCTGCAGGAGCTGGCCGACCAGGCCGGGGCCGTGGATGCCTTCCTGGCCATGAAGGGCGGCGCCGTGCTCAACCGGATCGAGGGATACGAGAGCGAGAACCGCCAGGTCCTGCATACCGCCAGCCGCGATATCTTCTCCGACCGGCCCCTGGCCCCCGAGGCCTCGGCCAGGGCCCGGGAGCAGCTGGCCCGGCTGCGCGCCTTCCTCGACGACATCGACCAGGGACGGATCACCAACCACCGGGGGGAATCGTTCCAGACCATGATCCAGGTGGGGATCGGCGGCTCGGACCTGGGGCCGCGCGCCCTCTACCTGGCCCTGGCCAGCCTGCGCCGGCCGGACCGGAGCGCCCGTTTCATCGCCAACGTCGATCCCGATGACGCCGCCGCGGTCCTGGACGGCCTGGACCTGTCGCGGACCCTGGTCAACGTGGTCTCCAAGAGCGGCACCACCCTGGAGACCCTGACCAATGAACAACTGGTCCGCGAGGCCCTGGTCCGTTCCGGCCTCGAGCCCTCCCGCCACCTGGTGGCCGTCACCGGCCAGGGCAGCCCCATGGACGACCCGTCCCGTTACCTCGCCACCTTCCACATGTTCGACTATATCGGCGGCCGCTACTCGGCCACCTCCATGGTCGGCGGGGTGACCCTCGGTTTTGCCCTGGGCTACGAGACCTTTGTCGACCTGTTGCGCGGGGCCCATGCCATGGACGTGGCCGCCGAGGAGCGGGATATCCGCCGCAATATTCCGCTGCTCATGGCCATGCTCGGTATATGGAATCACAATTTTCTCGGCATGCCCACGGTGGCGATCCTGCCCTACAGCCAGGCCCTGGCCCGTTTCCCCGCCCACCTGCAGCAATGCGACATGGAGAGCAACGGCAAGTCCATCACCCGCCAGGGGGCCCCGGTCCGCTGGCAGACCGGGCCCGTGGCCTGGGGCGAGCCGGGTACCAACGGCCAGCACGCCTTCTACCAGCTCCTGCACCAGGGAACCGAGATCGTCCCGGCCGAGTTCATCGGCTTCCGCAACTCCCAGTACGGCATTGACCACCTGGTGGAGGGAACCACCTCCCAGCAGAAGCTGGTGGCCAACATGCTGGCCCAGGCCCTGGCCCTGGCCGCAGGGCGGCCGCACGACAACCCGGGCAAACGGTTTGCCGGCAACCGGCCAAGCCTCCTGCTCCTGGCCGACCGGCTCACGGCCAGGACCATGGGCACCCTGCTGGCCCTCTACGAGCACAAGATCGTCTTCCAGGGATTTTGCTGGAATATCAATTCATTTGACCAGGAAGGCGTCCAGTTGGGCAAGGTGCTGGCCAGCCGCCTGCTCAAGCAGATGGCTGCTGCGGAGGAGGGGCGGGCCCGCCGCGGGGACGACTCGCCGGAGACAGCCCTCCTGGAGGCAGCGGGAATGCTGTAGGCCCGGCCAGCCCGTGCCGAGCCGGAGGACGCCACCGCCTGGCCGGAACAGTGGCAGGTTATTATAATCCTCTATTGCCGGACAGTTGCATTTTTAGTTGACAAAGATATCAAGGAAGTTTATGCTCGCTCACTGAATGGGCATTCAGGGGGAGTGTGTAACCGGATGGTAGGAAATGAGCGCTTGCCCCTTCCTGTTGTACTGCTTAACTGGTTTTCATAAACAACATTAGCGAGGAGGAACACAGATGGCAAAGCATGATACGCCTTTGTTGGACGAGCTGGAAAAAGGCCCCTGGCCGAGTTTCGTCACTGACATGAAGCGGCAGGCTGAAACCAAGCCCGAGTGCTGGGATATTCTCGGTCAGCTCGAGCTTTCGTACGAAGACAAGATCACCCACTGGAAGCATGGCGGCATCGTCGGCGTCTTCGGTTATGGTGGTGGTATCGTTGGCCGCTACTCCGACGTTCCCGATCGGTTTCCCGGCGTGGAGCACTTCCACACCGTTCGTGTCAACCAGCCGTCCGGTCTCTACTACTCCACCGAGAACCTGCGGGCCCTGATGGACCTGTGGGAGAAGTACGGTTCCGGTATGACCAACATGCACGGCTCCACCGGTGACATGGTCCTGCTCGGCACCCGTACCGAGAACCTGGAGCCCCTGTTCTGGGACCTGACCCATGACCTGAAGCAGGACCTCGGCGGTTCCGGCTCCAACCTGCGGACCCCCTCCTGCTGCCTCGGCGAGTCCCGTTGCCAGTGGGCCTGCTACGATACCCAGGAGATCTGCCATCACCTGACCCTGCACTACCAGGACGAGATCCATCGCCCGGCATTTCCCTACAAGTTCAAGTTCAAATTCTCCGGCTGCGCCAATGACTGTGTTGCGGCCATCGCCCGTTCCGACTTTGCGGTCATCGGTACCTGGAAGGACGAGATCCAGATCGACCAGGCCATGGTCAAGGAGTACATGGCCGGCAACATTCCGGCCAACGCCGGCGCCCATTCCGGCCGCGACTGGGGCCCGTTCGACATCCAGAAGGAGGTCATCGACCTCTGCCCCACCGGCTGCATGTGGATGGAAGGCGATGAGCTGAAGATCGACAACTCCGAGTGCACCCGCTGCATGCACTGCATCAACGTCATGCCGCGTGCCCTGGCTCCCGGCAAGGAGAAAGGCGCCACCATCTGCATCGGTGCCAAGGCCCCCATCCTGGACGGCGCCCAGTTCGCCACCATGATCATCCCCTTCATCGAGATCACCGCCGAGAACGAGTTCGAGAACGTCATCGACGTTATCGAGAAGATCTGGGACTGGTGGATGGAGGTTGGCAAGAACCGCGAGCGTGTCGGCGAGACCATGCAGCGTGTCGGTCTGCCCACCTTCCTGAGCGTCATGGAGGTCGATCCCATCCCGCAGCATGTGAAGGAGCCGCGTTCTAACCCGTATGTCTTCTGGAAGGAAGAGGAAGTTCCCGGCGGCTGGGAGCGTGACATCGTCGAGTTCAGGAAACGTCACGCTGCCTGATCCCCTGATGGCCAAATACCTTTAACGATTTATACAAGGAGAATATATTATGGGTTACGATCCGAATAATCCGATGGAAGGCCGGATTACAGACCTTGGTCCGCATAAGTACGACACCATGCTGCCCCCGATCATCAAGAACAACAAGGGCAAATGGCTGTACCACGAGATTCCGGAACCCGGAGTCCTGATCCACACCTCCTCCACCGGCGACAAGTGCTACACCGTCCGCGTCGGTTCCCCGCGCCTGATCTCCATCGAGCATATCCGCGAGATCTGCGACCTGGCCGACAAGTACTGCGAGGGCTACCTGCGCTTCACCACCCGGAACAACATCGAGTTCATGATGGATTCCGAGGACAAGATGCGCGCCCTGATCGAGGACCTCAAGAGCCGCGGCAACAAGTTCCCCATCGGCGGCACCGGCGCCTGTGTGACCAACATCGTTCACACCCAGGGCTGGGTCCACTGCCACACCCCGGCCACCGACGCATCCGGTCCGGTCAAGGCGGTCATGGACGTGCTGTTCGAGTACTTCGGCTCCATGAAGCTGCCGGCCCAGGTCCGCATCGCCCTGGCCTGCTGCCTGAACATGTGTGGCGCCGTCCACGCCTCTGACATCGCCATGCTCGGTGTCCATCGTAAGCCGCCGATGATCGATAATGAGCGGATCACCGGTGTCTGCGAGATCCCGCTGGCCATCGCCGCCTGCCCGCTGGGCGCGATCAAGCCGGCCAAGGCCGAGGTTAACGGCGAAGAGGTCAAGACCGTCAAGGTCAACGCCGAGCGCTGCATGTTCTGCGGTAACTGCTACAC
>WFUT01000208.1 GCA_015484845.1 Desulfobulbaceae bacterium
ATCGATGTCTTCCTGGCCCAGAAGGGGCGTATGAACCCGGTCACCGTGGAGATGATTCGCAACGAGCCCGGCTTCCAGGTTATCAAGGCGGTCCGAGACGGCCAGGTCTTCCTGGTTGACGAGAAACTGGTCTCTCGGCCCACCCTGGGACTGATCAAGGGGATCCGGACGGTGTTCGACATCCTCTATCCACAGGGATAAGGAGGACTGGGGGCTCGTTCGGGTGTTCTCGTAGCACTGCTCCCTTTTTTTTATTCTCGTTGCACCGCTCCCGCGGTGCAACGCTTCTCGGGACGCTCTGCGTCCCATCCCGCTACGATGACAGAAAAAAAGGCCATCCCCCCCGCCATCCTGGTCGCCGGCACCCACTCGGGCTGCGGCAAGACCACGGTGACTCTCGCCGTCATGGCGGCCCTGGTCCGGCGTGGCGTCAAGGTGCAGCCGTTCAAGTGCGGCCCGGATTTCATCGATCCCACCCTGCATGCGGCCGTGACCGGCAGGGTGTCGCGCAACCTGGACGTGCGCATGTGCGGCGCGGATTTCGTGCACCATTCTTTTGCCCGCCATGCGCCGGCCGAGGGGATCTCGGTCATCGAGGGGGTCATGGGGCTCTTTGACGGCGGCCAGGGCTCGGCCGCCCACCTGGCCCGGCTGCTGTCCATCCCCGTGCTTCTGGTGGTGGATGTCCGCTCGGCGGCCGAGAGCGTGGCCGCGGTGGTCCGGGGGTTCGAGGACCTGGACCCGGAGGTGCGGGTGGCCGGCGTGGTCCTGAACCGGGTGGGCAGCGAGCGCCACCGGCAACTGGTGACAGACGCCGTGGCCCGCCATTGCCGGGCTAAGATCATCGGCGTGCTGCCCCGGCAGGAGGAGATCAGCCTGCCGTCGCGGCACCTGGGGCTGCACATGGGGGATGAGGTCCGGCTCCACCGGGACCGGCTCGCGCAGTGGGTAGAGCAGCATCTCGACCTGGAGCGGCTTCTTGTGCTCGCCGGCCAGGCCGCTCCGGCAGCGGCCGCGGGCCATGCGCGGCCGCCCCGGGCAGCAGCGGCGTCCCGGCTGGAACGGGTCCGTATCGGCGTGGCCCGCGACGAGGCCTTCTGCTTCTACTACCAGGACAACCTGGATATGCTGGCGGCGAGCGGTGCGGAGCTGGTCTTCTTCAGCCCCCTGCATGACCGCTTTCTGCCGGAAGGGGTGCAGGGACTCTACCTCGGCGGTGGCTATCCCGAACTCCATGCCCCTGCCCTGGCGGCCAACACCGCGATGCGGCACCAGGTCCTGGAATTCTCCCGGGCCGGGCATCCGGTGTACGGGGAGTGCGGCGGTTTCATGTACCTGACCCGCTCCATCACGGACCAGGAGGGGAACAGCCATCCCATGGTCGGCGTCTTCCCGGTGCAGTCCCGCATGCGGCCGCACCTCAGGCGCCTGGGCTATCGCCGGGTTCGCTGCCAATGCAGGACCATCCTTGCGGACCAGGAGCAGGAACTCTACGGCCACGAGTTCCATTATTCGGATATCGACGCCATGCCCGGGGAGGTCATCCGGGCCTATGTTCTTGATGACGGCCGGCAGGAGGGGTATGTCATGGCCAGGACCCTGGCCGGATACATGCACCTGCATTGGGGCAGGACCCCCGGCTGCGCCGCTGCTTTTGTCCGTTCCTGCCGGACAGGGAAATGAGTATGACCTGAATCCTGCAATTGGCAATTTTGCCGGAGATGCGAGGCATCAAGGGCGCAGACGTATACGAATACTTCAAGCCCTTGATAACGAAGCAGATTCGGTAAAATTGCCAATCCCGAAGGGCGAGAAAATGAAGAAAAAATCCTTCACATGGCCAGTGAGTCGAAAAAAACGATCACGTTCGCATAATCCGCTGATACGGCAAAAGAAAATTTTTTCTTCATTTTCGAAGTGCAGGATTTAGGTATGAAGAGACCCAGGATACAAAAAATCGCTCCCCGCGAGATCGAGGCCGAGAGTTTTCGCATCATCGAGCAGGAGCTTGGCCCGACGCCGTTCAGTCGCCAGGAATTCGCCGTGGTGCGGCGCTGCATCCATGCCACCGGCGATTTTTCCTTTGCCGAGACCATGCGCTTCCATCCCCGGGCCGTGGAGGCGGGGCTTGCCGCCATTCGGGCGGGCAAGAACGTCCTGGTGGACGTGAACATGGCCGCCAGCGGCATATCGGCGGGAATCCTGGCCCGGTTTGGCGGCCGGGTGATCTGCAGGATCGGGGAACCCGGGACCGCGGAGATGGCCCGGGCAGGCAATCTGACCCGTTCCGAGGCCGCCTTTGCCCGGGCCGCGGGAGATGACATCGGTATCGTTGCTGTCGGCAATGCGCCCACGGCCCTGCTCAAGGCCATGGCCATGATCGACGAGGGTGTTTTTGCCCCGGACCTGGTCATCGGCGTGCCGGTGGGGTTTGTCAATGCGGCCGAGTCCAAGGAGATCCTGGCCATGCAGGAGTATCCCTTTGTCACGGCCCTGGGCCGCAAGGGCGGCACGCCGGTGGCCGTGGCCGCGGTCAATGCCCTGCTGCGCCTGGCGTAAGCAGGGTGGGCGCGGAGCGCCCGGGAGCCGTTACACCGCGGGAGCGGTGTAACGAGAAGGGGAGCGATGTAACGAGAAGAAGGAAGTATCGTGGAGCGGTGGAGTTATCTCGTGCCACCGCTCCCGCGGTGGTACGTGTCTCTGGCCGCTCCGCGGCCACAAACCTGGCAAGGAGAATGCAGTGGCCCGAAGTCGCTATCGTTTCGGCCAGCCGGACCAGCCCCATTTCCTGACCTGTACCGTGGTGGAATGGCTGCCGGTCTTTACCTGCCCGGAAGCGGCCGAGCTCGTCTTTTCCTCCTGGCGATACCTGCAGGCAAAGCAGGGCTTGCGGCTCTATGGTTTCGTGATCCTCGAAAACCACCTGCATGCCGTGGCCCGGGCAGATGACCTGCCCGGGACATGGGCACGTTTCAAATCGTACACGGCGCGTCGTCTCCTCGACCTGCTGGTTGCGCGGGGCAGGGAAGGCATCCTGCAACGGATGCGTTTTGTACCCAAGGCCCATCGCCATGACCGGCAGTACCAGTTCTGGCAGGAGGGATCGCATCCGCAGGCCATCGAGGGGGAGGAGATGCTGCTGCAGAAGCTGGAGTATATCCATGGGAACCCGGTTCGGCGGGGTTACGTTGAACAGCCGGAACACTGGCTCTGGTCCAGTGCCCGGAACTATGCCGGCCTGGACGGGTGTGTGGAGGTGGTTTCCTCCTGGTGAGGGGTGGGCGCAGAGCGCCCGGGAGGCGTTACACCGCGGGAGCGGTGTAACGAGAAACGCCCTGTTGCGCCTGGCGTGAGCAGGGTGGGCGCAGAGCGCCCGGGGGCCGTTACACCGCGGGAGCGGTGTAACGAGGAGCGGTGTAACGGGAAACCGCAGTGGGACGGGAAAAGAGAGGGATTGTGACGTGAGCGGGAAAAGGAAACGGCTGCGCTCCGGTTTCACCACCGGTGCCTGTGCGGCCGCCGCTGCCAAGGGCGCGGCCATGGCCCTGCTGACCGGGCGGGTCGTGGAGTCGGTGGAGATCCCGTTTCCCTCCGGTGACCGGCATGCCTTCCGGCTCCACTCCTGCTGCTGCCAGGACGGGCAGGTGAGCGCCTCGGTGATCAAGGATGCGGGCGATGATCCGGACGTCACCAACGGCGCCGAGATCATCGCCATTGTCGAGCAGGCCGATCCCCTGCAGGAACAGGCTGAACCGGTTGTTCTGCGCGGCGGTCCCGGCGTCGGCCGGGTGACCAAGCCGGGCCTGCCCGTGGCCGTGGGCGAGCCGGCCATCAACCCGGTGCCCAGGCGCATGATCCGCGAGGCAGTGGCCGAGGCCGTTGCCGCGGGCGGCGGCGATGCCGTCTCCCTGGTGGTCACCGTCTGTGTCACTGACGGCGAAGTGCTGGCAGAGAAGACCCTGAACAGCCGGCTCGGCATCCTGGGCGGTCTCTCCATCCTCGGCACCACCGGCATCGTGCGGCCCATCTCGGCCAAGGCCTGGACCGACACCATCGACGCCTCCATGAAGGTGGCCCGGGCCGCGGGATTGCGCGAGGTGATCCTCTCCACCGGCCGCACCTCCGAGGCGGCGCTGGAGGGGGTGGTGGACCTGCCCGAGGAGGCGCGGGTCATGATGGGCGATTACCTGGCCTATGCGCTCAAGGCGGCGAAACGCCACGGCTTTTCTCGCATTCACCTGGCCGGCATGTGGGCCAAGGTCCTCAAGTGTGCCCTGGGCATCCCGCAGACCCATGTCCGGCACGGGGCCCTGGAGGTGCAGCAGGCCGCGGACCTGCTGGCCGGGCTGGGCCTGGATGCGGAGACCTGCCGCGACCTGGCCCGGGCCAACACGGCCCGCGAGATCTACCAGCGGCTGCGCGAGGCCGGCCGCAACGATATCATCCACGCGGTCTGCGTCCGGGCCAGGGAGTATGCCCGCCGGCGCTCCGGCCTGGCGGTCACCGTCTACCTGGTGACCTCGGAGGATGGCATCGTGGAGCAGGTCTGAGATGACGACGCGGATACTTGTCATGGGCGTCAGCCACAATGCGCTGGCCCCGGAACAGAGGCAGCGCATCGCTGCCTGCCATGCGGTGGTGGCCTCGGACCGGTTTGCGCCCCTGGTGCGGGGGCTGTGTGATACCGTGCTGCCGGTGGCGCCCCTGGCTGCCATGCTCGATGCCCTGGCCGCCGCCCTGGCCGGGGGTGACGTGGCCGTGCTGGCCTCGGGTGATCCGCTCTTTTTCGGCATCGGCCGGACCCTGATCCGGAGGTTCGGTGGTGAGCGCCTGGTCTTTTTCCCGGCCCTGTCCGCGGTGCAGCTTGCCTGCGCCCGCTTCAGGGTGCCGTGGGACGACATGGCCTTTCTCAGCCTCCATGGCCGTGATGGCGGGGAGGTGGCCGCGCGGATCCTGGCGCAGCGCAAGGTGATGCTCTTCACCGACCAGCGCAACTCGCCCGACCGCATCGCCGCCCTGCTCCTGGCGCGGCTCGGCGAACTGGGCGACCAAGAGCGGATCCGTGACCTGCACGTGCGGGTGGCGGAAAACCTGGGCCTGGCCGATGAACGGCTGGTGCAGGATACACTGGCCGGTATCGCGGCCAGGCGTTTTGCCCCCCTCAACATGATGCTGATAGAACAGGAGGGGCTGCAGGAGGCGGAATCCCCCCTGGGCCTGAACGAGGACGAGATCCGCCACAGCCGCGGCCTGATCACCAAGGACGAGGTCCGGGCCGTGACCCTGCACCGGCTGCGGCTGCCGGCCCGGGGCGTGTTCTGGGACGTGGGCGCCGGCTCGGGCTCCGTTGCCCTGGAGGCGGCCCGCTGCTGTCCCGGCCTGCAGGTCCTGGCCGTGGAGCAGAAGAAGGAACAGCAGGACAACATCCGGGCCAACATCGTCCGGCACCGGGCCTGGAACGTGCGCCTGGTGGCCGGGAGCGCCCCCGGTGTCCTGGCCGGGCTGCCCGACCCGGACCGGGTGTTCATCGGCGGCAGTGGCGGTCGCCTGGAGCAGATCATCGACGCCTGTGCCGGCCGCCTGGCCGCGGGCGGGCGGCTGGTGGTCAACGCCGTGCTTCCCGCCACCGCGGAGCTGGCGCCGGCCAGGCTGGCCGCGGCGGGCCTGGCCGTGGATGTCCGCAGGCTGCGGGTGGAACGGCAGGCCCGGCCGGGTGCGGAGTGGCAGGAGCTGAACCCTATTACCATCATCACTGCAAGAAAATGACAACAACACAACAACAGGGCCGCCTCTACCTGGTCGGCGTGGGACCGGGCGATCCGGAACTGATGACCTGCAAGGCGGTCAGGGTGCTGGAAGACGCGCCGGTCTGGATCACGCCCAAGGCAAGAAAGAACGGTAACTCCAGCGCCCTGCAGATCGCCGCCGCCCAGGTGGGCCTGGAGGGCCGCGAGGTACTGGAGCTGCGCTTTGCCATGAAGAAGATCCGCCTGGGCGAGCAGGCCGACCCCGAGGTGAGCCGCCTCTGGCAGGAGGCCGCTGACGCGGTCCTGGTCCGGCTGGACCGGGGACAGGACGTGGCCTTCCCGACCCTGGGCGACCCGGCCCTCTACTCCACGGCCTTCTACCTGCTGGCCACCCTGCAGGAGCGCAGGCCAGGGATCCGGGCCACCATCGTGCCCGGCATCACGGCCATGGCCGCCTGCTCGGCCCGGGTCGGCCAGCCCCTGGGCCTGGGCGACGACGTGGTGACCATCGTGCCGGCCGCCTTTGACGACGAGCGGCTGCGGCAGATCCTGGCCACCTTTGACGCCGTGGTCCTGATGAAGGTGCACCGCCGGATGGCCCGGATCGTGGCCCTGCTCGACGAGCTGGGGTTGACCGACACAGCGGTGCTCATCGAGCGCTGTGGCCTGGACGACCAGCGCATCTACACCGACGTGCGCCAGGCCGTTGGCCAGGAGCTGCACTACTTTTCCACCATGCTGGTACGGAAAAAATCCCTGGAGGGCCTGCTGTGAAAACCTGTCCTGTCTCTTTTGTCGGCGCCGGGTCCGGCGACCCGGAGCTGATCACCCTGAAGGGAAGGCGGCTGCTGGACACGGCCGATGTCATTGTCTGGGCCGGCAGCCTGGTCAACCCGGCCCTGCTGAAGGGCGTGCGGGCCGAGATCCATGATTCCGCGGCCATGGACCTTGATGCGATCATCGATATCCTGGCCCGCTCCTGGCGGGCGGGGAAAAAGGTGGTGCGGCTGCACACCGGCGATCCGGCCATCTACGGCGCCATTCGTGAGCAGATGCAGCGCCTCGACGAGCTCGGGATCCCCTACCGGGTCGTGCCCGGGGTCAGTTCGGCCCTGGCCGCGGCCGCGGCTGTCAAGGCAGAGCTGACCGTGCCCGAGGTGACCCAGACCGTGATCTTCACCCGCCAGTCGGGCCGGACCCCGGTGCCGGAACGGGAATCCCTGCGGCACCTGGCCGCCATCCAGGCCTCCATGTGTATTTTCCTGAGCGTCTCCATGATCGACACCGTGGTCGATGAGCTGGTCGCGGGCGGCTATCCGCAACAGACCCCGGTGGCGGTGGTGGAAAAGGTCACCTGGCCCGACGAGCGGATCGTGCGCGGCACCCTGGCAACCATCGCCGGCCGGGTGCGGGAGGCCGGCATCCGCAAGACCGCCATGATCCTGGTCGGCCGCGCCCTGGGCCGCGACGACGAGACCGTCTCGCGCCTCTACGACGAGGGGTTCAGCCACGGCTACCGGTGAGGTTTGTCGGGAAACAGAGGCCAGGGGACAGCAACAATGGCGCAGAGCGCCTGGTGAGGTGTTGCACCGCAGAGCGGTGCAACAAGGGCAACCGTCCTCCGGGTTGCTTCTCGCACTCCGGGCGCTCCCTTAACCCCGTGCCACCGCCCAGCGCTGTTACGCAGCTGCCGCAACCTCGTGCAACCGTCCTGCGCTGTCACGCGCCTGCCCCAACCTCGTGACACCGCTCTGCGGTGTCACGTTACTGGTCGCGTTGGTATTGCGGCGGCCCACGGAGAGAGGTATGAAGAGAGCCATCCTTGCCATTACCGACGGCGGCTGCCGCCTGGCCCGCCGGCTTGCCGGTGCTCTGCCTGCCGCCACCGTGGTCCCCTGCCGGGGCCGGGTGGGGCAGGAGATCCGCCGCTGCTGGCAGGAGTACGATGCCCTGGTCTGCATCATGGCCACCGGGATCGTGGTCCGCACCATTGCCCCGCTGCTGGTCGACAAGCGGCAGGACCCCGCGGTGCTGGCCTGCGACGAGAAGGGCGGCTTCGTGATCCCGCTGGTCTCGGGGCACCTGGGCGGCGGCAACGGGCTGGCCCGCGAGGTGGCCGCGCTCACCGGCGGCCAGGCCGTGCTGACCACTGCCTCGGACGTGCTCGGCCGGACCGCGCTCGATCTCTGGGCCCGGGACCTGGGCCTGCGGGTGGCGGACAAGAGGGGCATGACCCGCGCCATGGGCAGGCTGGTCAACAGGGGGTGGGTCAGCGTGTACAGCGAGTACCCCCTGCCGCCGCTGCCCGATGATATCCGGCCCGTGCAGGACCCTGCCGGTGCCGACCTGGTCATCAGCTGCAGGGTAACCCTGTCCCCGGCCGGGGTCGTTCTGCGGCCGCCCGTGCTGGTGGCGGGCGTGGGCTGCAACCGGGGCACGGCCGCGGCCGCCATTGCCTCGGCCCTGGAAGAGGCCTGCGATGCGCACGGACTGGCGGTCGCCTCCATCTGCAGGCTGGCCTCCATTGACCTGAAACAGGACGAGGAAGGCCTGCTGGCCTTTGCCCGCAATGCCGGCCTTCCCATTGATTTTTACCACCGTGACCTGCTGAACCGGGTGGAGGGCGTCTCCAGCTCCGAGGCGGTGCTCCGGGCGACCGGCGCCAGGGGTGTTGCCGAGCCGGCGGCCCTCCTCTCCAGCGGCCAGCAGCAACTGCTAGCAAGGAAGATGAAATGGAAGGACGTGACAGTGGCCATTGCCGAGGTCGTCTCGCCGTGGTCGGAACCGGACCGGGCGCGCCGGACCTGGTGACGCCCAGGGCCAGGAAGGCCATACAGGAGGCCGACGTGGTGGTCGGGTACCGCACCTATCTCGACCTGGTGGCCGACTTGATCTCCCCGCACCAGGAGGTGCTCTCCTCGGCCATGATGCAGGAGATTGACCGCTGCCGCAAGGCGCTGGAGCTGGCCGCATCCGGCAGGAAGGTGGCCCTGGTCTGCGGCGGTGATCCCGGGATCTACGCCATGGCCGGTCTGGTCTACGAGCTGGCCTTTGCCGGCGGCAGCGACACGCCCGTGGAGGTCATCCCCGGCATCGCGGCCCTCAACAGTTGCGCCGCCATCCTGGGCGCGCCCCTCATGCACGATTTTGCCGCCATCAGCCTCTCCGACCTGATGACCCCCTGGCCGGTGATCGAAAAGCGTCTTTTTGCCGCGGCCATGGCGGATTTTGTCACGGTGATCTATAATCCCAGGTCAAGGAAGCGCACCACCCAGATCGTGCGGGCCCGCGAGATCATGCTCGAACACCGGGACCCGGCAACGCCGGTGGGTATTGTCAGCGGCGCCACCCGGCCGCACGAGACCGTGCGCCTGGCCAGCCTGGAGACCATGCTCGAGCACGAGATCGCCATGCAGACCACGGTGATCATCGGCAATTCCGCCACCTTCACCCGGGACGGCAGGATGGTGACGCCACGCGGTTACGGCGACAAGTACGGATTATAACCCATGAGCCAGCCCCTGATCCTGGTCACCAACGACGACGGCGTCCACGCGCCGGGCATCCGCGCCCTGTTCGCCGCGGTCCAGTCCCTGGGCCGGGCCGTGATCGTGGCCCCGGAGCGGGACAACTCCGCGGTCAGCCACTCCCTGACCATGAACCGGCCCCTGCGGGTCCACGAGCTGGAGCCGGATATCCATACCATTGACGGCACGCCCACCGACTGCGTGACCATCGGCATGAACAAGGTCCTGGACCGGCGGCCCGACCTGCTGGTCTCGGGCATCAATCCCGGTCCCAACCTGGGGGACGACATCTCCTATTCCGGCACCGTGTCCGCGGCCATCGAGGGCACCATGTACGGGGTGCCGTCCCTGGCCTTTTCCCTGGCCGGCGCACCGCCCTGGGATTTCGAGGTCGCGGCCGGGGTGGCCTGGAAGCTGGCCGCCATGGCCCTGGAGTTCGGCCTGCCCGATGATACCCTGCTCAATGTCAACGTGCCGCAGCGTGCCGCCGGCGAGATCCGCGGCATCTGTTTCACCCGGCAGGGCCGGCGGATCTACCGCGACGCGATCCAGGAGATCCGCGATCCCTGGGGGAGGCGCTACTACTGGATCGGCGGCGGCACCGTGCACTGGTCCGGCGGCAACAACACGGACGAGAGCGCGGTCCGGCGCGGCTGCATCTCCGTGACCCCGATCCAGCTCGACCTCACCAACCACGAGGGGCTGGATTTTCTCGAAAACAAGTGGAAGATGTGAGCATGCCCTACCTTGGAGCCCATGAATCCGTGTCCGGCGGCCTGCACATGGCCTTTGCCCGGATCAGGCAGGTCGGCGGCGAGTCGCTGCAGATCTTCACCCGCAACCAGCGCCAGTGGAAGGCGCCGCCGGTGACCGACGAGGAGGCGGCCCTGTTCAGGGAAAAATGGGCCGAGGCCGACCACATGCCGGTGGCCTCCCATGCCTCCTACCTGATCAACCTGGGAAGCGGCAGGGAGGAGCAGGCGGAAAAATCGGTGGCCGCCTTTGTCGACGAACTGGTGCGCTGCCAGCGGTTGGGAATCGACCGGGTGGTGATCCATCCGGGCAGCCATGGCGGGGACGGGGTGGAGGCGGGCCTGGCCCGGGTGACGGCCAACCTGGACCGGGTGGTGCAGGCGGCCCGCGGCCGGGGCGCAACGACCAGGATCCTGCTCGAGACCACGGCCGGCCAGGGCACCGGCCTGGGGTACCGGTTCGAGGAACTGGCCTTTATCCTCGAGAACTCACGGTATTCTGATCAGCTCGGCATCTGCGTCGATACCTGCCACATCTTTGCCGCCGGCTATGACATCCGGACCAGGGAGGCCTACGAGGCGACCATGGCCGAGCTGGACCGGGTCGTCGGCTGCCATCGCATCGGGTTCTTCCATCTCAACGATTCGCGCAGGGAACTGGGCAGCCGGGTGGACCGGCACGAGCACATCGGCAAGGGCGCCATCGGCCTGGAGGGGTTCCGCTGCCTGCTGGGTGATCCCCGCTTCCGCGACCATGCCATGACCCTGGAGACGCCCAAGGGCAAGGACCTGGCCGAGGACCGGGTCAATCTCGCCACCCTGCGCTCCCTGTTACCCTGACGCCTGCCCTGCCCTTTATTTTGTCCCGCCCGGCACCCTGATGGTCACCGGGTCGGAATAGGGGCTCTTCAGGCCGTCCGAATCCACGGCCCTGATCCGGAAACTGTATTCCTGCCCCGGTTCCAGTTCTGTCCGGTAGAAGAAGACCGGCGCCGCGGTCTGGCCGATCTGGGTGGCCAGGAAACCGGCGGTGACGATCTCGTAGTGGCTGATGTCCTGTTCGGGATTCTTCTTCCACTGGAGCAGGATGCCTCTCGCGGCCAGGCGGGCCGTTACGCCCGTGGGCCGGACCGGCAGCGGCTTGGTGGTCGCCTGGACCACGCGGGAGAGTTTGCCCTCCAGGCCGTCCACGTCAATGGCCCGGATCCGGTACCAGTAGATGGCGCCGTCCCGCAGGTAGGTGTCCGTGAAGCTGGTGGCGGGCGCCGGCACCGAGCCCACCTTGAGGGTGGTATTGTCCTCGATGGTGCCGCGGAAGATCTCGTAGCGGGTGATGTCGGCCTCCGGGTTGGGGCGCCAGGTCAGCACGACCCTGCGGTAGAGGTTGTTGCTGGCCGTGATGCCGGCCACGGCCACGGGCACCGGCTTGGTGAGGGCCGAGGCGATGTTCGAGTTCTCCGACTTGACATCCACCACGTTGACCGCCTGCAGCCGGTAGAAGTAACGGGTGTTGTCGGCCAGGGGTTGGCCCCAGGTGCCCTGGTCCACGAACTCCTGGCGCAGTCGGCCCGAGACATAGTCGATCTGGGCAAAGGGGCCGTTCTCGTTCGTGGCCCTGAAGATGGCGTAGCCCTTGACATCGGGATCTGACGAGGCGGTCCAGGTGAGCGGCACCTGCCGGGCCTGGCCGCTGATGGCCTTGAGGCCGGTGGGCGGCGGCGGCGCGCCCTTGGTCAGGGCCGAGACGATCTTCGAGTCCGCGCTCTCGACATTGACATAGTTCCTGGCCCGGATGATATAGAAGTAGAGGGTGTTGTCCCTGAGCTTGCCGTAGCGGCTGAATCCCTTGCCCTGTCCCAGGTCGACATAGGTCTGCTGGTCGTGGCCGTTGATGGTGGCGATCTTCTTGTAGGGGCCGCTGCGGCTGGTGCTGCGGTAGATGACGTAGCCGGTGACGGTGGGATCCTGGGACGGTTCCCAGAAGAGGCGCACCGAGCGCAGGCCGTTACCCGAGGCGTGCAGCCTGGACACCGGCTCCGGCGGACCGGTGGTGGTGATGGCAACGGGCGGTGCCGGCACACTGGCCATCTTGTCACCGGTCAGGCCGATGATGGTGTAGTAATAGGTGGTGGCATCCTTGAGGTGGTCGTCCTTGAGCACGATGGGAACGTGGTCGTTGGCCACCGGCCTGCCCACGACATGAAAGACCGCGTCCGGGCTGTCGGCCCGCAGGAGCTGGTAGGCGGCATAGACGTGCGGCGGGTCCGGCTGCAGCACGATGCGGATCTTGCGGATCTCGCCCTGGGTGGAGAGGATCCTGGGCCTGGGCAGGAGCGGGGAATAGATGTCGCCCCGGCGCACCATTTCGGCAACCAGCCTGTCCAGGGCCTGGTCAAGGATCTCCCGGAGGCCGGGCGCGTCGCAGCCGTTGCCGCTGGCATCCGGGGGCGAGCTGAAGGAGAGGGACCAGACCTCGTCCTCGGTCTGGGCGTCGGTCATCCTGACCCGGTAGGTACAGACCTTGCCCCGGGCGGCGTTCTCCTGCCCGGTACTGCCGGTGATCACGCCCCGGGCCCTGAGGGCGCGGCCGGCCTGGACAGCGATCCCCTCGCCGGAACGGGACCTGGCGCCGGCGTTGAGCTTTTCGAGCCACTGCCTTCCGGCCTCGATGGGCAGCAGCGGATACTTCCGTACCTGCTGCAGGGCCTGGTAGAAGGCCTGGGTCAGCATGGTGTCGGGCTGCTGTTCCCGGTTCAGGAAGGGCAGGACCAGGACCCGGTTGTAGATAACGGTCCTGGCCGTGGGGCTGACCTTGACCCTGATCGTGTCCTCGAAACCGTCCGTTGCCCTGTCGCGGCAGAGTCCTGTTGCCGGCTGCAGGAGCAGGAGAACGGGCAGGAGCAGCAGGGAGAGGAGGAGCGGCAGAGCGGCAATGACCGGCAAGGGCGATGGATGTGGTGTATTCATTGCACGGGCCCGGGGGGCGGATAGTCGTCTCGGGTGGTATGGGTTGGTTCGTGCTTTTCGCACTGGAACCTCTCTACCAGACTATAGCAAATGTGCAGTGTTTTGGAAACCGGGGAGAAGAGGATGGACAGGAGTCATGACGAACGCGAGGTCTACTGCCGCATGCTGGGCCATGTGCTGGCCTTTCGCTACTGCCGCGCCATGCAGGAGGGCCTGCCCTGCAGCCGCATCCTGGACTGCTGGTTCGAGCTGATGGACATCCGCACCTTTGTGGCCGAAAACTACACCCGGCAGGAGCTGCGGCGGATCTTTGCCCCGTCGCCGTCCCGCCTGGACACCATCTGCGAGGTGGTGAACAGGCTGCGGCGGCAAGAGCAAGAGAGTACGGATGAGCCGGCAGGCCCGGAAGATGGCTAGGCGTTGTTCGTTCCGGCCGGGCCGGTGGCCGTGTCGTCCCTGACCCGCATCGCTCTCACCCCTGCCATGACCGCCTCCAGGTCCATGGTCAGCAGCCGCCGGTCCCGGACCACGATGCGGCCATCGACGATCACGGTGCGGACGTCGCCGCCCGTGGCCGCATAGACCAGCAGGTCCGGGCCGTGGAACGGCTGGAGATGGGGCTGCTCGATATCGACCAGGACCAGGTCGGCCGGGCAGCCGGGGGCAAGGCGGCCCAGTCCTCCGGGCAGGCCCGGCAGGCCGTGGCCGTGCGTGGCCATGGCCAGCACTTCCCGGGCCGGCATGGCAACCGGGTCCATGGCGCGAATTTTTTGTATTTTCGCGCAGGTATCCATCTCGCCGAACAGATCGAGACCGTTGTTGCTGGCCGCGCCGTCCGTGCCCAGGGCCACCGGTATGGCCCGCCGGCCCATGGCGGTGAGATCGGCGATGCCCGAGGCCAGCTTGAGGTTGCTCCGGGGACAGGAGACGACCCGGGCGCCACGCCGGGCCAGGATATCCAGGTCCTGATCGTCGGTCCACACGCAGTGAACCAGGACGGTGGCCTCATCCAGGATGCCCAGGGCGTCCAGGTGGCGGATGGGCGAGTCGGCCAGCGGCTCCGCGATCATGGCGGCCTCGTTGGCGGTCTCGGCCACGTGGATGAAGAGGGGGACACCCCGTTCACTGGCCAGTGCCTTGGCCCGGCGGAGGGTAGTCGCAGAGCAGGTATAGGGCGCGTGCGCGAACAGGGCCGGCAGGATGCGGGGATCGCGGCCGCTCCATGCGTCCAGGAAGGCGGCCGCCGCCTCCAGGTTGCCGGCCGGGTCCGGCACGCCCGGGGCCGGGAAGTCGACGATCCCCTGGGCGGCGATGGCGCGCATGCCGGCATCGGCAAAGGCACGGGCCGCCTCGGTCTCGAAGAAGTAGCCGTCCGCGACGCAGGTGGTGCCGGAGAGCAGCATCTCGGCCGCGGCCAGCAGGGAGCAGCGGTAGACCATCTCCGGGGAGACATGCCTGGCCTCGGCCGGAAAGATGTGCTCGTTGAGCCAGGTGGCAAGATCGAGGTCGTCGGCCAGGCCGCGGAACAGGGTCATGGCGGCGTGGCAGTGGCCGTTGACCAGGCCCGGCATGGCCAGCATGCCGCACCCGTCGATGGTGGTCCGCGCCCGGGCCCCGGCCTTTGCCAGCTCCCGCATGGGGCCGGTGGCCTGGATCCTGCCGGCCGCGATGGCGATGAAGGAATCGGCTTCCGGGACGCCCGTGCCCGGCTCGGGGAGCAGGAGGATATCGGTAATCAGGATGTCACACTTCATATCAGCTTGCCTCGGCCATGCGGATGGTGTACAGAGGTGGCACGGAGTATACCCGGAACAGGCCGGCACGCAAAGACAAACCACCCTGCCTGCGCCCGCGGGCAGGGAAAACCAACTATCTCTACGAG
>WFUT01000209.1 GCA_015484845.1 Desulfobulbaceae bacterium
GCCCTCCAGGTACCGGTTTTCGATGGTGATGGTCACCCGCCCCTCTCCTGACATGGCCTCGAAGCTGTTCATCAGGAGGTTCATGAGCACCTTGCGCACATGCACCGGCGAGCAGAGGATGTTGTCCAGGTCCGGGGCCGCCTTGACCCGCACCTCGATGGCGGGGTAGCGGGACTTCACCTTGCCGTATTCCGGCGAGGCGAGGAAGTCCCGGACCAGGGTGTCGAGATCCACCGGTTTCTTCTCCAGGACCGCGCCCCGGGCCACGGTCAGCAGGTCGGCGACCACGGCGGCGGCCCTCTCGCCCGAGGCCCTGATCACCTCCAGGGGACGGCGCAGGGGACTGTCGGCGGGCAGATCCATGAGGAGAAGGTCAGGATAACTGACCACGCCGGCAAGGATGTTGTTGAGATCGTGGGCCACGCCGCCGGCCATGAGGCCCAGGGCCTCCATCTTCTCCAGCCGGTGCAGCCTGGCCAGGAGCTCCTCCTTGGCCGCCATCTCCTGCCTGAGGGCCGCATTGGCCTCCACCAGTTCCCGCGTCCTCTCCTCGACCTGCTCCGCCAGGCGCTGCTTTGAATGGAGCAGGGCCTGTTCCGCGCTGGTCCGCCGGGAGATCTCCGCCTGCAGGCGCCTGTTCCAGTACCAGAACATGGCAATGGCCAGCAGGGCCAGCAGCGAGATCCCGCCGATGCGCAGCCACACGGTCCGGTTCGACAGCCCGACGTTGTAGCCAGCGGCGATCCAGCGGTTGCGTATCTCCTCGGCCTCCTGCGGGGTGATGGAGGCCAGTCCCTTGTCAAGAATGCGGACCAGCATGGGCCAGTCCTTGCGCACCGCCATGTGCAGCATCTGGCGCTGCAGGGAGACCGGGGCCGCCACCCGGATACTGGTGATGTGCATCCTGCGGATCCAGTAGGTGGAGGCCGCCAGGTTGCCGATAAAGGCATCGGCCTTCTTCCTGTCCACCGCCCTGATGGTCTCCTCCAGGGTGTCGTAGTAGATCGGCTTGAGCGTGGTGTTCTCCCTGATCCAGCCGGCATGGGAGCTGCCGGCCTGTACCGCCACCCGGAGGCCGCGCAGGTCCTCGACACCGGAGATAAAGGGGAGATCGGCCCGGCAGAAGATCATCCGGTAGAAGCCGGCATAGGGGGCGGTGAAGGAGAGAAAGCGCGTCCGCTCGGCGGTGAAGCCGACCGCGGCCAGGACATCGATCTCCTTTTTCCTGGCCCGGGCCATGACATCCTTCCAGGAACGGTGATCAACCACCTCCAGGTCCAGGCCCAGGCGCTTGTTGAGTATCCGCAGGTAGTCGGAGGCAAAGCCTGCGTAGTTGCCGTTGTTGTCGATGAATTCAAAAGGAGCGAACTCGGGATCAATGCCGACCCGGATCCTGGGGTGCCGGCGGATCCAGGCCTTTTCCCGCGCTGTCAGGTGGACGACCGGCGCCCCGGGGCCGGCGACGTCTTTGGGGGTCCGCTCCTGGAGATAGGAGGCGATGATCTGGCGGATATGGGAACCTGGCTGTCTGCGGCTGGCAAGGAGGTAACGGTCAATGGTCTTTTTCAGGTAGGGTGTCTGCGGGCCGCCACGGGGAAAGGCGAACTTCAGGTAGCGCGGGTTGAAGACCACAGGTGTCCGCTGGACGTCATACAGCCTGCCGGCGCTGAGACCGAAGAGCCTGTTGACCACGCCCACGTCGGCAGCACCGTTCTGCAGGGCCAGGAATACCTCCTCGTAGGAATCAAAGGGAATGAAGCGGCAATGGAGGTTGAAGCGCCAGACCTGGTTGATGATACCCTCCCGGCCGTTGGTATGGATGCTGCTTCGCATGACCGCGACCCTCCTGCCCTCCAGGTCGAGCATGGACCGGATATCCAGGCCGATCCGGCTGTAGAGCACGCCCCAGTTGAGGAGCACCGGCTCGTCGGAGAACTCGTACCTGCTGGCCCGGTCCAGGGAATAGGCCACGTCCGGCATCAGGTCGATGGTCCCGGCCTGTAACCGCTCGAGTCCCTCCTCCCAGGTGCCGGGAACCCACTCCAGGCGCCACTTTTCCCGGCGGGCGATCTCGGCGAGTATCTCCGGGAAGATCCCCTGCGGCTGGCCGGAGAAGAGATTGAACATCTTGGGCGGATTCTCGTAATAGCCCACCCGGACGGTCCGCCACTGCCTGCCCCCGGCCGGCGTGGTGGTGGCTTGCGCGACGGCAACCGGCTGGAAGAGGAGCCGGGACAGGAGAATGGCAAGAAGTATGGCGGGGAGGGGAAACTGGCAACGGGAGACCATAGGAGAACGTATGCATCGGCCCGGGAACGTGCCCGGCCATGGATGGTGATCCGGCCCGGCACCGGGGCGGCGCTGCGGGCACATGGTATCCCTTCCTTATATCGGAAAAGCGGGGAAAAAGTCCACCCTGTTTTTCCGGGCACGGGAAAAAACAGGCAGCGGCCGGGGTCCCGGCGGTGGGATTCCCCGGCCGGGGCGGACCTGCCTAGTAGCCGTGCGGCTTGTCGAGGAGTTCCGGCAGAAACAACGAAACCTGGGGCACGTAGGTAATGATGACCAGGAAAAGCAGAAGCAGCAGGAGCCAGGGCACCGAGGCCCGGATGACCCAGCCGATGGAATGGCCGGTGATGCCGGCGGTGACAAAGAGGTTCAGGCCCACCGGCGGGGTCAGCATGCCGATCTCCATGTTGACCACCATGATGATGCCCAGGTGGATGGGGTCGATGCCCAGGCGGGTGGCAATGGGGAAGAGGATCGGCGCCATGATCAGGAGGATGGCCGAGGGCTCCATGAAATTGCCCGCGGCCAGGAGCAGCAGGTTGACCACCACCAGGAACATCCAGGGCGAAAGCCCCCAGCTGACGATGAGCTCGGCCAGGTGGTGCGGGATGCGCTCCGTGGTCAGGACATAGGCAAAGAGCATGGCGTTGGCGATGATAAACAGCAGCATGATGCTGACCTTGGCCGCATCGAGAACCACCTTGTTGACCTCGGGATCAGTGATGCAGCGGGGCAGGGCCAGGGTCATGGCGGCCAGGTTGCGGAGCGTGGCCCTGGCCGTGGTCTCGCCCTCCTTCCGCCACGGCACCGTCTTCAGGGGCCCCATGTCCCGGTAGCCGAACACGGCAATGGCAAAGGCATAGACAGCCGACACCGCCGCCGCCTCGGTGGGGCTGGCGATGCCGCCGTAGATCGAGCCCAGGACAATGACGATCAGCATGAGACCGCCAAAGGCGGACAGGCCCGAGGTGAACATCTCGCCGATCCCCTGCCAGGGCTGGGTGGGCAGGTGCCTGATCCGGGCGGCGATGTAGATGGCCACCATCAGGATCAACCCCATGAGCAGGCCGGGGATGAAGCCGGCCATGAACATGCGCGCGGCCGAGACCTCGGTGGCCGCGGCATAGACCAGCATGACGATGGATGGCGGGATCAGGATGCCCAGGGTGCCGGCATTGGTAATGACGCCGGCGGCAAAGCTCTCCGGGTATCCCGCCTTGACCATGCCGGCGATGACGATGGTGCCGATGGCGGCCACCGTTGCCGGCGAGGAGCCCGAGACCGCGGCAAAGATCATGCACGCCATGACCGAGGCCATGGCCAGGCCGCCGCGGATATGGCCGACCATGCTCATGGCAAACCGGATGATCCGGCGGGCGACGCCGCCGGTGGAGAGGAAGGCCGAGGAGAGGATGAAAAAGGGGATGGCCAGCAGGGTATAGTGTTCCGAGAGCGCCTCGAAGAGCTTGAGGGCCACGGATGCCAGGGAATCGTTGGAAAAGAAGAGGATGGTGGTGACACTGGACAGGCCCAGCGCCAGGGCGATGGGCATGCCCAGCAGCATGCAGACCAGGAGGATCAAAAACAGGGCCGCCGTGGTCATGAACGGACCTCCCTGCCGGCCAGCTCCTTCACGAGCTCCATGGAATCCCTGGCCTCGTCGGCATGGCGGAAGCCGTCGGCCCGGTCGGTGATGACGTCCCGGAGCAGGACCAGGAGGCGGATGGAGAGAAAGGTGAAGCCGACAATCAGCATGGAATGGGCGATCCAGGCCGGGATGGGCAGGTCCTCCAGCTCGATGCCGATCCGCTTCACCTTGCCGAGGTAGATCCAGGAACCGTACAGGATCATGCCGCAGTAGGCCAGGCCGAACAGGATGCCGATACCGGTGAGGATCCTGCGGCCGGTACGGGGAAACAGCTTGACAAAGGCGTCAACGCCGATGTGGGATCCCGCCTTGATCCCGTAGGAGGCCCCGAAGAGCACGAACCAGGCCGACATGTGCAGGGTCAGCTCCTGGGTCCACATGAAACCGGTATCAAAACCGAACCGCATGATGACATCGACAAAGACCAGCAGGGTGGTCAGGACCAGGAGCAGGCAGATGACCGCCTCCTCGGTCCTGTTCAGGATACGCAGCAACATGGACGCTCCCCGTTCCGAAGCCCTGTGCCTCCATCCTGCAACTGGCAATTGTGCCGGAGCAGCGGAGCAGCAAGGGCGCAGAGATAGAAAAATGGCGGCAGGCGGCGCCGGCCGATGACTCCGTTCTTACTTGCCCGGCTGGTTGGCAGCGTAGGCGGCGTCAATCAGCTCCTTGCCGATCTGGCCCTCGAACTGCTTCCAGACAGGCTTCATCACCTCCACCCACTGGGCGCGCTCGGCCGGGGTCAGCTCGATGACCTGGCTCCGTTTGGAGTCAATGATCTTCTGCCGGTCGCTCCGGGCCTTGTCAGCGGCGACCTGGTTGCCAAAGGCGATGGCCTCGTCGAGGGCGCTCTTGATGCCGGCGCGGATGTCGTCGGGCAGGCCGTTCCAGAACTCGGCCGAGGTCACGACCATGTAGTCGAGCAGGCCATGGTTGGACTCGGTGATATAGGGCTGCACCTCGTAGAACTTCTTGGAATAGATGTTGGACCAGGTATTCTCCTGCCCGTCGATGGCCCGGGTCTGCAGCAGGGTGAAGACCTCGGAAAATGGTTTCTTGAGAGGGATGGCACCCAGGGCCTTGAACTGGGCGGCAAGCACATCCGAGGACATGATCCGGAACTTGAGCCCCCTGGCGTCGGCGGGCACGCGCAGCGGCTTGCTGGCCGAGAGCTGCTTCAGGCCGTTGTGCAGGTAGCCCAGGCCGACGAGGCCCTTGCTGTCAATGGAGTGGAGGAGCTCCTGGCCCCAGCGGCCGTGCTGGAAGCGGTCCACGGCAGCCATGTCCTTGAACAGGAACGGCAGGTCGTAGAGCTGCAGCTTCCTGGTGTAGCGGCTGAACTTGGACAGGCTGGGCGCGGCCATCTGCACATCGCCCAGCAGCATGGCCTCCAGCACCTTGTTGTCGCCAAAGAGCTGTGAATTGGGATAGACCTCGACCAGGACCTTGCCGGCCAGCCGCTTGTTGACCAGGTCGCGGAACTTGTTGGCCATCTGGCCCTTGGGGGTGTTCTCGGCCACGACGTGGGAGAACTTGATGACAATGGGGCCGGCCAGGACCGGTGCCGCGAGCAGCAGGGCGGACAGGCCGATGGTTGCCAGGGCGGTGGTGAGCTTTCCGAACATGGTTCCTCCATAGGTGAAAGAAAAGGCGAGCGGACAGGGCCTCCCCCTCCGGATGCCCTGCCCCTGACACGGGGTTGCTGCCCTTTCTCTTGCAATCAAGGGACCATGCGCGGAAAACACTCGTTTACAGTCAAAAAACAACAAGATAAGACAAACTTCACAGGCCGGCCGCGGAGGCAAAACGGCGGTTTTCCACCCATTTGCGGCGGGCAATGGCGGGATTTCCACCCATCGGCGCCCGGCCCGCTGCGCCGACATGCCGGCGGCCACCCTGCCGCTCACCTCCATCCTGCACTTCGAAATCGCCAATTGCAGGACCTGAGGATCATTTATAGTTGTTCTTGTCCAGGCCGTACTTGCGCATCTTGTCGTACAGGGTCTTGCGCGGCACCGAGAGCGCCTTCATGACCCCCTTGATGCTGCCGCCGCTGGCGGCCAGGGCCTGCTCGATGAGGGTCCGTTCAAAGGACTCCACCTGCTGCGGCAGGCTGCCGGTGCCGGAGGAACCGCCGCCGGAGAGCAGCTGTTCCAGCGACCAGTCGTGCTGCTGGCCGAGCAGGACATAACGCTCGGCCAGGTTGCGCAACTCACGCACGTTGCCCGGCCAGTCGCAGGCCATGAGCAGGTTCATCTGCCGGCTGTCGGGCAGGGGCACCTCCCGCTGGAACCGGTGCCCGGCAACGAGGAGAAAGTGATGGAAGAGCAGCGGGATGTCCTCCCGCCTGGCGCGCAGGGGCGGAATCTCCAGGCAGACCACGTTGAGGCGGTAGTAGAGATCCTCGCGAAAGTCGCCCCGGTCCACGGCCCGGCGCAGGTCGATCTTGGTGGCGGCAACCACCCGCAGGTCCACCGGCACGGGCCGGTTGGAGCCCAGCCGTTCCACGGTGCGCTCCTGCAGGACCCGCAGCAGGTGGACCTGTACCTGCAGGGGCATGCTCTCGATCTCGTCGAGGAGCAGGGTGCCGCCGGAGGCGTACTCGAACTTGCCGACCCGCGCCTTCCTGGCATCGGTAAAGGCGCCGGCCTCGTGCCCGAAAAGCTCGCTCTCGATGAGGGAGGCGGCCACGGCGCCGCAGTTGACGGCCACGAAGTTGCGGGTCCGCCGCCGGCTGTGCTCGTGCAGCGAGCGTGCCACCAGCTCCTTGCCGGTGCCGGTCTCGCCCATCACCAGCACATCGGCGCCGGTATCGGCGATGTGGGCGATGGTGGCCCGCAACCGCTGCATGGCCGGGGTCCGGCCGATGATGCGCGGTCCGGGCGCGCTGTGGGCCTCGAGCTCGGTGCGCAGGCTCCTGTTCTCCAGGGTCAGGGCCCGCTTTTCCAGGGCCCGCTGCACGGTCTTGACCAGCCGTTCGGCGGAATAGGGCTTTTCGATGAAGTCATAGGCCCCGTCCCGCATGGCCTGCACCGCGGTGGAAACATCGCCGTGGCCGGTGATCATGATCACCGGCAGGTCGGCGTCAATGCTGCGGAGACGGCGCAGAAGCGCCATGCCGTCCATGCCCGGCAACCGGATATCGCAGACCACCACGCCCGGCCATTCCATGTCCACCACGTCAACGGCGGATTCGGCCCGGCCGAGGCAGGTGACCTCCAGGCCGGCCAGCTCCAGGGTCTGGCGGTTGGCCTGGCGGATATGTTTTTCGTCATCAATGAAAAGGACCCTGTCGACCGCCATCACCTGTCTTCCCCGGCCCGTTGCAGGCTGATCTCGAAACACGCCCCCTCCCCGCCCGGCACCACCCGGATGCTCCCCTGCATCTCGTGGATGATCCGCTGGCTGATGGCCAGGCCCAGGCCAAGGCCCTGGCCGGGCTCCTTGGTCGTATAGAATGGTTCAAAGATCCGGGACAGGTGCTCGGCGCCGATGCCGGGGCCCCGGTCCCGGACCCGGAGAACGACCCTGTCCCCCTGCTGGCCGGCGCTGACCAGGACCTCCCTGCGCTCGCACCCGCTCACGGCCTGCACCGCGTTGCCGATCAGGTTGACCAGCACCTGCTGCAGGAGGACATTGTCGGCCCTGGCCGCGAGGTCCTCCGGCTCCAGCCGCACCTCGACCCGGACAGAGGAACGGCGAATGGCAGGGGCCAGGATCTCCAGGGCGCCGTCCACCACACCGTGCAGGGGCACGTCCTCCATGCGGCCGCTGCTGCGCCGGGCAAAGAGCTTGAGCTGGGCGCCGATCCTGGCCATACGCTCGGTGAGCTCGCCGATCTGTTCCAGGTTCCAGAGGGCGCTGTCCGGCCGGCCCTGGCGGAGGAACTGCACCGCGTTGTCGGCATAGGCGCGGATCGCGGCCAGGGGCTGGTTCAATTCATGGTTGATGCCCGCCGACATCTGGCCCAGGGCGGCCATCCTGGCGGCATGGATCAGCTCGCGCCGGGTGCGGCGCAGTTTCTCCTCGGCCTGGCGCCTCTCCTCGATCTCGCGGCGCAACTGGCGATTGCTCTCGGTGAGCTCGGTGGTGCGCTCCCGCACCCGGATCTCCAGTTTCTCGTTGGCCTGCTCCAGGAGGCGCCGGCCCTGTTCCTCGAACCGGCGTCGCTCGGCCAGCCGCTGCCGCCGCTGCCAGACAAGCAGCAGGAGCATGACCGCGCTGACAAAGACCACTCCCACCCCGACCAGGGCCCGCACCACCCTCTTCTCCACCCCGGCGGTATCCGAGAGCACCATGACCCGCCAGCCGGCCTGGGGCATGAAGACCGACTGCTGCAGGAAGGTCCTGCTGCGGCCGGTCCTGTCCTCGCGCAGGGTGATGATCCGGCCGTAGCCGCTCTCCTTCCTGGCAACGACCTGCAGCGGGGTCAGGGCCGCATCGGGATAACGGCGGCTGGTGACGATGCGCTGCCGCACCTCGTCGGCCAGCGGCTCCAGGGTGTGAAACCACCAGGATTCCCTGGTGGTGATGAAGATCACGCCATCGGGATCAGTGACCAGGAAGATATCGTTTCCATGGCCCCAGTTCCGTTCCACCTGGTCGATGGAGATCTTGATCACCACCGCCCCCAGGATGGTGTCACCCTGGCGGACGGGATAGGCAAAGTAGTAGCCCCGCCGGCTGGAGGTGGTGCCGAGGGCGAAGTAGCGCCCCAGCCGGCCCTGCATGGCCTGCTGGAAATAGGGGCGGTAGCTGAAGTTGCGGCCGACAAAGGGCCGTTCCGCCTGCCAGTTGCTGGCCGCGATGGTCAGGCCCTCCCGGTCCATGAGATAGGTGTCGGCGGCATCGCTGATCCGGTTGATGGTCTCCAGGTAGCGGTTCAGGGCCTCGATCCGGTTGCGGCCGCCCGGATGCTGCAGAAACCTGACCAGGCGGCGGTTGTTGGCCAGCAACTCGGGCAGTCCCTCGTACTTCTCCAGGACTCCCTGCAGGTAGGCCACGTAGAGCTGGAGCCGGAAGGCGCCCTCCCCGGCCAGGGCCTCCAGCCCCTGGTTCCTGGTATAGCGCGCCACCAGCCAGAGGGAGGCGGCAAGCAGCAGGAGAACGGCAACGCCTGCCGCGGACCGCCGCAGGCGTGTTCCGGTGGCATCATGCATGAAACGGCCTCTGCAAAACCCTGTCCGCAGTCGCAACGGGCCTCCTACATGGCCACCAGCGGCAGGTAATCGGGCTCCCAGCGCATCTTCCTGATCAACTCCTTGAGACGGCTGGCATCGTTCTGGTGCTGGAAACTGGAAAAGGCGCAGGGCCGGCTCACGCCGCTTGCAATGGCCGATTCGCCCACGGCCTGGGCCACCTTGAGACTGACATCGGCCAGGGTGGTCACCGGCGGCACAAGGGCGCCGCGGGCCATCTCCTCGCGGGTGACACAGGCCGAGACCGCGGTGGCGGCAGCGGTGAAGAACCGGGGCAGGACCTCGCGCGCGCCCGAGGCCAGCACTCCCAGGCCGACACCGGGAAAGACAAAGACATTGTTGCACTGGCCGACCCGGAAGGACTCGCCCTCGAAGAGCACGTCAGGAAAGGGCGAGCCGGTGGCGACCAGGGCCCGGCCGCCGGTCCAGGAATAGATGTCGGCGGGCACGGCCTCGGCCTTCTCGGTGGGATTGGACAGGGGCAGGATGACCGGCCGCTCCGTGTGTGCCAGGACCGAGCGGACCACATCGCGGGAGAAACAGCCCGCCTGGCCCGAGGTGCCGATCAGCACCGTGACCCCGGCCTTGGCAACGATATTCTCGAGCCGGAGATCGGCCTCGTCGCGCAGCCAGTCCAGGGAGGCCGGATCCTTGGCAAACTTCCGCTTGTAGGGGAGCAGGTCGCGGTCCGTGGTGATCAGGCCGCGGGAATCGAGGGTGAAGATCCTGGCCTGGGCCTCGTCCATGTCCAGGCCCTGTTCGCAGAGCGCGGTGGCGATCTGCTCGGCAACCCCCACGCCGCCGGCGCCGGCGCCGTGGATGAGATAGACCTGGTCGCGGAGCTTTTCACCCTTGATCTTCATGGCCGTGAGGATGGCGGCCAGGGTGATGGCGCCGGTGCCCTGGATATCGTCGTTGAACGAGATCAGGTCGTGCAGGTAGGCGTCGCGGATGGCAAAGGCGTTCTGCTTGGAAAAGTCCTCCCACTGGCAGAGGGCGTTGGGAAAGACGTTTCTGAAGGCGCGGGCGAACCGCTGCACGAAGTCGATGTACTGGTCGCCGGTGATGCGGCGGTGCCGCCAGCCCAGGTACTCGTCGTCATTGAGAAGGGCCTCGTTGTCGGTGCCCACGTCCAGGGAGATGGGCAGGCAGTGCCAGGGCGCGATCCCGGCCCCCTGCGTGTAGAGCATCAGCTTGCCCAGGCAGATGGCGATGCCGCCGGCGCCCTGGTCGCCGATGCCCAGGATCCCCTGGTTGTCGGTCACCACCGCCACCCGGATATCCCTGGGCTGGAAGCGGCGGAGCACGTTTTCCGCCTGGTCGATGTTGCCGGGATAGAAGTGGAGGCCATTGGCGGAACGGAACATGGAGGAGAAATGCTGGCAGGCCAGGCCCACTGTGGGGGTATAGATGATCGACATGTAGCGGGCGATGTCGCTCCGGATCAGGGCATGGGCCAGGGTGACATTGCGGTCAAAGAGGGAACGGATGTAGATGAACCGCTCGATATCGGTACTCTTGTTCCGGACCTTGACCCGGCTGTTGGCGACCTGGTGCTCCAGGCTGCGCACCGCGGGCGGCAGCATGGCGGTCAGCCCCAGCCGCCGCCGCTCGTCGATACTGAAGGCCGTGCCCTTGTTGATAAAGGCGTTGGAGTGGATGGCAGAGCCGGAATCGTAGACATAGATCTCCCGGGTGTTGCCGTACTCGTCATATTTGAACATGGCAGAATTTTCCGACATTACGTATATTCCCCCTCGGCTGTAGTGAAAAACCACCCGCGCGGCATGGATGGCCGGGCCGGACACCAGGTGTCCACATCATAGTTCCTCTTGTAGCATTCCGATCAGGGGCAGGCAATGACAAGCTGGCAGAGCGTGCTAAAAAAAAGCATCACCACGGCAGGGGAGCTGGCGCACCACCTGGACGTGCCGGAGGAGGAGATCACCCGGGTGGCCGGGGTCTACCCCATGCGGATCAATCCCTACTACATGGCCCTGATCCGGCGGCACGGCGCGCCGCTCCTGCGCCAGGCGGTGCCGGACATCCGCGAACTGCACGACCCCGACGGCATGACCGACCCCCTGGCCGAGGAAGACCTGAGCCCCGTGCCCAACCTGGTCCACAAGTACCCGGACCGGGCCCTGCTGCTGGTCTGTTCCGAGTGCGCCATGTACTGCCGCTTCTGCACCCGGAAACGCAAGGTGGGCACGCCCGGCATGGCCATCAGCCGGCAGGGCGTCCGGGCCGGGCTCGACTACCTGCGCCGGACACCGCAGATCCGCGAGGTCCTGCTCTCGGGCGGCGACCCGCTGCTGCTCACCGACCAGCGCCTGGACGAGCTCCTGGCCGAGCTGCGCGCCATACCCTCCATCGAGGTGATCCGCATCGGCAGCCGCGTTCCCTGCACCCTGCCCATGCGGGTCACCCGCGAGCTGGCCGACATGCTGGCGCGCCATCACCCGCTCTACATCAACACCCATTTCAACCACCCGGCCGAGCTCACCGCCGAGGCGGCCGAGGCCTGCGGCCGCCTGGCCGACGCCGGTATCCCGCTCGCCTGCCAGACCGTGCTCCTGCGCGGCGTCAACGATGACGCCGAGGTCCTGCGCCGCCTGATGCGCGGCCTGCTCGCCATGCGGGTCAGGCCCTACTACCTCTTCCAGGCCGACCTGACCCGCGGCACGGCCCACTTCCGCACCACCATCGACCGCGGTCTTGCGATCATGCGGCAACTGATCGGCCATCTCTCGGGCATGGCCGTCCCCACCTATGCCCTGGACGCGCCCGGCGGCGGCGGCAAGATCCCGCTCACGCCCGACTACGTCACCGGCCTGGGAGAGGAGCTGCGCTTCACCACCTACCGGGATATCCCCTGCGCCTATCCCAACCGGTTGCCTGAGGATCTCCGCGCCGGCCGGGACGGATAACAGACCTCGTAACACACCAATAAATATGGTTGTATTTTTGGACAACCTACTTCTCATTATCCGTTATGTTCAGCACATAATCCTCCATGCCCGCAGAGCGGGCACAACCAACGTGACACCGCAGAGCGGTGTCACGAGGTTGAGGTGGCGCCCGAAGTTTAGGGGAGTACCTGGAGGGTGGTTGCTCTTGTTGCACCGCTCTGCGGTGCAACACCTCACCAGGCGCTCTGCGCCATTTGCGTACTGCTCCCGTTGTCAGTTTTCAGCAGTCAATAACTGAAAACTGCACACTCGATACCTGACAACTCAAACCGTCTTATGTCCAATTACCATGTAATATCTTGATATAACCACACGTTAAAATAGGTTGTCATACTATTTAACGGGGTCTGGATAAAGGGGTCAATCCGGATCCGGCCGCATCGGGCCTGCTGAAAATCCTCTGCCGAGACCCGTCGGCCGGGGCCGGTTCCTGCAGAACAGGCTGTCACAGAGTGGCAAGAGAAAAAAACAGCAGCAGCATCTTCTTCTCTTGTGCTGTCAGGAAAAAGTGCGATATAGTAGAAATGTCATATACCTGAATCCTACAAAAACCATCTCCCGCAGGAGCAGCGTCGGACCGCACACGGCCAGCAACACCACCACCCCCCGGCGCAAAGGCTGAGCTGACGGAACGGCGTGGGAGACCGGCCGGAGCAACCCAGGACAGAAGCGATGAAGATGAGCCAGGATGAAGTTCTGCAGAAAGTTCTCAATTCCGAAGACTTGCCGACCCTGCCCATCGTGGCATCCAAGCTCATCACCCTGACCTCCAGGGAGGAAACCACCCTCTCGGACATCGCCGACCTCGTCTCCAAGGACATGTCGCTTTCGGCCAAGATCCTCAAGGTCTCCAATTCCGCCTTTTACAGCTTTCCGCAGCAGATCAGCTCCATTAACCAGGCCGTGGCCATCCTTGGCACCAATGCCGTGCGCAGCCTGGTCCTCTCGTTCTCCTTCCTGAACATGGAAGGGAAAGGCGGCGCCACCGACTTTGACTTCAAGGCCTTCTGGGAACGTTCCCTGGCCGGTGCCGTGGCGGCCAGGCTGATCATGGAGCAGATCCCGGGCGCTGACAGCGAGGACATCTTCATCTCCGGCCTCCTGCAGAACATCGGCCAGCTCATCTTCGCCTCCACCATGCCGAAGGAATACAACCGGGTCCTGGCCAGGCTGGACGAAGAGGATGCCAGTGACGTGGACCTGGAGACAGAGCTCATCGGCGCGCCCCACACCCTGGTGGGCTACGAGGTGGCCCGCCACTGGGGCTTTCCGGAGGGCCTGCTCCTGCCGATCAGGTTCCATCACGAGCCCGAGCAATGCAATGGCCACGATCGCCAGACATCCATGGCCGTCCAGACCATCCACCTCTCTGACCTGCTGGTCCGGATCCTCTACTCCGACACCCCGGAAAAGTATCACAAGCTGTTTCGCAAACAGGCCCGTGACCTGCTGGGCCTCAAGGTCCTGGCCATCAACCGGATCCTCAAGGACGTCCACAGCCAGGTGGACCGGACAGCCGACTACTTTGGCCTCAAGATCAAGCCGACCAAGTCGGTGGAGGAGATCCTGCAGGAGGCCAACCTGCGCCTGAGCCTGCTCAATCTCTCCTACGAGGAGATGAACCGGGAGTTGATCCGGTCCAAGATGGCGCTGGAGAAACTGACCAGGGAGCTGGAACAGAAGAACAAGCTGCTGGAGAACCTGGCCAACATCGACGGCCTGACCGAGGTCAACAACCACCGTTTCTTCCAGAACTTCCTCGACCAGGAGATCAACCGGTCCATCCGCAACGAACGGACCATCTCCATCCTGCTCGCCGACATCGATAACTTCAAGAAGTTCAACGACACCTATGGTCACCAGACCGGTGATTTTATCCTGAAGGAGTTCTGCCGGATCACCAGGGAACAGATCCGGGAGTACGATCTCCTGGCCCGCTACGGTGGCGAGGAATTCATCTTTGTCCTGCCGGAGACCGAACCGGCGGACGCGTACACGGTGGCGGAAAAGATCCGCAGGGTGGTGGACGAGTATGCCTTTGACGACGGCGACAATGTCTATCACGTCACCATCAGCATCGGCGTGGCCAGCGCCCGTCCCACGGGCCGCGATTTCAAGAAGAACGAGTTCATAGGCCTTGCCGACGAGGCCCTGTACCAGGCCAAGAAAAACGGCCGCAACCAGGTGGCCATGTACGATCCCAAGAAGAAAAAACGGTGGTTCAACTTCTGAGGCACCGGCGCCCGGAAGACAGGAACCGGGGATAGGGGCCAGGCCTGTTGCCGCCGCCGGCGGCAACAGGAGAAACGGCATCCTTCCTCCCTCTGCTTGTTATGGTGTATCGAGGCTGTAACCTGACAGTCCGGTCCAGCTACACGCTGGTTTGTATTTTACCTAAATCCTGCAATTGGCAATTTTGCCGGAGATGCGAGGCATCAAGGACGTAGACGTATACGAACACTTCAAGCCCTTGATAACGAAGCAGATTCGGTGAAATTGCCAATCCCTGCGGGCAAGAAAATGAAGAAAAAATCCTTCCCCCGGTCAGTGAGTCGAAAAAAACGATCACGTTCGCATAATCCGTTGATACGGCAAAAGAAAATTTTTTCTTCATTTTCGAAGTGCAGGATTTAGGTTTTATTTGTTGATAGCAAGATTCAGATTCCGATGGAGACAACATGAAGCGATCCACCCATATACCGGCCATGCTCCCTGCCCTGCCCCTTTTCCTTCTCCTCCTTGCCGCCCCGGCCTCTGCCGGTCAGAAGAGCTGCGTGGAGCTGCTCAAAAGCAGGTGCCTGGAATGCCACTACGAGACACGGATCTGCAGCAAGCTGAAGAGAAGGGCCAGCACAAGGGCATGGAACGGTACCATCGGCGCCATGATCCGGCATGGCGCCAAGGTGAACAAGGAAGAGAGGAAACAGCTTGCCTCCTGCCTGGGCGGAGGCGACAAGGAGGTCCTGAAGTTCTGCAAGCAGGACTGAATCCTGAATCCTGCACTTCGGGATTGGCAGCTGCAGGATTCAGGTAAAAAACTCAGTCCACTGTAAAGCCGCTCTCGGCCTTCAGACTGGAGGCCCCCAGGCGGACATACTGGACAACGCGGTACCGGCCCGGCCTTGCGCTCTGCGGCACCCTGAAGATGAGGGTACTCTCCCAGGTCCCGTTCTTCCTGGTTATGGTCTCCCGCCGAAGAAGGGAGAGCTTCCGGCTGCCCAGCCAGAGTTCCCTGGTCTCCTCCACCCGGATCCCCCCGGCCGGCGCTCCCAGGACCGCGTAGGTGATGGCCGTGGTGACCTGTTCGCCCCTGGCGACCTTGACCGGCACCAGCACGCTCTTCTCGAGCCGCAGCCGGGGCCCGGATTCCGTGCCGCGACCATATGCCTCTTCGGTCTGCCTGGCCCCGGAGGTCCTGCGGGAAGAGGTCCGGATCGACTCGGCCAGGTCGTGGAAGAAGCGGTTCACCTTGCGCGCCGCCTTCTTGTTGCCCGCGTAGTAGCCCACCCCGGCGCCGGCGGCCAGAAATACCGGTGCACAGCCGCCGCTCAGCAGCAGGAACCCAAGCACCGGGATCAGCAGCGGGCGCCACGGCCTTTTCCCGGCCGGGCCTCTATCGTATCTTGCGGTCACGGATCTCGATGATCTCCCAGTCTGATGCGCTACCAGGGCCGGATTCCTTTCCGGCCTCGCTCTTTCCCCTTCCCCGCCTGTTTTCCAGTTCCTTGAGAGCAGACCTGTCGCCCTTCGCGCTGGTGGCTATCTTTCCCCATCGCTGTTCCCAACGTGATTTCGGCAGGCCTATACCTGCCGCCAACCTGGATCCTCAAGTACATCTTGATACTCCAAGGTGATAGTGGCCGTTCCCAGCAAACCGGCAGGAACAACGCCCATGAGTAGAGATTTTCTCTTCTTAAAAAGCGAGCCCAAGGAACTGACAGCCCCTCATTCACGGAGCACTGAGTACAATAAAACTATGGGTTCAGCCTGTTCCCGTGAAGACTCATTGCATACTCTGTTGGCTAAATGCCAGGGCTTTCACAACATATACCCGGCACATGGGGCTTTGGCAATTCATGTTGCCCTCTTGCACTTCATTTAAATTCCGGAAAAACGGACCGAAAAGCCGAACTTTCCAATTTGCCGGAAGCGTAAACACAGCTAACATACTGAATTTTCAACAAGTTAACCAGGATCACTTTTTGCATCACAATGTCAAGTGAAATCGAATTGTCCGGATAAAGTACCATGCAACTTTTGGGGTTCGACCTGGCATTCATTCACAATCCTGCAGGGACAAAACGGGCTTATCTCGTCCAATCAAAAATATGTTGTGACCGATGCAGCATAATGTCTCTTCAGAGCCACTGAAAATACTCGTCACGGGAAGGAAGCTGACCCCGCGTACTGATCAGCTGGCCCATGGCATTACAGCCATACCATCGCACCATCTCCCATCCAATTCCTGTGAATACCCCATGTCTTTGCCTGACACGACTTTTTCTATGGCTATATGCACAAGCAAATGCAAACCGGTTTACGTGTTCATCTTTTAACAAATGAAATTGCACCCGGATTCCGGATGACTGATTATTCATCAACTACCGAGGGAGGAAAAAAGACATGAAAAGAATCAGCGCACCACTTGTTTTCCTGGCAGCAGTCACTGCCGTGAACCTTGGGTCGGCCCAGGCTACCCCCCTGCAGAATGGGAACTTTGATACGGGAGACTTCACAGGCTGGAGCGGGGCCCTGATATCACAATCAGGTCCTGTTAACCCAGACGTGGATTCTCACTTTTCCATTGTCAATGTACCTGGTCAGACCTTCACAAATAGTGCCATGATTTCCAACGACAACAATGATTGGATAGCTACGCTATTCCAGGATTTCACCCTGGACGCCCTTCAGGGACCGGGCTACACCATGGACATCACTTTCTGGGCCAAGTGGGATCCCACGGACAGTACTGACGACGATGTCTCGGCCCAGCTCCAGGACAACACAGGGGGCAGTGATACCGTCGACCTCCTGGCAGGCATTTCCACGGCAGATCTTTTGAATGGTACCTGGGTGACCCGGGATATCACCGACTTTGCCCAGAAATGGGGTGGCCAGGATGCGGAACTCTCTTTCACTGTTATCGATTGGGACTTGTCCACGCCGGATTCCCTGGTCCTCGACAACATTTCCCTGAACCAACACGCCCCTGCACCTGTACCGGAGCCTGCCACGATCTTCCTCCTTGGGAGCGGCCTTGGCGGGATAGCATTGGTACGGAGAAAAAAGGAGAGCTGACGAAGGAACGAATGGCAGAGCTGGGCAGCATCCCGCCTTACCTTCCAGGTCAGTGGAGGAATTTCTTTTGTCCTTGCATCTCAAAGTATCAAAGATGAGATAAATGAGATAAATTCTATATACCTACAAGAAGGTGAAGAAATGAAATTTAACTCAAATTATCCAAAAATTGTATTGGCATGTGTATTTTTATTAATCTTATCGTCATTCTCATATGAAGCGATTGCTTCAGAGTGGGCGAAGACTTATGGCGGATCTTATGAAGATCAAGCAAGGTCCATTCAGCAGACAACGGATGGAGGATACATCGTTGCGGGATGGACCGAGTCCTTTGGAGCGGTTGGACGTGATATTTTAATTATTAAACTGGA
>WFUT01000210.1 GCA_015484845.1 Desulfobulbaceae bacterium
ATACTACATTGTGCCACCATGGTAAAGAGGGGGCGCATTCCGGAACAACCGTATTTATCAAAATTGCTGATATAGGATCGATACCAAAGTCGACGATGACCTCCAGTCGGCAGAAACCACAGCGTGGTTCAACGAGAGCCGTCACCCGAGTCACCCCCGCCGTACATGACAACACGCTGAAGTTCAGAAAAAATATGAAATCCAACAAAATGTCCCGCAGGCAGGAGGGAAGCTGGTCCCCGGAAGCTGCGTGAGTGAAGAAAACAAGATACTTTTTCCATTTATCACGGCAGGATGGAACTGGTACTTTTTTTCATAAAATATCTTGATATCAAAAGAAAAACAGACAAACGAAGAGAAAGGAAACAGAGAACAGGAATTAGGCATCCCCAAGATGGTCAACGGGGAAATAACAGAAAAAAACCACATGGATCTGGGCAAAATGAAGGCACAAAGATGCCGGACAGGGGGGATGGAGCAGAGATCCACAGGCACCACGGAGGCAGCGGGAAACAGGGTACTGTCCCCGCTGCCAATAGAGGTGCAGGCATTCCGCGATCGTATCCGCCGTTCCCGGAGGCCTTGGCTGCCGCTAACAGTCGGACATCAATTTTTTACCGCCACGTAGCGGCCCGATCCCTTGACCCTGGCAATGACATACCTGGGAGAGAAGCCAACGACTTTTGCCGTCGTATCCAGGTGATATACCGGGCTGCCGGGATCCTGCCGCCAGATGGCGGGCCAGCTGGAACCGGATCCCGCCACAGGCAGGTAGATGAAGAGCGACTCCGTGTTCTCCTCGTTGAAACCGATCCGGACCACGTAGGCGCTGACATCCGTGCCGTCGGCCAGCCGGATATCCTGCGGGAACTGGACCATGCCCATCTCCCTGATCTCCGACTTCAGCTCCCGGGGCACGTAGAAGTGCTGCTTGTCGTTCCAGGGGCCGGTGACGATCTGCCTGACATAGGTGGTCTCGCGCTCCTCGGGGGTAAGGAGCCTGCTGTTGACCCCCTTGATCTGGCTGCCGGTCACGGTTCCTTCCGCGGTCAGGTAGAAGAGCTCCTCGGCATGGTGTTTGCTCAGGGAGAGCACCTCGTCGGCCCGGGCCCCGAGAAAACTCATGCCATTGGCATGTTGCGGTTCGATGAAGTCCACCTCGCCGTCGACGATGAAAAAGCCGTTCGGGTTGGCGGGAACCATCTTGCCCAGGGTCCTGTCGTAGCGGAGGGCCCGGTTCTCGTCGCGGAACCAGGGGGGCGCCCAGGGCAGGTAGCCGATCAGCCGGTCCGTGACCCGGTGCGCGCCCGGGTCCCTGGCCAGGTCGCCATGGCAGTCGTTGCAGGACTTCGAGCCCAGGGACTTGGCAACGGGCTGGACGCCGTGGGTATCGGAAAAGTAGTGGGCCGCCATGAACAGCATGGGCTTGGGATCGCTCTCGCCCTCGGCCTTGAGGACCGCGGTCAGTGCATCCTGCATGGCCCGCACATCCTCGTCCCACCAGAGATCCGGATACATGTCCCCTGTATGGTCAAAGATCACGTAACCGGAGTCCTTGAGCACGATCTTGCCCACGTCCGGGTTCTGGGCCCACGCGGAATCGTTGGCCGGAATGGAGGCCAGGGTGTCACGATCAACTGCGCCGTAATGAACAGGGAACTTATACTCCTTGATCGCGGCGTCGATCTCCCGCAGGTAGAGGACCTTTGCCCCGCCGTACGGCAGGCTGCTCATATCATGATCCGGCTGCGGGTTGGCATCCACCCAGGTCATGATGGTGATGGGGTTGCCGATGACCACCTGCGGATAACCGTTGCGGCCATTGGCATAATAGAGCGGCGGCAAGACCTCGTTGTCCACCTGCTCGGTGTACGTGAGGGGCAGGCCGCGGTTGATATCCTCGTCCAGCCTGTGCTGGTAGAACTTTTTCCAGAAATCGAACCTCGGGTTCGTGGCCATGCCATTGACCAGCCGCCCCGGGTCCGAAGAAACGTTCATCTGGAAATAATCCATCATCTGGCTGATGTAATCCATGGGAACCGCACCCTTGCCGTCGGCATCCACATGGTTGGACACCATGTTGAAGTGGGGAATGCCGTAGCCCGGCGAGGTCCCGTAGACCGGGCTCATCGCGTACTGGGGCGGGTAGGCCATCAGGCCGGCATCGTCGTTGAGGATGTTGTATCCCATCCTGTTGTCGAAATTGGCATAGTAGCCCAGGGTATCGTCAAAGGCACGGAACCGCCAGGTGCGCCGAAAGGGCACGTGGCAGACCTCGCAGGCGATGTTCTCGATGTGCCTGGCCGTGGTCTTGCCGAACTTCTCCCGGTGCCTGGCCATGGGATTGACCGCGTTCGGGTCCTGGCCGGCCAGGTGACAGGACTCGCAGGTCCTGGGCCGGGGGTTGTTGTCCAGGTCGTTGCGGACCATGTGCCCGGTATCGGTTCCCTTGAGGATGTTGTGCATGTTCTCGAGATAGTCGCTGTCCTTACCCTGGAAATGGAACCCTGCGTGCCTGAGGTGGCAGGATCCGCATCCCATCTTTTTCTTCGACAGGTGAACATCGTAGCCACTGGCCTCCTCGTCGTCGGTGATATTGACAAAGACGCCGTTCTTGACCCAGTCCGCATCCAGGCCAAGGCCGTAGGTCCGGGCGTGATCCCAGTTCGAGTTGCCATAGTCACGGGTCATGACATGGCACTGGCCGCAGACCGAGACCCACTTGGGAGAGTTCATGTCCCGGTGGCTGCCGCCGAACATATCCTTGTGGAGGGAGTGCTTGAGGTCCTCGACATTGTAATAGGTCTTGGCATGCCACTCGCCATTCTCCTTCACCAGCTGGACATAGGTCAGCGGGGCGCCGTCCTGGTTGAAATCCAGGCCCATGAGATTGGCCGTGGGCATGACGGAGAAAAAGGACGGCAGGTAATCATGGAGGACCGAACCAACATCCTCCTGGCTGATGGCCCCTGCCTGCAGGTCGGCGACCACCCTGGCAGTATCGATCATGCCGGTATCGGGGTCAACATAGGTGTCATCGCCCTGGCTGGCCAGTTTTTCACCATACTCGGTCGCCTTCCAGGGCAGGCCGACCCGGCCCATGTAGGGGATGCCCTCTCCTTCGACCAGGGGCGCCCGCACGTAGTCGCGTACCGATGCATCGGGATTGTCCCAGTCGGTATAGAACTTGCCCGGTTCGTAGGCCCGCAGCGGCACAGGGACCGGCAGCAACCTGCCACTGTTGTCCATGATCCGGTAGCCGTAGATGAAGTTGTTAAAGAACAGGGACTTCAACTCGTCCAGGCCATCGTCCTCGGACAAGACCCCCTGCTCCTGCAGGTAGGAAAGAAAATCGGCAAAAAGATCGTTGAGGGCTTCACCGGCTGCATCAAGGCGATTCATCTCGTCATCCGGCCCCTGCGGGTCAGCGGTGTAGGCGGCCTTGATCCTGCCGTTCTCGTCCCATATCTTGCCGATATTGCTGCCGTAGACCGCATATGGCAGCTCAATGCCGTCGGCATTGATCCGGTCCAGACCGTCGGACCACATCTGCATCAGCTCGCCGATCACTGGCACAGGCAGTTTTTTCAGGGGCATCAGCGAGGTGGGCCTGCTCATCCGCTGCAGGTCATTGGTATAGGGAAGCGCTGATTCGTTCTCCAGGCCGACCTTGAGCGGCATGCCCAGGGAGACCCTGGTCACCTGGCCATTCTTTCGCTCGGCAAAGATCAGCATCCGCGGCCGAAAGGGCTTGGCCTTCAGGCCGTCGGCGGCGTGCAGGGCGTAGCTGCTGTCCGGATCGATATGGCATCCCAGGCAGTCCGCCTCCATGACCCCGGACTTGGACCAGTCATGCCGTTTCGGATCACCGATGGATGCAATGGTCTCTTCGATGGTCTGGTCGCTGAGCAGGGCCTGGGTGATATCATTTGAGTTGTAGGAGTAGAAATCCCTGTCAAAGGTGTGGACCGGGGAAAGCGACGGGTCGTCATAGGGGATGACCGTACCGTCCTCCTGGACGATGCCCTCGGCCGGGCCACCGCCAAGGTGGCAGGAATAGCAGACCTGCATCTGGTCCGGTTTCCCCAGGTCAAAGAGATATGGCCTGTTTTCCGTGGTAAAGGGATCGGCAATGGTTCCGCGCTCTTTCTTGGCCGCCAACTGGCGGTACGAAGGCGGTCACCATGCTCCATATTCACCGGGACTTATGATGTAGGCATAGGCGTTTGCCAGGTACTTGTACAGGGTGCCGTCCTTGTGCTCGTCACTCCAGTGATCGCTGAGATTCTCACCCCGTGGCCCGGTGCCCTCCCGGAAATGAAATGCCCTGGTCACGGCATCATAGTTGTGGCAGCGGCCGCAGGTCTGTTTCGGACTGTAGGGCGGACCGGCCATGTAGACCGAACCGTTGGCCGCTGTAATGGTATCCGCCGGATCAAGGAGTTCCTGGATGGGCGTGCCGTTCCTGTCCCGCAGGACCGCATCGCGGGGCCCCTCTCCGCCCCCGCCGGGCCCCACTGCCCCAAGTGCCGTTACCGCCGCTGCCGTGGGCAGTCCGGCGGCAAGAATTCCAACCAGCATGATTCTAGCTCTTTTTCTCAGCATATACACCTCTCCTCTTCCGGCCGGGAAAAGCTCTCCCTGTTCCCGAGACCGGATCTTTTCTCGTGGTTCGGGAAAGAGACACCCTGCCTCCTTCCGGTTTTCTCCCCACGTGGTGCAGAACCGGGACCTGCGGAACATCCGCTGACCTCCTCTTTCTTCTCCTCACCTCCTTTTCCTGTCTGAAATTGTGATCCCGGAACAAATTCATAGTGGCAAAAAACGCCCGGGGTTGGCGACGCCTGCGCCTGTTCGGCGCGCTAATGGCAGGTTACAGGGCATACCAGCGCACCATCCTGCCTGTTACTTCGGATTACTGCTTCCTGCTCTCTGTCCCTTTTTCATGCTCACATATACTACATTGTGCCACCTTGATAAAGAAAAAGAATAAACCGCCATGATATGTTTCATCAATTTTACTGATTGGCAGTTTCCGCCGAACCGGAAAAATACAGGTCTAAAATTACCACAGCGTGGTTCAGGGAGATGGCCTGGCAGTGCAGGGAAAGACAACTGGCTGAAGTTCAGTCACTATGCGGATGACACCCTGGCAGCCGGGCGCGTGTAAGGAAGAAAGAGAGAAAACAAAACAGGGGAAGCGGAAAACATCTGACCCGGCTCCAGGGTCGACCGTGGCCAGGGGAGAAGAAGAAAAAATGAATAATTCTGATATTCAGAAACGGTCCTGTTTCCGGGAAGTAATGACCCGCCAACCCGGGTTGAGGGATACCGAAAACCGCTGGAGCGACAGGGGGG
>WFUT01000211.1 GCA_015484845.1 Desulfobulbaceae bacterium
GCCATGGCGCGGGTGGTGGACCCGTCCCTGTACAGGAACAGGGCCGCAGAGCTGGACACGGAAAGACAGTGCTCTCCCGGCCCCTGACAGGATCCGGCCGCTGGCGGGCCGGGCCTGTCAGGCAGGGCCCCGGGGGAAGTGTTCAGATATGGATACGGCGATCGCGGGGCAGCTCCGGGTTGGGCAGGAAGAGGATGATGGTCCTGCCGATGAGCTGCACCAGGGCGGCGCCGGTCCGGTCGGCGATCTGCCGGGCCGCCTCCTTCCTGGCCAGGGGGCAGTTCTGGCCCAGTTTCACCTTGATCAGCTCCCGGGCCAGCAGGGCCTGGTTGGCCGAGCGGATCAGGCTCTCGCTGAGGCCCTCGCGGCCGACATGGACCACGGGCTCCAGGTGATGGGCCAGGCCGCGCAGGTGTTTTTTCTGTTTGCCGTTGAGGTTCGGTGGGGTCTTGTCGCTGTTCGTGCTCATGGGGTCCTTTCCCGGCTACGCCGGGCTGGCTGGAGTTTGCAGGCCTCTGTTGCCCGGCGGGTCAACTGAAGAGATTGGTGAAGATCCGGTAGCCGCCCACCCAGGTGCCGATGGCCGACCCGAGCCCGGTCAGGATGAAGACCAGGAAGACCCGCAGCAGCTTGTTCTGCCACCAGCCGCGCACGGTGGCGATGTCACTGCCCACGGCCTCGAACTCGCGCACCACCGGCGGCCGCGTCATGACCTGGACAAAGGCGCACACGTAGCCGGCGCCGATAACCGGCGTCAGGCTGGTGATCGGGGCGGCGGCAAAGGCGGAGAGGATGGTGATCGGGTTGGCCCAGGCCAGGACGGCGCCGATGGCCGCGGGAATGCCATTGGCCAGGATCCAGTAGAGGGCGTTGGAGCCAGCCTCGCCGGCGCCATGCCGGAAGCCGATGGCCACCACCGAAAAGATGATGGCGGCCGGTATGCCCCAGCCCACGATCTTCCATGCCCTGGAGACGGGCGGGATGGTGTTGATCGCGGCCAGCTCGTCCGCGTGGTCCTCGTCCATCACCCGCATGATGCCCGCCATGTGGCCGGCCCCGACAACGGCCACGATCCGGTTGCCCGGCGCCTGCTTGATCTTCTCGGCCATGTAGATGTCGCGCTCGTCGATGAGCACCTTCTTGGCATCGGGCAGGGCCTCGCCCATCTCCTCCATCAGCTCGGAGAGCACATCCTTCCTGCGCAGCTCGGCCAGTTTTTCCTCGTCCAGTTCCGTGGTGTCGAACAGGGAAGCGAACAGGGTGGCCAGCAGGTAGGCCTTTTTGAAGAGGGTGGTGGCATGCCAGGCTCGGCGCAGGGTGACCCGCACGTCCCGGTCACAGAGCTGTACCGGGATGTGGTGCCGCTCGGCGGCGCGGGCAGCGGCCAGCAGCTCGGTGCCCGGCATGATGCCGAGCTGGCCGCCCAGCTTCTTCTGGTAGGAGGCCAGCACCAGGTTGACCAGCAGGGTGGAGAGCTGCTTGTTGCGGATCACCTGCTTCAGGTCCAGGTTTTCCCAGCGCTGCCGCCTGGACAGGGCGGCGTAGCGTTTCTCGTCCAGCTCGATGCAGACCGTGTCCGGCCGTTCCTGCTCGATGACCTGCTCGACCAGGTCGGCGGACTGCTTCGAGATATGGGCCGTGCCCACCAGGAGGATGATCTTGTCGCCGTGGTGGATGACCGCGACGTCGTCGGGATAGTGATGGCGGGGAAATGCTTCGTCTGTCATGTGCCGATCGGTTCTCTGGTGATGACGGCGGCCGGCCGGGGCCTGCCGTGTTCCCGGGCCCCGGGTAAAGGACTTGTTGCTGAATTCGAGGAACACCGGGGAGTCATTGACCACGGGGTCTTCCCAACAATAGCCATGAATGAGGCAATAGTAAAGGGGACAGGGGGAAGAAAGGCGCCTGAGAATCGCCGGGAGCAGGGCAACGGGGAGGCCTGGGAATGCGGGGTGGAGAGACGGCGTGTTGACTCCTGTCTGCCGGCAAAACCGGGGGGCACGCCCTGGAGGCTGCAGGGACGGCCGGGCAGTCGGCCGCGGCCCGCGGCGGGGCGTTGGCA
>WFUT01000212.1 GCA_015484845.1 Desulfobulbaceae bacterium
TGAACAACCTGACCATGGTGGAGCGGCTCAAGATCCCCATCGAACGCCTCCACACCCTGCCGGTCAAGGAGTATACCAAGCGGGTCCTGCTCGATTCCCAACCCACCCACCACTCCTGCTTCGAGAAACTGCAGTTCAACGTGGTGATCGACCACCACCCGGTCACCGAGGGCTGGGATGCGGATTTCATCGATATCCGGCCGGATTACGGCGCGGTCTCCTCCATGATGGTCGAGTACCTGCGGGCCGCAGGCATCAGGCCCTCCGTGGCCCTGGCAACGGCGCTCTTCTACGGCATCAAGGTGGATACCCAGGACTTTGAGAAAAAGAACATGCAGCTGGCCGACGGTATCTCGTTCCGCTACGTGTTCAATATCGCCAACCGCAACCTGGTGCGCAAGTTCGAGCTCACCGAGCTGCGCCGGTCCGAGCTGAAATATTTTAAGATCGCCCTCAACGAGGTCCGCTCCAGCAAGGGCCGGGCCTATGTCCATCTCGGCCGGGTGGGTACCCCGGACATCCAGGTGATCATTGCCGATTTTCTCAACCACGTTGACAAGTTCGACTGGGTCCTCGTCTCCGGCATCCATGGCGAGAAACTGGTGGTCATCTTCCGCTGCGACGGCTATCGCAAGAATGCCGGCAAGCTGGCCCAGAAGACCTTCGGCGAATACGGCCCCGCCGGCGGTCACAAGGAGGCTGCCCGGGCCGAGGTGCCGCTCAAGAACATCCCGCTCCGGGAAAACCAGGAGTTCACCACCCGCTCGCTCATGCGCATCGCCACCCGGCACATGAAGTGATCCCTGGCGCGTCCCGGTTCCGGGCCCCTGCCGATGAAGATATTTGTTGCGTGCCCGGGGCATTATGCAATAGTATAGGTATCCGGCTCTACGTTTCTTCAGCAGGAAGGTGTCCGTATGCTCAAACCCTCCACTCTGGCCATGATCCTGGCCGGCGGCCGGGTCGATGAACTGGGGGTGCTCACCCACTATCGACCCAAATCCGCGGTACCCTTCGGCGGTTTTGCCCGGGTCATCGACTTCCCCCTCACCAACCTCATGCTCTCGGGGATAGAGCTCATCGCCATCCTCAGCCAATATCGATCCTATTCCCTCATCAACCACATCGGCACCGGCGCGGCCTGGGACATGATCGGCCGCTACCGGGGCATCTCCATCCTGCCCCCCTTCAAGGACTACGAGAGCCCGCACTGGTATCGCGGCTCGGCCGATGCGGTCTACCAGAACCTCGACTTTGTCCGTTACCACGACCCGGAGGAGATCCTTGTCCTGTCCGGCGACCATGTCTATTCCATGGATTACCAGAAGATGATCCGCTACCACAACGAGCAGGACGCGGACCTCACTGCCGCCTTTCTCGAGGTGGCGCCCGGCGAGGCGTCCCGTTTCGGCGTCGCCGAGATCGCCGATGACTTTCCCGAGGGCGGCAGGCTGATCTCCTACGAGGAGAAGCCCGAGAGACCCAGGAGCCGGTGGGCCTCGCTCACCGTGCTCTGCTTCCGCCCCGCCGTGCTCTACGAGATGCTCCGGCTCAACCAGGAGAGCGACTCCTACGAGTTCGGGCGCGATATCATTCCCATGATGATGGAGCGCCGGCTCAATGTCCATGGCTACAAGTTCCACGGCTACTGGGGATACACCAGGACGGTGGACGAGTACTGGCAGACCTCCATGGACCTGCTGGGGCCTGATCCCAAAATCGACATGGAGAAATGGGGCCTGCGAACCAACCTGGAGCACCGCAATATCCGCGACTGCCAGCCAACGAAGATCGGCCGGCACGGTATGCTCGACAACTCCATGGCCTACAACGGCTGCATCGTTGACGGCGTGATCAGGAACTCGATTCTCTTTCCCGGCGTCCGGGTCGAGAAGGGGGCCGAGGTGGTGGATTCGATCCTGTTCTTCAACAACCGCGTCCGCGGCGGTGCCCGTCTCTGCCGCGTGGTGAGCGACGTGAACACCGAGTTCGGCCGCGACTGCCGGGTGGGCGTGCCCGGCGTGGAGACGCCCGGCAACGTGACCGTGATCGGCTGGAACAACCATGTCCCGGCTGGTATGGTCATCGGCAGCGGCTGCACGGTCTATCCGCAGCTTAGCCCCGACAGGTGGCCGCACAACCAGATGGTGGACCAGGAGGTGCTGAAATGAGACCGAGCACCGACGCCCTTGTTCTCCTGCTGGCCGGTGGCATCGGCAGCCGCCTCAATATCCTGGTGGGTCACCGCGCCAAGCCCGCGGTTCCCTTTGGCGGCCTTTACCGGATCATCGACTTCAGCCTCTCCAATGTTATGAACTCCGGCCTCACCCGGGTCGGCGTGCTGACCCAGTACAAGCCGCTCTCGCTCATGCGCCACATCGGTACCGGCGAGGCCTGGGACTTCACCGGCCGCACCCGCGGGGTCAAGATCTTGCCGCCCCGCACCGGGGAAAAGGACTCTGACTGGTACAAGGGCACGGCCGATGCCATCCGCCAGAATATCGACTTCATCCAGGCCAATCCCTCCGAGCAGGTGCTCATCCTGTCCGGAGATCACATCTACCAGATGGATTTTGCCGCCATGCTGGAGTACCACCGCCACAAGAAGGCCGATATCACCATCGGCATGATGGTGGTGCCCAGGAGCGAGATCCACCAGTTCGGTGCCGGCATCGTGGATACGGAGAACCGGATCATCGACTGGGAGGAAAAACCCGAGGTGCCCAGGACCAACCTGGCCTCCATGGGCATCTATGTCTTTGATACCGAATACCTGCTCAGGACCCTTGGTCGCGACAAGCGGGAGGTCGATTTCGGCATGCACATCGTGCCCCGGGCCATTGAAAAGGACCGTGTCTTTGCCTACCCCTTTTACGGTTACTGGCGGGACGTGGGCACCATCCAGTCCTACTGGGAGACCAACATGGACCTGATCCCCGAAGACTCCCGGATTTCGCCCGAGGAGTGGGGCATCCGGCCCAATCCCGAGGCCGAGGGCCGTCCCATGGACCGGGCCCCGGCCCGCTACATCGGCGGCTGTACTGTCCGTTCGTCCATGATCTCGGCCGGCAGCATCATCGAGGGGACCGTGATCAACTCGGTGCTCTCGCCCGGTGTCCATGTCCGGAAAGGCGCCGTGGTCCGGGATTCGGTCATCTTCGAGGACTGCGTCATCGGCGAGGGTTCGGTGGTGGACCTGGTCATCTGCGACAAGAGGGTGCAGATCGGGGCCCGCGCCATCGTCGGCCACGGCGAGGACCGGGACCAGCCCAACCAGGACTATCCCAAGCATCTCTACACCGGTATCACCCTGATCGGCAAGGAGGCGGTTGTTCCGGACAGGGTCCGCATCGGTCGCAACTGCATCGTTCGTCCCAACTGCCGACCCGAGGATTTCACGGGCAGGGAGGTCCTGGAGACCGGGAAGAGTATCCTTGAAGAGTGAGGCAGGCCTTGCCGGTGGCAGGAGGCCGCATCTTTGCCGTGGCTTGGAAAAATTCCATTGCTTTCCTGCGCGATTCAGGTAATATTTGCCCCGCAAAAATGTTCCACAGGCTCCCGTAGCTCAGTAGGATAGAGCACAGGATTCCTAATCCTGGTGCCGCAGGTTCGAATCCTGCCGGGAGCACCAGTGTAAAAGCGGCATTAGCAAGCAAAAAACAGCTTGTTAATGCCGCTTCCTTTTTTAGCGGCTATTTGCTGTGTTTGCTTGTTTTTGCTTCGCTTGATATGCTCTGCGTATGGTTCAGGCGCGCTTTCGTGAAGTCAGGCGGGCCGGAATCGCCGATTTTCACCAGCATGACCTCAGGCACACCGCAGCAAGCTACCTGCAGATGTCCGGCGTCGACCTGCGTGCGCACCCTGGCCCCTGGCCGAGATTCTTGGCAAATGTCAGCGAGAACAAGATAACACCATGAAATCATAACAGAAAGAAATGCGCATTGCTTCTAAGTCAAAAAAAGGCTGAGCCGGCAAGAATTATTGGCGTGAAACCGCAGTCAATCAATACAGCAACAACCAGAGATAAAATCCCCGACCGCTGGTTCGATCTCATAGAGAAAAAGTTCGGGGGTCACCAGGGGAGGAGCTGTGCAGGCCGCCGGAACGGGCCGTGGCCACATTGGAGCAGCCCCATATGGGGCCACGGACGACGAAGAGCGGCAGCACTGCCTGCGTGAGCTGAATTCAATTTTTCAAATCATTATCATTATTAAATGGCAGGAAGATGAGAATGGTTTGGATTCACTGGCCTCAATGAACTTTATCAGAGAGTTTCATGAACGGTTCCCGGAGGTTGGTTAATGGCTAAAAAAAGAGAGGCCCAAATACTAAGGTTCCAACCCCGGAAAATTTATCGGACGGGACCTGTGGGTGGCAATTAGATGAACTTGCTGCATTTTTTAACAGTTAGCTTGACTTGATGAATGACGATGGTAACATGAAAAAAAGGGTGTACTCCCAGAGGATGATTCCTGAAATAGGCCCCTGATGATTGGTTGTTATATCGTTGCAAAATCGGTCTACATCAGTGGCACCGATGATGCCCGCCGGTGTAAAGGGGCTTTCGGCCGTTGCCATTCTTGTCGCGTTTGGGGTCATGGCGGACCTTTTTTATGCGCGGGCAAAAGTTTCCGATGTGATCCCTGCCAATAGTGGTCGATTCTCTTGACTTGATGGGAATCAATGGTAACATACAAGTATGAATGGATCATAAGGAGCCTACCATGTTACCAGAAGAAACATTGAGGAAGCTCGAAATAAGCTAGGAAGAAATCCTGCGCGGTATCAACAAGATGTCGCCAGAGTTTCAGAAGTCGCTGGATACGTTCATGAAGTTTGGCCGTGATTTTCGTGCTGCCGAAAAACTGCTAGCAAGAAGGCTAGCCGTGGGACCAGAAGAACGCCCGACATCCCTTTATGATATGAAGAATTCAATAAAAAATATCCTCCAGGGAGCTGGCAGTATCTTGGAC
>WFUT01000213.1 GCA_015484845.1 Desulfobulbaceae bacterium
GAGGAGATCATCAAGCCGATCCTGCCCGCAGAGATGCTGGACGAAAACACCAAGTATTTCATCAATCCCACGGGCCGGTTCGTGATCGGCGGCCCGGTGGGCGACTGTGGGGTCACCGGCCGCAAGATCATCGTTGACTCCTATGGCGGCCGCGGCTCCCACGGTGGCGGTGCCTTCTCGGGCAAGGACCCTTCCAAGGTGGACCGCTCCTCCTCCTACATGGGACGCTACGTGGCCAAGAACATCGTTGCCGCGGGCCTGGCCTCCGAGGTGGAGGTCCAGGTCGCCTATGCCATCGGCATCTCCAGGCCGGTGTCCATCAATGTCAAGACCTTTGGCACCGCCGTTATCAGTGATGACCAGCTCATCGAGATCATCGGCAAGGTCTTTGACCTGCGGCCCAAGGCCATTATCCAGCAGCTCGACCTCCTGCGGCCCATCTACCACAAGACCGCGGCCTACGGGCACTTTGGCCGGGAACGGCCCGAGTTCACCTGGGAGCGGACCGACAAGGTCGAGGAACTGAAGAGCGCTGCCGGGATCTGAGATCCCGGCACCGGGCCGACAGTGACAGCACTCCTCGACCCTGCAATTGCCAGGACCCGGGGCAGGATCGAGGTCAAACCGGAACAAAGAGAAAAGAGAAGGAAACAATGACGGATTACAAGGTAGCTGATATGAGCCTGGCCGAATGGGGCCGCAAGGAGATCGCCATCGCCGAGACCGAGATGCCCGGCCTCATGGCCCTGCGCGAGGAGTATGCCGGTAAGAAGCCCCTGGCCGGGGCGCGGATCGCCGGTTGTCTGCACATGACCATCCAGACCGCGGTCCTGATGGAGACCCTGGTCGAACTCGGCGCCGAGCTGCGCTGGTCCTCGTGCAACATCTTCTCCACCCAGGACCATGCCGCCGCTGCCATGGCCGCGGCCGGTATCCCCACCTTTGCCTGGAAGGGCGAGACCGAGGAGGAGTTCTGGTGGTGCATTGACCAGACCATCTTCGGGCCCGACGGCTGGCGGCCCAACATGCTGCTCGATGACGGCGGCGACCTGACCCATGTCATGCACGAGAAGTATCCCGAGCTGCTCAAGGACGTGCGCGGGCTCTCCGAGGAGACCACCACCGGCGTCCACCGGCTGCACGAGATGGCGGCCAAGGGCACCCTGCTCACCCCGGCCTTCAATGTCAACGATTCGGTGACCAAGTCCAAGTTCGACAACCTCTACGGTTGCCGCGAGTCGCTCATCGACGGGATCAAGCGGGCCACCGACGTGATGATCGCCGGCAAGATCTGCGTGGTCGTGGGCTACGGCGACGTGGGCAAGGGCTGCGCCCAGGCCCTGCGCGGCATGGGGGCCACGGTGCTGATCACCGAGGTCGATCCCATCTGTGCCCTGCAGGCGGCCATGGAGGGCTACCGGGTGGTGACCATGGAGGAGGCGGCGCCGGTGGGCGATATCTTTGTCACTGCCACCGGCAATTTCAAGGTGATCACCAGGGCGCACATGGACCAGATGAAGGACCAGGCCATTGTCTGCAACATCGGCCATTTTGATGCCGAGATCGACATCGCCGGCATCCGCGACCTGCCCTGGGAGAACATCAAGCCGCAGGTGGACCACGTGATCTTCCCCGACGGCAAGCGGATCATCGTCCTGGCCGAGGGCAGGCTGGTCAACCTGGGCTGCGCCACCGGCCATCCCAGTTTCGTGATGAGCAACTCGTTCACCAACCAGGTCCTGGCCCAGATCGAGCTGTGGCAGAACCCGGGCAAGTACGAAAACAAGGTATATTTCCTGCCCAAGAAGCTGGACGAAAAGGTGGCCCGCCTGCACCTGAAGAAGATCGGCGCCCACCTGACCAGGCTGACACCGGAGCAGGCAGAGTATATCGGCGTGGATGTGGATGGTCCCTACAAGCCCGAGTACTACCGGTACTGATTCCTCCCCGGGGGACGGGAACGGCGCGGCCCTGTTCCGTCCCCCTTGTGCTCTTTCTCTTCCGTCCCCGGGGCGTTTGCGGGCAGTGCCGCGTTTCATGAACAGGACCGGCCCGGTGCTGCTGCTCTGCTGCCTGCTGCTCCTGTGCTCCGGCTGCGCCCGGCACCGGGTCAGGGTCATGGAGACCACGGCCTACTGCGGTTGCAGCAAATGCTGCTCCTGGGAACGGGGGAGCTGGAAGTTTCTCAAGCTCGACTTCTGGAACCGCTACGTCTCGGCCGGCCCGGACAGGGGCAGGCCCTATACCGGCAGGACCGCCTCGGGAACCGAGCCCGAGACGCCGCAGCCCGGGCTCTTTTCCACCGACAGCCTGGTCCATCCCTGGATGATCCCCTTCCGCGTCATCTTTCCCTGGCTCTGGCCCTCCCGTGACGGCACCATTGCCGCGGACACCAAGTACTATCCCTTCGGGACCAGGATGTACGTGCCCGGCTACGGCTGGGGCAGGGTGGAGGACCGGGGAGCCGCCATCCGGGGACCGGACCGCATCGACCTCTATTTCGAGTCCCATGACCAGGCCCTGCGCTGGGGCAGGCGGCGGGTGCGGGTGGAGATCGAGTACCCGTGAAACCGCGCAACTCCTTTCGTGGCATTGCACAATGACAATGGAAAAAAAGATAGTTGTGGTCGGGGGCGGGCTGGCCGGTTGCGAGGCGGCCTGGCAGGCCGCGCGCCGCGGTGTCCGGGTGGAGCTCTACGAGATGAAACCCCATCGCTTCAGCCCGGCCCACCAGTCCGAATCCCTGGCCGAACTGGTCTGCTCCAACTCGCTGCGCTCCAATGCCATTGATTCTGCCGTCGGCCTGCTCAAGGAGGAGATGCGGCGGCTCGGCTCCCTGCTCATGCGGGTGGCGGACGAGACCGCTGTCCCGGCCGGCAAGGCCCTGGCCGTGGACCGGGAACGGTTTGCCGCCTCTGTCACCGGGCAGGTGGCCGGGTGTCGCCTGATCACTGTCCACCGGCAGGAACTCACCACCATCCCGGATCCCGGCCCGCACCCGGTCATCCTGGCCACCGGGCCGCTGACCTCGGAGGGGCTGAGCAGGAGCCTGGTGGCGCTCACCGGCGGCGACAACCTGGCCTTCTACGACGCCATCGCCCCCATTGTCAGCGCCGAGTCCCTGGACATGGACATCATCTACCGCAAGTCGCGCTGGGATGACGAGGGACCGGGCGACTACCTCAACTGTCCCATGACCAGGGAGGAGTATGAGCGGTTCATCGGGCTGCTTGCCACGGCCGAGACCGTGCCGCTCAAGCCTTTCGAGCAGCCGAAATACTTTGAGGGCTGCCTGCCCATCGAGGTGATGTGCGCACGCGGCGAGCAGACCCTGCGCTTCGGTCCCATGAAACCGGTTGGCCTGGCCGACCCGCGCACGGGCGAGACGCCCTATGCCGTGGTCCAGTTGCGCGCCGAGAACCGGGAGGGCACCATGTACAACCTGGTGGGCTTCCAGACCAAGCTCACCTATCCCGAGCAGAAGCGCGTCTTCCGTACCATCCCCGGCCTGGAGCGGGCCGAGTTCGTCCGCCTGGGCTCCATCCACCGCAACACCTTTATCTGCGCCCCCCGCCTGCTTGGGCCCACCCTCGAGCTGCGCAGCCGGCCCGGCCTGTTCCTGGCCGGCCAGCTCGCCGGCGTGGAGGGATACGTGGAGTCCACGGCCATGGGGCTGCTGGCCGGCATCAACGCCGCCCTCCTGGCCCTGGGACAACAGCCGGTGGTACCGCCGCCGGCCACGGCGCACGGCGCCCTCATCACCCACCTGACCAGGTCGGACCCGGCACATTTCCAGCCATCCAACGTCAACTTCGGGCTCTTTCCGCCCCTGGAGAAGAGGCTCAGGAAGCGGGAGCGGGGCCCGTACAGGGCCCGCCAGGCCCTGGCCCAGCTCGACCAGTGGCGGCAAGCCGTCGAGGTTCCGGCCGCCCACGGTTCCCCGGCCGGCTGATCAGCCGCACCAGCGCCGACATCCCGTCCTACTCCTCGACAAAACCCCAGTAGGGATAATCCAGCCGGTAGGTGGCGATACGGCCCGGGCCCTGTTCCCGGCTGGCCACCAGCCAGAGCTCGTTCTTGCGCTGGTCCTGGTCTCCGGCGGCAAAGGGGTCCCAGCGGGGCAGGAAGACCAGGGCATTGTCAGCCGAGTACTCGATGTCGCCCGAGCCCTTGAACGAGCCCAGCTGCGGCTGGCTGTCATAGCGGCCGTCCCTGCCCCGGCTCAGCTCCGAGATCACCAGGAAGGAGACATCCAGTTCGTCCCGGATGGCCTCGAGCTGGCGCAGCCAGGCATCGATGCCGGTGCGGCGTTCGGAAAAGTCCTTGAACGGCAGCTTGTGCAGGCTGTCGATGACCACCAGGGTGTAGTCGGAGTTGGTCTCGTGGCGCAGGAAATCGATGTGGTGGCGCATGAGCTCCGGCGACAGGGACCGGTCGGTCACCACCCGGAACCAGGGCAGCATCTGCTGCAGGTCCCGCCTGGCCGCCTGCAGCCGTTTTTTCTCCTCCCCGGCCAGGGCCTCTTTTCCTTTCCTCACCTGGTCCACCGACAGCCTGCCCAGGCGGCAGAGGGTGCGCAGGTAGATCTTCTGGCGGCCGTTTTCAAAATCATAGTAGATGACCGGGATCCGGCGCCGCGCCATCTCGGTGGCGATCTGGATGAAAAAGCAGGACTTGCCCGCCTTGGGCGTGCCGCCCATGATGTTGATACCGTGGATCCCGCCCAGGGCACGGTCCAGGATCGTGAATCCCGAGCGCATGGTCTGGTACGACGCCCCGGCCTCCTGTTCCAGGGTCTCCAGGAAGCGTAAGTGTTCCCGCTCCGGCGAGGAAAAGGGGGAAAAGGAGCGCGCCTCCCTGATCAGGGAGAAGGCCGTCCTGCGGAAGGAGTCGCCCTCCCTGGCGGCGAGGCGGGCCGGTGTACAGTTTTTCGGGGCCGTGCCCGGCCAGCCGATGAGCCGGACCTTGTAGCCGAGGCGGGTGGCAAATTCCCGTGCCGCTGCCTCGGAGGCAGCGCTGTTGTCGACCCAGAGGAAGATCGTGCGCAGCCAGGCGAAGCGGTCCGACTCCAGGTGCTCCAGGTCGGTGGCTGTTGGCACGGCCACCACGGGCAGGCCGAGCTGTTTGATGGCCAGCAGGCTCTCCTCGCCCTCGGTGACGAGCAGGCTGCCGTTTTCGCAGCAGTCGATGTCGCTGCTGTTGAAGATCCTGAAGGCGGGTGCGGCAAATCGTTCATCACCGTGCCAGAAGGTGTCTTCGGGCCGGTCGGGATGGACGCAGCGGGCCGCGTAGCAGTTGCCGTCGGCCTGGATGTAGGGATAGACCAGGTAGCGGCCGTTGTAGCCGACGCGCATCCGGGCGAGCACGGTATCGCCGACGCCCATGGTCCGGAAGCGGTGACGCAGCTCGTCGGTCATCCGGTCCATGAACTCGAGGATCTCGTGGTTGATGTTGCGCAAGGGATAGTCGATCCTGCCGGTTCCGTAGTCACGGTCCGGATCGAACCCGGGCACCGTGCGCAGGTCGAGCCCGCGCATCCGGGCGAAGTGGAGCGGGAAACCGCCCGGCACGCAGAGGTCCTGGCAGCGGAAATAGCCGTGGAAGTAACTCTCCGGGTTCAGGGAGACGACCAGGGAGGCGGCGCCCTTTTTCTCGCAAAAGGGACATCTGGCGGTAAGAATGTTGTTTTTCAGCTCTGCTTCTGGTAACTGCTTCTGGTAGAACCTGGTGATGGGGTCGCTCATAATATTTCCGGCAGGGGGAATTTCACTGGCTGCCGTGCCCGGCGGATAGCGGCCGTCCGGCACGGCCCTGACACGGTCTATCGGTACTCTCTTCCTGTATTCAAGCAGAAAGAGGGACCAGCTTCAAAGAATACCTGGCAGGAGGTGGCATTTATGATGGACGCAGCACTGTTCGAGAAGATGGATCTCTTCTACCTGGGCCGGGAGATTGTTCCCACCACCGGGGCAACCGACCGTCCCCTGCTCTACAGGAGCCGCAACCTGACCACGCACGGCGCCATCATCGGCATGACCGGCAGCGGCAAGACCGGGCTCGGTATCAGCCTGATCGAAGAGGCCGCCATCGACCGGATCCCGGTTCTCGTCATCGACCCCAAGGGCGACATGGGCAACCTGCTGCTCAGCTTTCCCGACCTGGCCCCTGACGATTTCCTGCCCTGGGTGGATGAACAACAGGCCGGCCAGGAAGGAATGGGGCGCCGGCAGCTGGCGGAGCAGGTTGCGGCGGCCTGGGCCGGGGGACTCCGCGCCTGGGGCCAGGACGGCGACCGCATCCGGCGCATGCGCGAGAGCGCCGATTTTGTCCTCTACACCCCGGGCAGCACCGCCGGCCGGCCGGTTTCCGTGCTCGGGAGCCTGGACGCCCCGGGGGCGGACCTGCTTGCCGACACCGAGACCCTGGCCGGCCTGGTCAACTCGGCGGTCTCCTCGCTCCTGGCCCTGGTGGGGATCCGGGCCGATCCCCTGAAGAGCAGGGAGCATATCCTGCTCTCCTCGCTGCTCCTCCATTCCTGGCGCCGGGGCGAGGACATGGACCTGGAGACCCTGATCAGCGCCGTGCTCCGGCCGCCCCTTGACCGTATCGGGGTCTTTCCCGTGGATACCTTCTATCCCCGGCAGAAACGGATGGCGCTGGCCATGCAGCTCAACAACATCGTGGCCAGTCCAGCCTTTGACGCCTGGAGCGCCGGCACACCGCTGCGGATCGACGATTTTCTCTATTCACCGGCCGGCCGGCCCCGGGTCTCCATCTTCTCCATCGCCCATCTCGACGATTCCCAGCGGATGTTCTTTGTCACCATGCTCCTGGGGCGGCTGATCAGCTGGATGCGGCGGCAGGAAGGGGCGACCGGCCTGCGCTGCCTCTTGTACATGGACGAGATAGCCGGCTATTTCCCGCCAGGCGCCAGCCCGCCGGCCAAGAGGCCCATGCTCATGCTGCTCAAGCAGGCCCGGGCCTATGGCCTGGGCATCGTGCTGTCCACCCAGAACCCGGTGGATCTTGACTACAAGGGACTGGCCAATATCGGTACCTGGTTCCTGGGCCGCCTGCAGACCCGGCAGGACCAGGACCGTGTCCTGGACGGCATAGCCGCTGGTTCCGCCACCTTCGACCGCGCCGGCCTGCGGCGGCTGCTGGCCGGCATGCAGGGCCGCAACTTCCTGCTCCACTCGGCCCGCCGCGAGGAGCCGGTCCTGTTCGAGAGCCGCTGGGCCCTGTCCTATCTCAAGGGGCCCCTTTCCCTGGCCGAGATACAGAGGCTGCAGCCGGGGGACCGGGATACCGGGGCCGCCCCGGACCTGCCGCCGTCGGCCGGTGCGCGCGCGGCCGCTCTACGCGACACGCCGCCCCTGCTGGCCGAGGGAATCCGCCAGTGGTTTGTGCCGCCACCCCTGGCAATGGAATCCCTGCAGTATGCGCCCTGGCTCGCCGGTTCGGCCACGGTCCGGTTCTTCAACCAGCGCCGGGGCATTGACCAGCAGCAGGAGGTCCTGCTCCGCCTGCCACTGCAGGAGAGCGAGCGCACGGAGTGGAGCGGGGCCGAGGAGTATCCCCTCGACCCGTCCGACCTGGCGGCCGCACCGCCGACCGGGGCCGGCTTCCAGGCACTGCCGTCCTGGCTGGGCCAGCGAAGGCACCTGAAGGCAGAGGAGAAGGCACTGGCCGATTACCTCTACCATTCACGGCGACTGGAACTGCTGCGGGTCGAGGAACTGAAGCTGGAATCCGAACCCGGCGAGTCCGAGGCCGCCTTCCGGCAGCGGCTGGCCTCGGTCCTGCGCGGGAAGAGAGAGGCCGAGGCGGCCCGGCTGGAGGAACGGTACCAAAAAAAACAGCGCCAGTTGACGGCCCGGCTGGAAAAGGCGCGGGCCAGGCTGGAAAAGGAGGAGACCGATGTCAAGGCCAGGGGCATGGACACGGCCCTCTCCTTTGGCGTTGCCATCTTCGGGGCCCTGTTCGGGAGAAAGGCCGTGTCGGTCTCCACGGCAAGCCGTACCGCCAGGGGGATGCGCAGTGCCGGCCGCCTGATGAAGGAGAAGGGGGACGTGCAGAGGGCGCGCGCATCCCTGGCCCGGCTGGAGGAGGACATGGAGGCGCTCTCCCTGGAGTTGCAGGGGAAGCTGGCCGCGGTTGCCGACCGTTTCGACCCGGAGCGGTATACGGTGCGCCGTTTTGCGATCACGCCCCGCCGCAGTGATGTCTTTGATGTCCAGGTCAGCCTGCTCTGGGAACCGGTTCTCGATTTCTCCGGGGCAGCGTTTCACCTGGATCCTGCAGGTTGAACATGCGACCTGCATCCTGCACTTCGAAAATGAAGAAAAAATTTTCTTTTGCCGAATCAGCGGATTGTGCGAACGTGATCGTTTTTTTCGACCCACTGATCGGGTGAAGGATTTTTTTTCTTCATTTTCTCGCCCGCAGGGATTGGCAATTTTACCGAATCTGCTTCGTTATCAATGGGTTGAAGTATTCGTATACGTCTGCACCCTTGCTGCCTCGCTTCCCCGGCAAGACTGCCAGCCGCAGGATGGGGGGCATCTCTTTGCATCTCTTTTGAAGGGGAGGCCTACGGGAGCAGGCCTTTTGTTCGAAGGTCGCTCACCAGCAGGGAAATCACCTGTTCATAGTCGCTGCGCAGCAGCCTCGGGTCCCGGGCCTCGGTGCGGGCGCTCCATACCAGGCCGCCCGTGGCTGCGTCATAGAGGTTGGATTCCAGGCTGACCCTGGTCCTGGTGACCTCCACCGGCGGCATGTGGACGGCACGGTAGGCCGTGCCGTAGTAGCCGTCCATGCGCCGGTAGATGGCACGGGGCTCGAAGTGGACCATGCCGGGATGGGTGGTGGTCCGGGTGGTGACGTCCACCAGGCGGGTGATGAGGACCGCGTTGGCACCGCTTTTGCGGGCGGCAGCGGCAATGGCTCGCTGGTCCGGTTCCGGCAGGGCGCCGATCACCCTGTGCCCGGCCTCGGCCCGGATGCCGAGCCCGGAGAAGGCATCGACAAAGACATTTTCCCACAGCCTGATCGAGTTTTCGTCCCTGCTGATACCGATGACCAGGATATTGTCGATCCGCGGAGCCGGCCGGCCGGGATCGCGCCATGATTGCACCAGCCGGGCCCTGGGCCCGCAACCGGTGCAGAGAACGGGCAGGAGCAACAGGATAAGGAGGGACAGGTGTCGGTCGATGCGCATGGTCCTTTTCCCTTCACGGCCGTCCGGTCTCAGCCGAGGATGGTCTGGAGGATATCCTGGGCCAGGGGTTCGTTGAACTTGATGTGCACGGAAAAATCGCTCTCCAGGAGATGGAAGGGCGCCACCCCGATGGCGATGCCGTCGACATGGAGCTGGTCCGGGTCGGCGGCCACCGGGATGGTGACCCGCATGTTGCGGCCCAGCAGCAGGCGGGTGTTCTCCTTCTTGGAGATGCGGACGAGAAAGGAGAGTCCGCCCCTGGAGATGTCGGCCAGCTCGCCGCGGAATCCCCTGCCGATGGGTTTGCCGGCTGCATCGACCATCTGGATCTGCACCTTGCGCGACAGCTGGTAGCGCTCGTGGCGGCGCCGGTCCAACCCCTTTTTCTGCAGCAGGTCCTGGATGTTGTTGCAGCGCTCGTAGAAGTCGCGCAGCTTGGACTCCAGGCCGGGGTACTCACTGTGCCAGCGGGCGAAACTCCCCTGCTTCAGGACCGAGATCCGGGCAGGGGTGAGCGCGGTCAGGCTGATGGTCCAGAAGGAGGGGTTAAAGAAATTCTCGCCGGCGATCTCACCGGCGTTGAGACTGGTGACGAATATCTCCCGCTCGCCCCGGGTGTAGGAGACCTTGACCGAGCCGTGGTCGATGAAGAAGAGCTCGTCGTTCCTGTCGCCCTGGTTGACGATGACCTCCTCGGGCTGGTACATCCGCCGTTCCAGTTCGTGGTAAATGGCGCTGAACTCCTCCGGGGTCAGCTTGTCGAGAAGCCTGGACCAGGTCTGGAGCTGGTCCCTGGAGATGGCGCCGGTCTTCTCCTGTTCTATGATCTCGCCGGAGCGGATGATCTCGGTGAGCGCCATGGGATCGATCTCGTAGATGCGCTCGCGCAGCCGTTCGGCGGTGGCAAAGTCCCTGTTCCTGGCGCAGGAGACCACCAGGTCGAACAGGGCCTGCTTGGCCTCCTCGGTCTTGCCCTGGGCCGCCATCCTGAAGATATTGGCCTCCTTGTTGGCGATGGGATCGTTTTTCCGCGCCGGCGAGGCGGCAGCCGGCCTGGCGCGGCCTTCCCGTGACCTGGCCCCATCCTGGATCTGCCGGATCGCCGCATCGGCCGCCCGGCGGACCTCTTCCCCGAAGTCGGCAATGCCGGGAACCTGGCGGGAACGGGCGATCTTTTTCAGCAGTGGCAACCCCTTTTTCGAGCCGATCCTGGCCAGGGCCCGGCAGATCTCCACCTGCAGGTCCTCCCGGCCGGGCACGTCTGCGCGCAGCGAGTCCTCGAAGAGATCCTCCAGGGGGATCACCAGGCTGTTGTCGGGAATATGGCCCAGCTGCCGGACGAGCATGGGTCTGAGCCGGGGATGGAGGGTGTCCAGGGCCTTGAGAAAGAAGGGTTTTCGCTCTGGTCCGCCGATCCGGCCCAGCGTGGTGATGACCTCCTGCTGCACGCGGAGATCCTTGTGGTCAAGAAAGGCGGCAATGGCATCGAAACAGGCCGGGTCCCCCACCTCGCCCAGCAACCGGATCAGGTTGCGGACCACGTACCAGGGGGCTGGCTGCTGCAACTGTTCGAGCAGGGCGTCCTTGGCCGGTTTGCCGATGGCGCCGATCAGTTGCAGCAGCTCGGTACGTTCGGAACGGCTTTCACTCCTGCTCAGGCGGTAGAGGAGGAATTCCGCCGATTTCCGCCCCAGCTGGGTGAGCAGGCGGCCGGCATCCTCCCGGGACTCTTCCTGGTGCAGGTAGTTGTCCAGGATATCCTCCATCAGCGGCAGGGAGGCCAGCCGGTCCAGGGCAAAGCCGGCCTGGAGGCCGAGGGATTCGTGGTCCGGGGCCTCGCCGGTGACCAGGTTGACCAGGGGAACCAGGCTGTCCGACGCCTGCTTGTAGTCCCCGATCTCCATGAAGTGCCTGGCCTGCTGCTCGATGGCGGTGACCGCCTTGATGGCGCGCAGCGTATCGCCGCCGCAGATGCGCAGGGTCTGCTCCAGGGCGGGCAGGAGTTTGTCCAGCCGTTGCCACTGGCCGGCGGCCGCGAGCTCGTGGGCGGTTTCGGCAAGGCAGGTGGCCGTGGCCACCTGCAGCTCGCCCTCGGTTTCCCGCAGGCCGGTGACCAGCCGGACCAGGAGGTTGTCCGCGGCCTGGTCCTTGTGATGCTCCAGCAGGCGGACAATGGCCCCGGGTATGGAACGGGCCATGGCAGGCTCGGTCAGCACGCCGAGCCTGCCCTGCAAGAGCTTTTTCAGGGCCTGCCGCACCATCTCCATGTCCCGGGGTGTTTCGGGGGGCGCGGGCGCGCGTTTACCACCGTCCTGGCCGGAAGTATCCTCCGGGGGCGCACCCTCCAGGACCCTGATGGATTCGATGCCCGCCTCGGTCACGGCCCGGGCCAGGCGGCCGGCTGGATTGGTCTCGGTGGCGAGATCGCCCAGGATCTGCAGCAGGCGGGTGCAGGCCCGGCCGTCGACCCGGGGGGTGAAGAGCAGGCCCCGGACCTCCATCCGGGCAAGGAGTCCGGCCAGGCCGCGGACCTGGGGCCGCTCCTGTTCCCGGGCCGGCAGGGGGTGACCGCCGACCAGGATCCCGCTGTCGGCAAGGCACAGCTCCACCTTTGCTGTTCCCTGGCGGAAGGCGGCGTCCAGGCAGGCAAGGACCTGGTCCGTTTCCGCGGTCATCTCGGCATCGGTGGGGGAATGGAGACGCAGAAGGCGCAGGGTGTTGTAGAGGTGCAGGGGAAGCTGCTGGAGCTGCTTATCCATTGGTGGCGTCCGGGTGCTGTTCTCGGGGCTCATCTGCTCTTCGCCCGGGAGACCCGCTTCCTGTCCCGCGGCCGTCCAGGCCGGCCCCTGTCGGCCCTGTGGGGCTTTCCCATGGAAAAAACAGTAAAAAAAAGACAAGAGCAGGGTCTGCTCCTGCCTGTGAAACAGCGGCGGACAGCGCGGGCGGAGGACAGGAGTTCTGGCAACAGGGCAGGGGCATGGACGGGTCCTGGGGAGGCAATGAGAATTAACTTCTTAAAAACAGAAGAAAACTTACCTTTATGGTAGCATGGTTCATGCGAGGCTGTCAAGCGGGAGCGGTGGCCGCACCTCTGGCGGGCGCTATCGCCCTGTACCGGAGCAGCAGGGAGACCAGGGTATTGACCGGCAGGCCGATGACGTTGCTGCAGGAGCCCTCGATCTTCCGGACCAGGAAACCGCCCCGGCCCTGGATGCCGTAGGCGCCGGCCTTGTCCATGGGCTCGCCGGTGCGGACATAGGCGGCCAGCACCTCCGGGGCGAATGTGGCAAACTGGACCGAGGTGACGGTTGCCGTGCTCGTGTGGACCCCCTGCTCCGTGCAGGAAAGGGCAAGGCCGGTGATGACCCGGTGGGTCCTGCCCTGCAGCCTGGTCAGCATGTCCAGGGCGTCCTGATCGTCTCTCGGCTTACCGAGGATAAGCTCGTCCAGGCTGACCACGGTATCGGCGCCGATGATGAAGGCCCGCCCATGGCCGGGCGCCACGGCCCTGGCCTTGGCCTCGGCCATGCGGAGGGCAAAGTCCTCCGGCCGTTCCGAGGGCATGGGGGTCTCGTCGATGGCCGCGGCCCGGACGGTGAAGTCCAGGCCCAGCTCACGCAGGAACTGCTGTCTTCTCGGCGAGGCCGAGGCCAGGACGATGGGATGCAGGTTGCAAAACAGTCGGGCCATGGCGGAAGAGGGACCTGGAGATTTCACCTGCCCCTGTCGACAGGGGAGGAAGGATGGTAATGGACCCGGACCAGGAACAGGCCGCAGGCCGGGGCGGTGGGGCCGGCCAGGGTGCGGTCCCGGCCGGCGAGGATGGCCGCGAAGTCACTGGCACTGATCCTGCCCCTGCCGGCATCGATCAGGGTCCCGGCCAGGTTGCGCACCATGTGGCGCAGGAAGCCGTCGCCGGTGAAGAGCAGGGACCAGCAACCGGGCTGGCCGGCCATGGGAACGCAGCGCGCCTCGCTGATGGTCCGGACAGCGCCGCGGCCGCCCTGCTGGGCAGGGTCGCGGGAGCCGGTGGCCTCGAAACTGCTGAAGTCGTGGCTGCCGGTGATGAGCTGCAGGCAGCGGCGCACGATCTCCACGTCCAGGGAACAGGGCCGGTGCGCCATGTAGAGCCTGGCCGTGGGCAGGATGACCTCGGCGGTGCAGAAGTCGTAGCGGTAGGTCTTGCCGGTGGCGCTGAACCGGCTGTGGAAACCGGGTTCTTCCTCGCTGACTGCCATGATGCGGATGTCGCGCGGCAAAAGCGAGTTGAGCCCCCGCTGCAGACCCGGTGCCGGGATGGTGCAGCTGGTGTGAAAGTTGGCCACCATGCCCAGGGCGTGCACGCCGGCGTCGGTGCGGCCGGCGCCGTGCAGGCAGACCGGCTCCCCGGTCATGACGGCGAGCCGCTCTTCCACAACTCCCTGGATGGTGGGCACGTCGGCCTGTCGCTGCCAGCCCTTGTAGTTGGTGCCGTCAAAGGCGATGAGCAGCCGGATGTTGCGTTGCCGGGCGGCTGGTGCCATCAGGTGATCGTCCTCCCTTCCTCAGGGGAAGAAGGGCGCTCCCAGCAGTCCCGTGCTCTCCTCCTGGCCGGTCATCAGGTTCATGTTCTGTACGGCCTGGCCCGAGGCGCCCTTGGCGATATTGTCGATGGCCGCCAGCACGATGACCCGCCCGGTCCGCCGGTCCACCTGGATGCCGATGTCACAGCAGTTGCTGCCCCTGACATGCTGGGTGGCCGGCAGGGTGGTTGCCGGGCAGATGCGGACAAAGGGCTCGTCGCCATAGGCGGTCTCGTAGAGCTCCTGCAGCGTCCGGGCGTCCGTCTCCCTGGTCAGGGTCGCGTACATGGTGCTCAGGATGCCGCGGGAGATGGGCAGCAGGTGCGGGGTAAAGGAGATCGTCACCGGCTGGCCGGCAAGAAGGGAGAGCTCCTGCTCCATCTCCGGGATGTGGCGGTGGCTGCCCCCCACCTTGTAGGCGCGAAAGCCGTCGGCCACCTCGCAGAACAGGGTGGCGACACTGGCGGACCGGCCCGCGCCGGAGGTGCCGGACTTGGAGTCGATGACCAGGGTCGAGGGGTCGATGAGACCCTCCCGCAGGAGCGGCGCCAGGCCCAGGATGACCGAGGTGGGGTAGCAGCCCGGATTGGCCACCAGCCGGGCCTCCCCGATGTCCTGCCGGTAGAGCTCGGGCAGGCCGTAGACCGCCTCGCCCACCAGCTCGGGGCTGGAATGCTCCTGGTACCACTCTTCGTAGGTGGCCACGTCACGGATCCGGAAGTCGGCGCTCAGGTCGACCACCCTGGCGCCTGCTGCCAGCAGGGTCGGCACGATGTCCATGGCGGTCTTGTGCGGCACGGCGGTGAAGAAGAAGTCGGCGCGGGAGGCAAGCTGGTCCGGGGCAAGGTCCTCGCAGACGATATCGACCCGTTGCCGCAGGCTGGGGAAGACCTCGGCCAGGGGCATGCCCGCGTACCGGCGGGAGGTGGCCACGGTGATCTCCGCCGCGGGATGGCCGGCGAGAAGGCGTGCAAGTTCGACCCCGGTATACCCGGAGGCTCCGACTATTCCGACACGTAGCATGGGATTGTCCTTGGTTGTGGTTGCGGCGCGGTTGTTCCGCCCGTCCGGGCGACACGGTTACCGCGGCGGGGAAACATAAAAAAAGGGAATAACGAACCTGGTCGTTATTCCCTTCTGGTCCGTCATGTCGGGACCGGAAAAAAGAGCCGGAAAGGCGTTCGCCCCGATCAGCGCTTGGAGAACTGGAAACGGGCGCGGGCACCACGCTGGCCGTACTTTTTCCGTTCCTTGACCCGGGGATCACGGGTCAGCAGGCCGGCCTTCTTCAGGGGAATCCGCAGGTCGGGATTCATCTCCTGCAGCGCCTTGGAGATGCCGTGTACCAGGGCATCGACCTGGGCGGATTTGCCGCCGCCCTTGATGGTGGCCTTGACGTCGACCTTGTCCATGGTCTCGGTGACGGCAAAGGGCTTGCTGATCTTCGGTTCAAAGAAGATATTGCCGAAGTAGCTGTCCAGTGACTGCCTGTTGATGGTCATCTTGCCGGTACCCGGGGTGATCCAGACTCTGGCAATGGCTGTTTTCCGTTTGCCGGTGGCGTAAATTTCCTGCACCATGGGACGTTACTCCGTTATCAGATATCCAGGGTTTCAGGCTGCTGGGCCTGGTGGGGATGCTCGGTTCCGGCATAGATCTTCAGCTTCTTGAGCTGGGCCCTTCCGAGTTTGTTCTTGGGCAGCATACCCTTGACAGCCATGCGGATCAGCTCTTCCGGCTTCTTGGCCAGGACCTCCTTGGCGGTCTGGGACCTGATGCCGCCCATGTACCCGCTGTGGCGGTAGTAGACCTTTTTATCCCACTTGTTGCCGGTCAGGTGGACCTTGTCGGCATTGATGACAATGATGAAGTCGCCGTTGTCCTGGAAGTTGCAGAAAGTGGGCTTGTGCTTGCCGCGCAGCCTGCGGGCGATCTCGGTGGCAATCCGGCCGAGCACCTTGCCGTCGGCATTGACGACATACCACTTCCGTTCGATTTCCTTAACCGGCGTGTAATACGTTTTCATTCCATGCGCCTCAAAAAAAGTAGCCGAAAATCGGGAGACTATGTTGTGGGCACTGCCGAGCTGTTTCCTTGGCGGCCTGCAGGGTAATCAAAAAAAGGTTCGAACGGTGTCCGAACCTTGAAACGTCTATGGAGCGGGAAACGAGATTCGAACTCGCGACTTCAACCTTGGCAAGGTTGCACTCTACCACTGAGTTATTCCCGCTCGTTGGTATTGCCTCAAACAGCCGCAGACTATACCAGGAATTTTTTCATTGTGTCAACAAAAAATTCCACGGTGAATGATGAAAAAAGGCGGGCCAAAAACAGGGGCAGTGTGAAGAACAGTTGCCAACAGGTGGCAAGCAGAATAGTATAGGCCTGCCGGGATGCGGAAGCCGCCGGGAGTCGGAATACAGCGACCCGGATCAGTTCAAAGTTCAAACTTCAGGCCGGAAATCCGGAGGCAGGCGCCGGGTCAGTCGCTGCCCGCGGTGGCAGGCGATGTGGCGACCCTGTCCGGATCAAGAGGAGATGATGACCAGTCAGAGAGGGCGCAGGGCCGAGATAACCCGCCAGACCAGGGAGACCGACATCGAACTGACCCTGGATCTCGACGGCAGCGGCCGGACCGAGATCACCACCGGGGTCGGCTTCATGGACCACATGCTCACCCTGTTCGGGGTGCATGGTTTTTTTGATCTCACCATCCGGGCGCGGGGAGACATCGAGGTGGATGACCACCATACCGTGGAGGACCTGGGAATCTGTCTAGGCCAGGCTCTTGCCGGGGCCCTGGGCGACAAGGCCGGCATCAACAGGTACGCCCACGCCTATGTGCCCATGGACGAGTCCCTGGCCAGGGTCTGCGTCGATGTCTCCAACCGGCCCTGGCTCCACTACCAGGTGGCCATCCCTGACCAGAAGGTGGGCACATTCGATACCGCGCTTGCCCGGGAATTTCTCCAGGCCCTGGCCCAGCACGGCGGCCTGACCCTGCACGTGGACCTGCTCCATGGCGGCAACAGTCATCACATTATCGAGGCGGTCTTCAAGGCCCTGGGCCGGGCCCTGGCCCGGGCCACGGCCATCCGGCCCGGCCTGGATGGTCACCTGTCGTCCAAGGGCCTGCTGTAGACAGGCGGCAGGGGCCGGGAGCAGGCCGCAGGCGGGGCAGCGGGGTGGCGCACGGGGATACTGATGGGGCCCGCGGCCTGGCTGTTCCCGTGGCGCCGCCGGGCGGCCATGCCTTGCCAGGCAGGCGCTCTGCGTCATTTTCGGGCACCACTGCAATGGCTGGGCCGGATTTTCAGGTCACAGCCCCGACATACCACTTAAATCCTGCAATTGGCAATCCCGAAGGGTGAGAAAATGAAGAAAAAAACCCTTCACCCGGTCAGTGAGTCGAAAAAAACGATTACGTTCGTATAATCCGCTGATACGGCAAAAGAAAATTTTTTTTTCATTTTCGAAGTGCAGGATTTAGGTACCATGAAAACAGGGGAAAGAGCGGCCGGCTTTCCATTGATCCCGCCGCGGGCGGAGACGGGTCCGGCTTCTGTCCCCTGTCCGCTGTTTTCTGATAAGGGAGGACGAGAGTGAGGAAGATACTTCGGGGCGCATGGGTTCTTGCCGCCTGCCTGCTGCTGACCCTAGCGGGCTGCGGCGGCAGGCAGCCGAAGGCGGAGAAGACGCAGGAGCCGGCCGTGGCCGTGACCTGTATCGCCGTTCTGCCAGCGGCGTCGGTGGTCAACTACGACGAGACCATCTCCTATGCCGAGGCCAAAAAACTGCGCCAGGGGACCAGGGTGCTGGACAGGCTGCTGCAGGAACAGTTTGCCGGCCGCAATGATATCCGTTTTGTCACTGACAGCCAGCTGTACGGCCAGGAGGACAGCCTGTCCAAGAATTTCCTGGAACAGGCCCGGGCCATAGCCAACCGTGTCAGTTGCAACGCCGTGCTCGAGACCACGCTCTGGCGCTACTCGGAGCGGGTGGGTGGCGAGTACACCGCCAAGGAGCCTGCCTCGGTCACCTTCGAGTACCGGCTGGTGGAGACGGGCAAGGGCCGTGTCCTCTGCCAGGGCCGCTACGACGAGGTCCAGAAGTCGGTGCTGGAAAATCTCTACAACCTGAGCAAGGCCCGTGAACGCGGCTTTACCTGGGTCACGGCCGAAGAGCTCATGCGCGAGGGACTGCGCGACAAGTTCAACCAGTGTTCCTATCTCAGGGGTGAGTAGGTCCGCCGCCGGTCGGAAACAGCGGGTGCTGACGCCGGAGGTCAACCGCCGCATCGGCCGGGCCATGCATTCCTACGCCATGCTGGCCCATGGCGACCGGGTCCTGGTCGCCGTCTCCGGCGGCGCCGATTCCCTGGTCCTGGCCTGGGTCCTGGACCACTGGCGGCGCAAGGCGCCCATCGACTATGACCTGCAGGCCGTGCACGTGGACATGGAGCCGTGCGGCGATGCCCCCGGCACCGCGGCCCGGGAGGTCATGGCGATCATGGACCGGCTGGGTATCGCTGTTCACGTCCTGCCCGCTGCCTGGCAGCCATCGTCCGGGGCCGGGGAGGAAGAGGCCGGAAAGGATGTCTGCTTCCGCTGCGCCCGCAGCCGGCGCACCCAGCTCTTCGAGTTCGCCCGCTGCCACGGTTTCACCCGCCTGGCCCTGGGCCATCACCGTGACGACATCATCGAGACCTTTTTTCTCAATCTTACCTGTGCCGGCAATATCTCCACCATGCGCCCCTGCCAGCAGCTCTTCTCCGGCCGGCTGGCCGTGATCAGGCCGCTGAGCTATCTTGACAAGGAGGAGGTGGAGGCCGTCTGCCGCCGCCTCGGCCTGGTGCCGGTCCGCAGCCGCTGCCCGCTCTCGGAACAGACCAGGCGCCGCGAGGTGCACGAGATGCTTGCGGACCTCTATACCCGCATCCCGGGCGCCAAGCAGCATATCTTTGCCGCCCTGGGCAATGTCAGGACAGAGTATCTTCTTGGTCCTGTGGAGTAACCATGCAGACAACCCTTGACTGCCTCGTCTGTTTCATGCGCCAGGCCCTTGCCGCGGCCCGGCTCGGCACTGAAGACCAGGCCCTGCAGCGGCGGGTGGTGGAAGAGGCGGGCCGGCTTCTCGGCCGGGTCGATTTTTCCCGGACCCCGCCCGAGAACGCGGTGGCCCTCTACCGGATGATCGCGGAGCTGACCGGGCGGCCGGATCCCTTTGCCGCGCTCAAGCAACAGAGCAATGATTTTGCCCTGGGCCTGCGCGACCGGATCCGGGCCCGGATAGAGGCGGCCGAGGATCCGCTCCTGGCCGCGGTCCGCTTTGCCATCTGCGCCAATATCATCGATTACGCGGCCCAGCACGAGTTCGACGCCGCCCGCACCATGGCCGGCTGCAGCGAGCAGGGCTTTGTCTTTTCCGAGTATGAGGCGTTTGCCAGGGCAGTGGGCGAGGCGGGAGGCCGGCCACGGGTGCTCTACCTGGCCGACAACTGCGGTGAGATCGTCTTTGACGGTCTTCTGGTCCGGGAGCTGCAGCGGCGCGGATGCCGGGTGACCCTGGCCGTGCGGGGCAGGCCGATCATCAACGATGCCACCATGGCCGATGCTACGTATTGCGGGCTCACCGATATCTGCCCGGTCATCGACAATGGCACCGACTGTCCGGGCACGCCCCTTGCCGACTGCAGTGCCGAGTTCCTGGAGCATTTCCGGGCCGCTGACTGGATCATCAGCAAGGGCATGGGCAATTACGAGACCCTGTCCGATGTGCGGGCACCGATCTTTTTCCTCTTCACTGTCAAGTGCGGGCCCGTGGCCGGCCACATCAGGAGGGACAAGGGACTGTCGGCCGAACAGTTGCCGGGCCGGGGCGAGATGGTCCTGATCCGGCAGGAGGAGAGGGCAAGCGGTACAGGGGGTGGATCATAGCCGCGGTCACCGGAAACAGGGCCGGCCTCAAGACCCGCCAGTTGCGGGCCCTGGAACGGCTGGCCAGGAAGAAGATCGATCCGGCCGAGATCATCGGCCGGGACCTGGCCCGTGGCCTGGCCGCCATCTCGGCCGAGCTCAACCGCCAGGTCGGTGTGCTGATCCACCGTTCCGGCCAGGTGGAGACGGTGATCGTCGGCGACCATGACCGGATCGTGATCCCGGCCCTGGCCGGGGTGCGGACCGCGGGCGGCAGGCTGCGCGGCCTGCGCTGCGTGCACACGGTGCTGGCCGGCGGCCTTGATGACGAGGACATCATGGACCTGGCCTGCCTGCGCCTGGACCTGATGGCGGTGCTGACCATCCGGGACGGCCTGCCGCACCTGCTCCACGCGGCGCACCTGATCCCGGGCAGCCGGGAGGGACGCGACTGGGCCGAACTGGCGCCGGTCCATCCGGCGGCACAGGGCCAGTCCTGTATCGGGTTGATCGAGGCCCTGGAGGAGGAGTTCAGCAGGGCCCGGCCCATCCGGGACGTGGACAGGGGCCAGGACAGGGCCATCCTCATCGGCGTGACCACCGGCGCCAGGGCCGCGGCCGAGGAGTCCATGCGCGAGCTGCGCGAGCTGGCCAGGTCGGCCGGGGTGCAGGTCCTGGCCGAGGTGATCCAGCGGCGGCGCCACATCCATCCCCGTTTCATCCTCGGCCGCGGCAAGCTGATGGAGATCGTCATCACCAGCCTGCGCCTGGGGGCCAACCTGTTGCTCTTTGACCGCGAACTGAGCCCCTCCCAGGTCCGGTCGGTCACCGATCACACCGACCTGCGGGTCATCGACCGGACCCAGCTCATCCTGGACATCTTTGCCAGCCGGGCGCGGTCGCGGGAGGGCAAGCTGCAGATCGAGATGGCCCAGCTCAAGTACATGCTGCCCATGCTTGCCACCCGCGACGACGCCCTGTCCCGGCTCACCGGCGGTATCGGCGCCCGGGGACCCGGCGAGACCCGGCTGGAGATCGACCGCCGCCGGATCAACGACCGGATCAACCGGCTTGCCAGGGAACTGAAACGGGTGGGCCGGCAGCGCTACCACCGCAGGAGCCGGCGGCGCAAGCGGGACGTGCCCGTGGTCTCGCTGGTGGGCTACACCAATGCCGGCAAGTCGACCCTGCTCAACACCCTGACCCGCAGCGAGATCCAGGCCGAGGACCTCCTGTTCGCCACCCTGGACCCCACCAGCCGCAGGCTGCGGTTTCCCCGGGACATGGAGGTGATCCTCACCGACACGGTGGGCTTTATCCGCAACCTGCCCGCCGAACTGCTCAAGGCCTTTGAGTCCACCCTGGAGGAGCTCTTCGAGGCCGACCTGCTCCTGCACGTGATCGATGTCGCCAACCCGGGCTGGCGCAGCCAGGTGGATGTGGTGGAGGAGCTGCTCCGCGACCTGGAGCTGGACAGGATTCCCTGCCTCAGGGTCTACAACAAGGTGGACCTGGTGGACAGGGAGACGCGGCAGCGCCTGGCCGCGATGGACGGTATTCAGGTGAGCGCCGTGGACGAGACCACCCTGGCGCCGCTCCTTGAGCGGGTGGAGACGCTGCTGCGCCGGGATCCCGGGTCAGGAAAGGCTAGGGCTTGAGATAGAACCCCAGGGCCTTTTCGATGTACTGCTGGTTGATGAACTGGCAGCCGATGTAACCGTCTTCCACCAGGCGGACCACGGCCTCCTTTTTCAGGAAGGTACGTTTCTTGTCATCGAGGCGGAACTCGATCTCCAGCTTCTGGCCCGGCCGGAGCCGGTGGCTGCCGGGGATCTCGAAGCCGATCCCCTCAAACGAGATGTTGGTGATGCGGACGGTGCCACTGCCCATGCCGGGCGGATCGGTGGTCATGTACGTCCCCACCAGGTCGACCTGCTTGCGGTAGTGCCTGCGGAAGTCCAGGTGCACCATGAAGAGCTCGCCGCAGCCGCAGCGGACCTTGATGCAGTGTCTGTTCTTCAGGCATCCCTTGATGCGAACGGTCTTTGCCTTGTTGCAGGACGGGCAGATGATGGTCGCCGTGTTATCCTGGCGGATGTAGGTCTTGACGGTTTCCATGCCCGCTCAGTCGTAGATGATGGTGGTATAGCGTTCGAGCTGGGCCTCGGTCTCGGGGTCAAGATCAGCGGCTACCTCGTGGATCTTGTATTCGTGGGCGCAGCCGGTGCACTTCATGCGCACCTGGCGGCAGCGGCGGACCACGACCAGTTTCTTTCCGCATTTTCTGCACTTCATGGGCCTACGAACCTTCCACCAGCTGCGCGCGGGTGAAGATGGCCCGCAAGGGGTAGCCATGCGCAGCCAGGGTGTCGGCACCGCCCTCCTGGCGGTCGACCACCGTTGCCACCAGGCCGACCCGGAAGCCCTCGTTCTCCACCCGTTCGATGACCTTGACCAGGGTGCCGCCCGTGGTGACCACGTCCTCGACCAGGGCCACGGTGCAGCCCGGGACGAGATTGTTCTTGCCTTCGATGTAATTGCCCGTCCCGTGGCCCTTGGCCTCCTTGCGGACGATGAAGGCCGGAATGGGGCTGCCGGCGAGGTAGCTGACAATGGAGACCGCGGTGACCAGGGGGTCGGCGCCCAGGGTCATGCCGCCGACCCCGGCAATTTCTGTCTTTTCGGCCCGGATCAGCTCGTGGAGGAGCCGACCACAGAGATAACCGCCCTCCGCGTCCAGGGTCGTCTGTTTGCCGTCAATATAGAAATCAGAGGTCCTGCCCGAGGTGAGGGTGAATGTCCCCTCGCGGTAGGATTTTTCCAGGAGAAGCTCCTTGAGTCGCTCTCGTTCGTTCATGGGTGTTTCCTTTTCCGGATACACCGCCGCAAGGCGGCTGGAGGGTATCGAAAGGCAGTCGTCTGTGGCTGTGCGCCGTGGATACAGGGGATGCTGTGGGCAAATGGATACACACGTATTATAAAAATACCTGTTTTTGTAATCCGTGCAAAGTGATTTCTGATGGACTCGTAAAAAGTCTCCCTTCCGGCTAAGACCGACATTTTCGGGACGGTTTTCTGGCCGGCGCTA
>WFUT01000214.1 GCA_015484845.1 Desulfobulbaceae bacterium
ATCCTGGTCTTGCCGGGCAGGGCAAAGGCGTCCCGGACGACCTGGGCCGGCGGCTCTGTCGACGAGGCAGCCGCGGAACGTTTTATGTAGCCGGACTCCTTCAGGTCCCCGCTCACCGCGGCCAGTGATCCCTTTTTCCTGGCCTGGCCGAGGAGTTTCTCCGCCGCCTCGCGGGCGAGCCGGACGGCCTGGTCCTTCCTGTAATCCGCAACCACCCGGTCCCGGACCTTGTCCAGTTTCGGCACCACCGGCGGCCGGACATCCTCGACAAAGATGATGGCATAGCCCTTGTCCAGCTTTACCAGGGAACTCAACTCACCCTTCTGCAGGGCAAATGCCTTGGCCAGGAAATCGCGGTTCGCGGTGATCCCGGCCGGCGGCTTGCTGCGGGTGAAGAAGTCGGTCTGCACCACCTTTTGCGCGTCCTTCTGCCTGCCGTACTTCTCGAGACTGCCAAGGCGCATGATCTCCTCGTAGGCCATGGAGGCCCGCTTGAAGGTCATGGCCGCCGCCTTTTGCCGCTTCAGCTCGGCAACGATCTCGCCCCGTACCTCCTGCAGGGAGCGGACCCGTGCCGGGCGGACCGCCTCGAGCTTGATGATATGGTAGCCAAACGGGGTCTCGACGATGCCACTGACGGTGCCGGGTTTCATGGAGAAGACGGCATCGGCAAAGGGCTTGACCATGCTCTTCCTGGTGAAGAAGCCCAGGTCGCCGCCGTTCTTCCGGCTCGGCCCCTCGGAATATTTCCTGGCCAGGGCAGCGAAATCCGCACCCTTTTTCCGGGCCAGGGCCAGCACCTCCTCGGCCTTCTTTTTCTTCTCCGCCCTGACCGCGTCACTGTCCGTCTCCCTGACCCGGAAAAGGATATGGCGGGCGTGCCGCTGCTCGGGCACCGTGTACTTGTCCTTCTCGGCGGCGTAGCGGGCGGCGATATCCTTGTCGCTCACCTTTATGGCGGCCTCGTCCCGGGCAAAGGGGAAGAAGAGATACTTGAGCCGGACAGCGGGTTCGGTCTTGTACGCATCCTGGTGCTTCTCGTACCAGGCGGCCAGGTCGGCGTCGTTCACCTTGACCTTGTCCCGGAAGTCCTCGCTCCGGAGACCGCGATACTTCAGCCTGACCTCCTCGTTGAAGAAGTCGATCCAGGCCTGGACCTCGCTGTCAGGCACCACGGCAAAGGAACCGACGAGCTTTACCACCCGGCTGGCCAGCAGGTCGCTGCGCAGCCCCTTTTCAAAGGAGACCGGCGTCATCCGGTTGCGGCCCAGGACCTGCTTGTAGCGCTGGACACTGAAATGGCCATCCTCCCTGAAGGCGGGGATCTTCTCGACCTCGCGCTGGATGGCGGCATCGCTGATCCGGATACCCATCTTCTCGCCCCCCTGCCGGATCAGCTCGGAACGGATCATCTGCCTGAGGACCTGCTGCTTGAGCCCGGCGTTCTTGAGAAAGCCGGGGGGAAGCTGCCCGCCGAACTGCTGCCGGAAACGTTCCACCGCCTGGTCGTAGTTGCGCTGAAAATCCTGCAGGCTGATCTCGGAGCCGTTGACCACCGCGATGGAGTTGCGGTTCTGGTTCAGGTTGCTGCCTACGCCCCAGAATATGAAAACAATGGCAATGAGCAGGACAAGCCCCTGGATGAACGTGGACTGGGCCTTCTTACGTAACATGTTCAGCATGATAAACTTACTCCCTCAGCAGACGTCGGCTGGTTTGTCGCATTTTTCGAAGGGTCCATTATGTTCAATTTCATAATAAGTTACCAGTGAAAAATGCATCCGGCCCGGCCGAAAAAATGATTGACGGCTCACTCAAAAAAATACCTCGTGTTTGCTTGACAAAAGGATTGCCCTATAGTAAAAAAACGCGTACCTTATGACATTAGGGAAAAGCATTGGCCAATATCATATTATTATGCCCAAGGAGGATGCAACATGGCAACTATCGAGCACAATGGCAAGACTTACGAGGTTGACGAGGACGGTTTCCTGCTGAAAGGAGACGAGTGGGACGAAAACTGGGTAGACTACGTCAAGACCGTTGAGGGTATCTCCGAGATCACCGACGAGCACCAGAAGGTTATCGACGCTCTGCAGGAGTACTACAAGAAGAACGGTATTGCCCCGATGGTCCGTATTCTCTCCAAGACCACCGGCTTCCCGCTGAAGCGGATCTACGAGCTGTTCCCGTCCGGACCTGGTAAGGGAGCCTGTAAGATGGCTGGCCTGCCCAAGCCGACCGGTTGTGTCTGATGCGGCAAGCAGCCTGCTAGTGCGCTGATTTCAAAAGGAAGGCCGCCTTCTCGGCGGCCTTCCTTTTTTTTCCTCCCCGGCCGGCCTCCGGCCACCCATACCCGCCGCCATCCTCCCTGTCGCCTCAGGCCCTGCCCGAGGCCAGCAACTCCTGGTGGATCTCCTCCACGGCCCGGAGATAGTCCTGCTGGCTGAGCCGCGCCCCGCGGAGGCCGCCCCGCAGGTTGATCTCGGACAGCCAGCAGTCACCCGCCCCCGTCTCCAGCAGATCGACAAAGGCGTAAGGGAAACCGGCCCGTTCCATGGCCCGCCGGCAGAGTCGCAGCTGTGCCGGCGAGGGTGCAACGGCTATGCTGCGGCCGCCGCAGTGCAGGTTGTGGCGAAAGTTGTCCGGGTTCCGCCGTTCATACGCCTCCACGGTCCCGCCCAGGACCACGACCCGGATATCCCGGCACTCCCGGACAAAGGGCTGCACCACGAAGGGAAAGGAGAGGCCCCCCAGGACGGCCTGGGTGTAGACATCCTCGATGGAGGCGAACCGGAGGATACCGGTCCCGCCGTTGGCCCGGTCGAGCTTGCAGACCACCGGCCCGGCCACCTCCCTGGTGTAGAGACCGACCAGCCGCATCATGTCGTGCTGGTCGTAGACCGGCGTGGTGTGCGGCACCATCAGGCCGGCAAGGATCCGGGCCTGGAAGACCTTGGAACGGCTGCAGAGCTGCGAGGTCGCCGACGGGATCATCCGCACGCCCCGGGCCTGCAGGTCGACAAGCAGGTGCTCCTCGCCCGGCCGCAGCCGCAGCCGTCCCACCACCGTGTCGTCGGCCGTCAGTTCCCCGTAGCGGCGCTGCAGGGTCTCGTTGTCGGTTATCAGGCGCTTGCGGGCCATGGCACCTCTAGAAGATCATCTCCAGGAAATGGGCGTGAAACGGGGTCATGTCCGCACCGCACTTGCCGCACAGCAGCCGGACCTCGCCATGGATCTCTGTCTCGTTCTCCCGGGGCGTGAAACTGCCGTCGGCGTTCTGGACATAGCGGGTGGTGACCAGGACGTTCTCCGCCACCTCGACGAAATCGGTGCTGTTGCCGCAGGCATGGCAGGTTATCCGTCCGGCCGGCTCGCCGGTGGGAATCTTGACTTTCTTCATGCTCCATCCAGGCATTGCCCCGGGCTCCCCCGGGGCCGTGATTTCAGAAAAGTATGGAAAAGCCGCTCTCCATGCCGCCTGCCGGTTCCTCCTCGCAGTCGACCCGGGAGACCCGGGACCTGGGCGAGCCGGTCCGCAGCCAGTCGCACATGGCCTCCACCTGCTGCTCCTCACCCTCGAAGACCGTCTCCACGGTGCCGTCGGGCAGGTTGCGCACCCAGCCGTCCAGGCCGAGGGTCTCCGCCTGCCACTGGGTGTAGGCACGGAACATGACGCCCTGCACCCGTCCATGCACAATGGCATGCATTCGCTTACGTGCCATCATCTCCTCCTTTCGCTCTGCCGGTCAAGGCGAGAAACTCCTCTTCGGTCAGGACCCTGATGCCCAGCTCCCGCGCCTTGTTCAGCTTGCTGCCCGGCCGCTCGCCGGCCACCAGGTCGGTCACCCTCCGGCTGATGCCCGAGACCACCTGCGCCCCCAGCTCCCTGACCAGTTGCTTGGCCTCGTTGCGGGACATGGACTGCAGGCTGCCGGTGAAGAGAAAGACCCGGCCCTCCAGGGGACGGTCGCCGGCCACCTCGGGCTCGATGGTGAGACCGGCCGCGAACAGCTCTTCGAGCATCTTCCTGGTCGAGGGATCGGAAAAATAATCGACCAGGCTGGCGGCGACCTGCTCGCCGACCCCCTCGATCTGCATGAGCTCGTCACGGTCGGCGTTCATCAGTTCCTCGAGACTGGCGAAACGACGGGCCAGCAACGCGGCCGTCACCTCGCCCACGTAGCGGATGCCCAGGGCGGCCAGGAAGCGGGACAGGGTGGTCTTCCGGGCCCGCCCGATGGCCCTGATCACGTTGTCCGCCGACTTCTCGCCCCAGCCTTCCAGCCGGGCCAGGTCCTCGCGGCGCAACCGGAAGATGTCGGGCAGGTCCCTGACCAGGCCGGCCTCGAACAGCTTCTCCATGTTCTTCTTGCCCAGCCCCTCCAGGTCCAGGCCCGACTTGGAGGCAAAGTAGACCAGGCTCTGCAGCCGCTGCGCCGGGCAGTGGGGGTTGACGCAGCGGGTGATGGCCTCGCCCCGGGGCCGCACCAGGCGGTGCCCGCAGACCGGGCAGGTCTCGGGAAAGCGGATGGGCCGCTCCCTGCCGGTCCGTTTCTCGACAATGGGCTTGACCACCTCGGGAATCACGTCACCGGCCCGCTGGATCAGGACCGTGTCGCCGATGCGCAGGTCCTTACGCCGGATCTCGTCCTCGTTGTGAAGACTGGCCCGCTGCACGACCACCCCTTCCACGGCCACAGGCTCCAGGACGGCCACCGGCGTGATGGCCCCGGTCCGGCCGACCTGGAACTCGACGTCCCGGATGATGGTGGTGGCCTGGATGGGCGGGAACTTCCAGGCCACGGCCCAGCGCGGGGCCCGGGCCGTGCTGCCCAGCCGCTGCTGGAGCGCAAACGAGTTGACCTTGACCACCATGCCGTCGATCTCGTAATCAAGATCATGACGGATCTCGAGCAGCCGCTGGTACTGGTCGCGCACATCGGCCAGGGTCGCATCCCTGCGGATAAGGGGATTGACCCGGAATCCGAGGGCAGCCATGTAGTCGAACAGCTCGCCCTGACTCGCGCAGGGAATAACCGAGATATCGCCCACCGCGTAGACAAAGAAACTCAGTGGCCGCGAGGCCGTCACCCTGGGATCGAGCTGACGCAGGGAGCCGGCGGCGGCGTTGCGCGGATTGGCGAACAGGGGTTTCCCTTCTTCCTCGCGCTGGCGGTTGAGCTCGGCAAAGCCGGCCCTGGTGAGAAACACCTCGCCGCGCACGGACAGGGAGTCGGGGACCGGCCGGCCGCTGTCGGTGCGCAGGCGCAGGGGGATGGCCTGCACGGTCCGCAACTGGGGGGTGATGTCCTCCCCCACGTGACCGTCGCCCCTGGTGGAGCCGAGGACAAGGAGCCCGTTCTCGTAGATCAGCTCCACGGCCAGGCCGTCCATCTTGGGCTCGGCCACGTAGATGATCTCGCCCTCCATCTGCAGGTAGCGGTGGATCTTCTCGTCAAAGGCCACCAGCTCGTCGGCGCTGAACACGTTGTCCAGGCTGAGCATGGGCTGGGCATGGCGCACGGTGGCGAACTGGTCCAGCGGCGGCCCGCCCACCCGGAGGCTGGGAGAGTCCGGGGTGACCAGGTCGGGAAACTGCTGCTCGAGATCAAGAAGCTCCCGGAACAACCGGTCATACTCGCCATCGGAGATCACCGGGTCATCGAGGACATAGTAGCGGTAGTTGTGGTAATTGATCTGCGAGCGCAGTTCCTGCAGACGTTTTTCCGCCTCTTTCCGGTCCACGATTGCCATCCGGACCGTGTTACTTGTCGGCCAGGAGCACGCCGCCGGCGGCGATATTTTCCCGGCTGTCCTCGTCAATGAAGATCATGATGGTTTCCCTGGGCTTGTCCGCCACCCGGGAGATGACGTCGGTCACCCCCCTGGCGATCTTTTTTTTCTGCTTGCGGCTCAGCTTGCCGGCGACACGGATATTGACATAGGGCATGACGGACCTCCTCGAAAATTGATGCGGCCGGGCAGGTCTCCCGGCCATGGCGGTACGGCGGCCAGGGGACGACCGCCCACCGGACAGGACTTTTTCCAATGGCACCACCATATCAGAATTTTCTTTTGAAGTCGATCAGGTTATAGTGGCATATGTATCCTGCGCCGGGCAGGTTTGCCGGCGATGCGATGCACCCTGGGCGCAGCAGGGGATGAAAACAGGGCCATGGCAGGGCCCCCTTTCCAAGGTCCGGCCAACGACAACACCTTTACCGGGAAAAGATCATGCACATCATCGTCACCGGCGGCGCCGGCTACATCGGCAGCCACACCTGCCTGGAACTTCTCGAGGCGGGCCACGAGGTCACCGTCATCGACAACCTCTGCAATTCCAGCCGCGAGGCATTGCACCGGGTACAGGAACTGACCGGCAAGACGATCCGTTTCTTCGAGGCCGACCTCCTGGACATGGAGGCCGTGGAACAGGTGTTTGCCCGGAGCACGGACGCGGACGCGGTGATCCATTTCGCCGGCCTCAAGGCGGTGGGAGAATCGGTGGCCAGGCCCCTGCTCTACTATCACAACAACATCACCGGCACCATCAACCTCTGCCGGGTGATGGAAAGCCACGGCCTGAAAAACATCGTCTTCAGTTCCTCGGCCACCGTCTACGGCGACCCGGCCACGGTGCCCATCCTGGAGGACTTTCCCCTCTCCTGCACCAATCCCTATGGCCGCACCAAGCTGATGATCGAGGAGATCCTCCGCGACCTGCACGTGGCCGACCCGGCCTGGAACGTCGCCCTGCTCCGCTACTTCAACCCGGTGGGCGCCCACAAGAGCGGTCGCATCGGCGAGGACCCGGGCGGCATCCCCAACAACCTGATGCCCTACATCTCCCAGGTGGCGGTGGGCACCCTGGAGGAGCTGTCCGTCTTCGGCGGCGACTATCCCACCCACGACGGCACCGGGGTCCGTGACTATATCCACGTGGTGGACCTGGCCCTGGGCCATCTCAGGGCCCTGGAGAAACTGATGCAGAACCCCGGCGTGGTCACCTACAACCTGGGCACCGGCAGGGGATACTCGGTGCTGGACATGGTCCGGGCCTTCGAGGAGGCCAGCGGCCGCCGGATCGCCTACCGGATCACGGAGCGGCGGCCGGGTGATATCGCCGAGTGCTATGCCGATCCGGGCCTGGCCCGGCGCGAGCTGGGCTGGAAGGCGGAACGGGGCATCAGGGAGATGTGCGAGGACACCTGGCGCTGGCAGTCCATGAATCCCCGGGGATACCGCCGAAACGACACACCATGACCCACACCTGGTAAGCAAGCCGCGATGACCATGAGACGCTCCCTCGGCAACGCCTGTTCCGGCCAGTCCGCTCCCCGTGGCGTCCTCACCGCCATGGTGGCGATCAGCGGCCTGACCGCCCTCTTCATCCTGGGCCAGGTCCTGCTCCTCTTTCTCCGGGAGAAGGCCCTCTGCCTGAACCAGGGGTGCGCGGTGGTGGAGGAACTCCTCCGCATCCCGCCGCTCTGGTTCAACCTCATGGGCGCCGGTTTCTTCCTGCTCCTCTTCCTGCTGACCCTGACCGGCAGACGCAGGGGATACCTGCCCTGCCCCCTGCCCCTGCTCCTCCTGGCCGGGGCCGCGGCCGAGGGGGTTCTGGTTGCCTACCAGGCCTTTGTCGCCCGGGCCTTCTGCTCCTACTGCCTGACCATCTGCGGCGCGCTCCTGCTCCTCAACCTCCTGGCCGGACGGCGGCAGGTGGTGACGGCGGTGGCGGTCTTCCTGGTGCCGCTGCTCCTCTTCTCCCTGCTGCAGTTCCGGCCCGTCGGCACGGCCGGGAAAAAGGTGACCATCGACAACGGCACCTGGGGAATCCGGCAATGCTCCAATCCCGAACGGCAGCTCTACCTGATCTTTTCCGAGGAGTGCCCCCACTGCCGGCGGGTCCTGCAGCTCCTGGAAGGATGCAGCCGCTGCGAGCTCCACTTCAACCCCATCCACGCCATTGCTCCTGACCTCCTCCCCGGGGTCAGGCCGGAGAAGGACTTTGACCCGGCTGTCAACATCGCCACCCTCAACATGCTGGGGATCGACACCATCCCGGTCCTGATCGAGAAACAGCCGACCGGCTGGAAGTTCATCCAGGGCGAGGGACGGATCTCCAGCTATCTCAGGAAGAACTGCCTCGGCAAGGAATCCGCGACCATGGAGACCATACCGGCCCAGACCCTGCAATGGCTGGAGCTCGAACAGAAGGAGGACGGCGAGTGCCGCATCGAGTCCAACTGCGATGACAACCTTATCCCGAAAAACGGCTCCCCGGGGCTGTAATCCGCTGGCCGTCCATGCCAGGGCCCGACACTGTCCACCCCACCGCGCTGCAACACCATGACAAGGACCGACAAGGCGCAGAAAAAGCAACCACCACCCTGCCCGGCCTGCGGCGGCACGGGCCAGATCTCCTTCTTCCAGGGCGAGAGCAGGTTCCTGCTCACCACCGAGGAATGCCCCGCCTGTCTCGGCCTGGGCCACCTGCTGCCGGACGATGACGCCGACGGCAAAGAGAAAACAGCAGGGGATCAGTCCAGGTAGCGGATCTCGCCCGAGTATTCGGTCAGGAGCGATCCGTCATCCAGCACCATGCGCAGGCCGCCTTCCGGGTCGATATCCTCCACCCTGGCCCGGTAGAGGGGAGTCTTCACCACGTCATAGCCATACACCACCCTGCGGCCCGGGCTGTCGGACAGCCGGCGCCAGCGGTCGATGAGCGGCGCGGTGGCAGGGCCGGCCACGGCGGCACCGCCCTCTGCCAGCCCCCTTTCTTCGCAGTAATGGACCAGGCCGATGTTCCAGGCCAGGCGGGCCAGCAGGCGGATGGCCACGGCCCGGCGTTCATACCGACACCCGGTCTCGGCCCTGAGGCTGGTCGCGGCGGCGGTGAGTTCAGGGGGAAAATCCATGTTGTTGACATTGAGACCGATGCCCAGGAGGTGGAAGCGTTCGCCGTCGGGCGTGGCCATGGTCTCGCTGAGGATACCGGCGAGCTTGCGGCCGTCGGCATGCACGTCGTTGACCCACCTGATGGCACCGTCAACACCGAGAGCGCGCACGGTCTCGCAGCAGGCGATCCCCACTGCCAGGGGCAGGAGGGCGGAGTAGCGCGGCAGGAGGGTATCGGCCCAGGCCAGGGCCAGCCAGAGGCCGCCCTCGGGGGCATGCCAGCTCCGGTCGAACCGGCCGCTGGAACCGCTCAGGCTGTCAGCGACCACCACCGTGCCGCTGGCCAGGGTGGTGTTCCGCGCCCGGGCACGATGGACCAGGTGCCGCAGCCGGAGCATGCAGCGGTCAAGGCGGGGATGGTGTTCAACTACGCACCCCACCGGCGCCCCGTAGCGGCGGATCCTCTCCTCTGCCCCGCCGGCAGGCCCGCAATGGCCGGCGGCGTCGGCGCGCAGCCGGTCCATGATCTCGGCATGGCTGACCCACGGCTTGTCCTGTGGCATGGAAACGGGGAAAAGGGCCGGGGCGGGATCACTCCCAGTCGGCCTTGACACGGGTGATGATCTTCTGCACCAGGGGCAGTTTTTCCTCGGCGCAGACGCCGATCAGGGGCACGCCCTGGTCGATGCTGTCGCCGGGCCGGAAGTAGATGGAATGGATGATACCGGGCTCGCCGGTGTAGTAGACCGGGGTGTCCCGTTTCATGAGCGACATGGTGATGATCTCGTCGCCGGGCTTGACAAGGACCGAGCGGGCGCCCTTCCGTTCGATCCGGGACTGGATATCCATGGAAAAATAGTAACGGGCCCGCTCCGGGGCGGGAAAGAGGAAGAGGACCTCCTGCAGGATGGCCTCGATGATCTCTTTCTTCTTGAGCGGATGGCGGATGGTGAGCAGCTTCTCGCCGGCCTCGACAAAGGTGTTGTCTGCGTCCCAGTTGATGGCGGATACCGTGCCGTTGGTCTCGGAGGTGATCACCTTGGTGTTCCGTTCCCTGGTGATCTCGTAGAGCGGCGTGCCGGGGATATGTTTCCACTCGCCCGACGGCCCCTTGACCTCGGCCTGTTCATCGACCAGAAACCGCACCTTTCCCGTATGGCGGGCATGCATGTCCACGTAGTCGTAGGGATCGGAACGGTAACGGCCGATGATCTCGTCAAAATGAATCTTCTGGGACATTTGGCTGTCTTCTTTTTTCTTTTCTTTCACCATGGCCGGCAGCAAGGGCCCCCGGCCCGGGCATGCCAGGAGACGGGGCCGTTTCGGACCGGTTCCCGGCCGGACGACAAAAAGGCGCCTGGAAATCCAGGCGCCCGAAATCAGGACCGATGTGGATCTGCCGCGTGGTCAGGGACGGCCGGATCAGTGACCGCCCTCGCCGTGGCCGCCATGGGGCATCTCGCCGTGCATGGCGCCAGCGTGCATGGCCTCGCCATGGCCACCGGCCCCGGCAGCGCCATGCTCTTCGCCGGTGCCGCCCTCCTCGGCCCGGTGCAACTGGAAAAACGGCGGCTTCACCAGCCGGAAATCGGCCAGCCGGCAGCGCAGGCCGGTGGCCCGGGTATTGACGAACCGCCTCTCCACCGAGGTGTACCGGTCGGCCTGGCCGGCGGGCAGGGTATGGGCCAGGAGCCAGAGCTTGCGATCCACGTACCTGCCGTTATGGTCATAGAACTCGCAGAGGACGTTCAGGTCCCTGATATCCCTGTCCGACGTGTTCTGCACGTAAAACTCGGCCGTCACCACCTGGCCGGGTTTTTCCGAGAGCCGGTAGTCCACCAGCTTCACCTTGTCCATGAGCGCCGCCGCCTCGGGGGACGGCTTCGGCTCCTCCACGAAGAGCCCCTTGGGCGTCAGCGCCGAGCTCAGCCTGCTCAGCCCCAGCACGACAATGATTCCCAGAAAGACGCACAGGGCCACGTTTGCCCAGAATTTACTGCCCATCTTCCCCTCCTTGTGGTAATTCTCTCCCCGGGCTGAAGCTGGCAGCGGCCCGGCACAGCAATGCCGGCGCCACCCTTCACCCCCTGAAAACAACCTCCCTGACACCGTCAATTTATACTTTCGGTTTGACAAGATAGCAAGGCTATTTTACATCTGTCAGCCGTGCCGGCCACGGCGCGGCCGGCACGGCCAACCCGCGGCAACAGCGAACAACCTGCATCCCCAGGAACATGAACAGCCCGGAAAAATCCACCTCCAGGGACGAACTCTACAGGACCGGAAGGGTCAGGGAAGACTTCAGGTTCAACGAGGAGGTCGCCGAGGTCTTCGACGACATGCTCGACCGCTCGATCCCCTTCTACGGGGCGGTCATCGACGCCATGGCCGAGTTCCTCCGGCTGCGGCTCGACCGGGGCGCCACGATCCTCGATCTCGGCTGCGCCACCGGCACGACCCTGCTCTCCCTGGCCCGGCGGCTGGAGGAGCTCGAGGTCTCCCTTGTCGGCATCGACAATGCGCCGGCCATGCTGGCCAAGGCACGCCGCAAGGCCGGGATGTTCTCCAGGGGCGACGTCATCGAGTTCCGGCAGGCCGACATCACCACCTGCGATCTCTCCGGGGCGGACGCCATCATCTGCAACTACACCCTGCAGTTCATCCGGCCCCTGTTGCGCCAGGACTTTGTGCAGCGGCTCCACGATGCCCTGCCCGACGGCGGCGTCCTCATCCTGAGCGAAAAGGTGATCTCGCACGCGCCGGAGCTGAACCGGCAGTTCATCGAGATGTACCATGGCTTCAAGCGCAGGCAGGGCTACTCGGAGCTCGAGATCGCCGCCAAGCGCGAGGCGCTGGAAAACGTGCTGGTTCCCTTCTCGGTGGACGAGAATGCCGCCCTGCTCCGCCGGGCCGGCTTCTCCTCGCAGGAGATCTTTTTCCGCTGGTTCAACTTTGCCTCCTTTGTCGCCATCAGGTAACCCCCTGCCCCCATGACCTTTCCCTTTGACCTGGACGACCGCCACCTGGAGGAGATCCCCTTCCTCGAGCTGCTGCCCTCGGCCCGCCACGACCGGCTGCGTGCCCTGATCCTCGAGAAACGGCGCTGGATCAGCCAGCCGAAAAAGGGGTTTCTCCGCTACCGCGAGCCCATGCTTGCCATCAGCCACCTGCGCGCCCGGGACTGCGACTTTGCCGGCGATATCGTCCGCATCGGCCGGGGGGACGAGATATCCGGGCAGGAACGCGACCGGGTCCGCTCGGCACTTCGCTGCTTCATGCCCTGGCGCAAGGGGCCCTTTTCCGTGTTCGGGATCGACATCGACGCCGAGTGGCGCAGCGAGCGCAAGTGGAACCGGATCCTGCCCGAGCTGCCGGACCTGCGGGGCCGGACCGTCGCCGACATCGGCTGCAACAACGGCTACTACATGTTCCGCATGCTGCCGCAGCGGCCGGCCCTGGTCCTGGGTTTTGAGCCCTCCATCCAGCACTTCCACACCTTCCACACCCTCAACAGCCTGGCCGGCCGCCGCGAGCTGGCCCTGGAACCCCTGGGCATCGAGCACCTGGACCTCTTTCCCGACTGTTTCGATGTCATCTTCTGCCTTGGCATCCTCTATCACCGGCCGTCCCCGGTGGAGGCCCTGCGCTCCCTGCACGCAGCCCTCAGGCCCGGCGGCACGGTCATCATCGAGTCGCAGGCCATCCCCGGTGACGAGCCGGTGGCCCTGTTCCCGGCCCGGACCTATGCCAAGGTGCCGGGGACCTGGTTCGTCCCCACCGCCGCCTGCCTGGGCAACTGGCTCGCCCGTACCGGCTTCGCCGATATCAGGTGTTTCTGCAGCCATCCCATGAGCAGCCGGGAACAGCGCCGGACCGAGTGGATGGAGTTTGAATCCTATGAAGATTTTATTGACAAGCAGAACCCGGAGCTTACTATAGAGGGATACCCCGCTCCCTGGCGGGTCTTTTTCAAGGCAACGAAAAAACAGTCACGTTCTGATAACGAGGTGATCGGATTATGAATGCAAGTGAATGTACACTCTACCACGGCGGCCTCAAGGGGGCGGAATCTGTCTTTGGCGAGAACGCGGAAAAGTACGGTGTCAACGAGGTCATCTTCACCTTCGAGGGCCACAGGCTCAACCGGGACAGGAACTCCATCACCCTGTCGGAGGAGGAACTGCAGCGGGGCGACATCAGCATGGAGATCGCCTCCAGGATGATGAACCGCACCTACTACGAGACCGAGAAGATCCGCAAGGTCCTGCAGTGTATCTTTCACATGGTCAACCGGGGACACCAGGTGTTTGTCATCGGCACCATCCTCGACGACAACTCGGTCAAGGGGGGCACCGGCTGGGCCGTGGAACTGGCCAAGCTGTTCAACCGTCCCCTGCATGTCTACGACCAGGGCCGCAAGCAGTGGTTCACCTGGACCGACGGTTCCTGGAAGGAAGACACCCCCAGGATCACCTATGACACCTTTGTCGGCTCCGGCACCCGCTACCTGAGCGAGGACGGCCACGCGGCCATTGAAAAACTCTTTGCCGACAGCTTCACCGACTGATTCTCCTCCAGGGACCGCCCGCCGCACCGTCCTCTCCCCTGCGCCCGTCCACCGTGGGCAGAAAGCGGGGGGAATGGGCGGTGCCTTTCCCCCACCCCCCTTTCCTGCCGCC